>NZ_JBYLHY010000017.1:0-163558 GCF_057749925.1 Paenibacillus sp. sgz302191
GACTCCCGCGCCTTCGCTTGGGCTACACCCGCCGCCGGCCATCTGTTCTGAATATTCGCAAAATAACAGTTCATCCATTATTTCGACGAGCTACCCTACTGACTTACACAAACTTCTTGACGCTACCTCTCACAGGCTGAAAACGGTCTTTTTTCATCTTAGAAAAACGCGAAAGGACTTTTTCAGTTTTTTCTGAGAATAACATTAAAACTCAAATTAGCCAATTTATAAATATTTCATTTTTTCTGAGAAAAAACGCATTTTATGAATATTCATTATTTTGAATATTATCCACTTTGTGATCTTGTTCGCAACAAGAAGGACAGCACCAGTTTTTGTACGTGCCAGGAATGACACGTGACCAATCGTGTGACCAGGTGTTGGAATGGCAAAGAATGAGCCATCGACAACACCACTCAAGCTGCCATCTGGATCTTTACGGAATGGCAATTCTTCAAGAGGCGGACGTCCAGCCAGCATACGATTGTTTGTGCCTTGCGCCATCATATTTAGGAAGAGACGGGCGTTGGCTTCGTTCTTACCAGTAGATAGGTGTTTCTTTAGGGACAGCTGGTAGACCTGTTACGTGGTCGAGATGGATGTGTGTCAAAAAGACACCCGCGAGAGGCGCTCCCTCGGCTGCAATCACATCTTCAGTGCTTGGCTGGGCGTTCATATCGTTGATACCACCATATTTTCTAAGCACCCAGCCAACACCAACTCCGCTTGGATCCTCAACAAGACGCTTGCTGACTCCCTTCTGGCACCAAGTGATTGCCTCCGCCCACCAGAAAGCGAGCACCATACTTCAAATTTCAGGGGTAGCTGCCATGTATGCTTGAAATTTTTCCATGTCGTGGACATCAATGCCTATGACCCAATAGCCTTTAACCATTCCTCTTACTCCTCCTGCCATTCGCTATTTATTTTGCGCATTAACGCTGGACCAAGCGTGCTAATTACGACATCAGAATGATCAATAGCTTGATGAACCAAAGCTTGATTATTTAGCTCTCCGACGTTCGGCCACCCCTTTCTCGTATGTCACCTCAGGACTTCAGCCAGCCAGGCGTCCTCGGCCGCGTAGTCGAAGAGGTACGGCTGCGCATAGGCCAACAACGGGAAGACTTCTCTCCAGTCCCGTCCTGCCAGTTGCCCCGCCAGCCACTCGACCGTCTCCATCAGGCTCTGGGCGTGGGCCGCCACTGGCCGGTAGCCCAACTCCCGTTCGGCAGCGGCCATGTCGCAGATTACTGGGTGATCAACCATCCATGGTGTTTTTCCCACGGACCGCGACGGAGCCGGACCGTCCAGCAGTAACGTCTCGGGAGCCTCTACGCCCATCACGGCATCAATTGCCGCTCCGATCTCGGCCACTGTTAGCACCTCAGGGTCACAGGCGTTGAGCACGCGAGAGCCTGGGTTCGCAGCCGCCAGCCGAATCAACTCCGCGAGATTGTAAACGCTCACCCGATGGAAAAGACCTGCCCCACGGTACTCAAGAACTCGTTGACGCCGCCCGTCAAGGTTACGCTTGATGAAGTACAACTCGTAGGGAAAGGAACTGTATAGGCCGTAAACAGCGCCCGCGCGCAGTATCGTTGTTGGCAACTGGTTGCCCGCAGCAAGTAGTTCTTGCTCCATAGCCGCCTTGCCGGTGCTGTAGGTGGCCTCGCCGGGCCGGATCGTCCGCTGGCTCTCGAGGATCGGCAACGGGAAGTGGGGGAAGCCGTCCGGTTCCGCCACCGTCTCGAAGTTCCGCCCCTTGTCGTCCTCGTATACTAGCGTTGTGGAAAGGACCACCGCCGAGCCGATGCGATCCGCCAAAGCAGTCAACTGCCGTGCGTGTGCCGCACCGTAAGAGACGACATCCACTACCACGTCACAGCCGTCGCCGATTGCGGCGGCCAGGGCCGCATCATCGGCCCGATCGGCCTGCGTGACCCGTACCTCGTCAGGCCATCTTTCGTCCCGCCCCCCGCTCCGGGAAACCGCTGTTACATCCCAGCCGTCCCGCGCCAGCGCATCCACTGCCGCTCGCCCAATCTGTCCCGTCGCCCCGATCACCACAGCACGTTTCTTTTCCATAGTAATTCCTCCATTTATAATTATTTAAACAAACACATGAACTAAAGCTTGATTATTTAGCTCTCCGACGATAATCTTCAAATTCGGATTTGACATTTCAGTGCGATCTGGACTTCTAACATATGCGATAACCGCATTTTCTTTGAGGCTCCTTTCTTTTTTTGTGCTTGTATTAAGCACAATTTATTCTAATAAAAAGTTGCATATGATCTTGCAACTTAGTGTTAGCTATAGAGCTTTATTGTTTGTTCTTTAAATGAATTGGACTCGATCCATTAATTGAGCAATCGTGTAACTTCGCAAATACTCAATTGTCTTTAATTCGGCTTCCTGGAGAATCTTTTCAAGTTCAATATCGAACTGTTCAACATCTAACCGTTCTCCGGCTTCGCAATCATAATCCACTTTATAATCCGCTTTAATTTCGGCATCATTGGAAACACTACTTATTGCTTCGTATATATCGCCTAATGTAATCTCTGCTGAAGATTTTCTTAAAAAATATCCCCCCTCCCGTCCGCCTTTTGATTCAACAATACCGGCATTGTTCAATGACTGCATAACTCTGCGAATAAAAGTAGCATGCGAATCGACTTGACTCGCTATCATCGCACTGTTTATCAAGTTGCCACTTTTGGCTATCCAAAGAATGGCTTGAATCGCTATTTTTAACCGAGGGGGACCAATGTGAACACCACGAGACACTGTACTCAATATTCTCCCTCCTTCCCAATTCAAATTGTAACTTTAATAAGCACGTTATAAACAATGAAACATCTATATACAAAGGGGTTTTTAAATTTTAGCATTTATTCTTGTCGCGTTGCTCAAAGACTGCCCATTATTAAACCAAAGTATCCAATACGGGACAATCGACGTTTTTTGTAAACTAGGAGAATGCGTTAGCTCAATGATTATTTAGAAGCAATTCACCTGCTTTGCGAGGGCCAGGTGAATTGCTTCTTTCTTTAACTTTTCGGCTATGTGATTGCTAACGCTCATTGGCTTAAATAATAAACCCATACGCTGAATGTAAAGTTTAAAAGGGATTATTTTGTTACCAACTGATCACGGAGCGATCTCTAAAAAACTTGCCGGTCGCTCCTACATTGCCCGTCGCCAGCCAAACAGCCGTATCGGCCCCTTGTTCAACCGATCTCGGAGCGTCAGCAGTGCCCATATCGGTACGAACCCATCCCGGACATATCGAATTTACCGTGATTTTGCTGCTACTTATGTCTGCTGCCAATTTTATCGTAAGCGCGTTCAGGGCAGTTTTGGACATACTGTATGCAAAATTTCCGCCATACCCGCCCATACCATCATTTAAAGCTCCCATGCTGCTGGATACATTGACGATTCTGCCGTCTGTACTGCTTTGCATTAAAGGTATGAGCACTTGCGATAAGAGAAGCGGACCGTACACATTCGTTTCCATCGTAGTTCGAACCGTATCCAAATCGATATTTGTCGTATCCTTATTACCATCGATATTGATGCCTGCATTATTGACCAGAATATCAACGACTCCGAACTGCTCCCGGATGTCGTAAGCCAGCTTGCGAATACTGGACTCGTTAGACACATCAAGCTGGTGAAAATGAACGTCAAGCCCTTCCTGCTTCAATTTGTCACTGGCCGCCATCCCTTTGTCTTCTTCACGAGCCGTCATGATGACGGTGACGCCAAGCTTTCCTAGCTGTTTGGCAATTTCAAACCCGATCCCCCGATTCGCTCCCGTAACGATCGCAATTTTTCTTCTCATACGGATATCCTCCTCATTTTCATCTTCTTTATTCATGCTCAACGACCAGAAACGTTCATTTGTCGCTTCATCATTTGTTCCAGGCGATGTTTTCACTGCTTCGCGCTTTTCAAAATATTGCCCGTTCACAACTTGCACGTTAGGCGAAGTGGCAAGATATACAGGAGTTTCGACACCTTTTTCCGTTTTTGCCGAGATCAGCCCGAACATAAACTGCATGAAGCTCGGCATTTGCTTGAGCAAGCTCGACTTGATCAGTCCGGGATGCAAGCTGTTGATCGTCACATCCGTACCTTCCAGACACTTAGCCATTTCCTTCGCAAAAATGACTAGGCCGAGCTTAGTCGAGCCTACCGCTTTTAAGCCGGCTTTAAGTCAAATCGAAAAATTCCCGGTCTTTTTTCCGAGAACGACCAGATCGTAATAAACAAAACTGGTAAACCCACGTGAATGCAATTCACTTGAAGTTGCTATTCCGATACTTGGCACCTGTAACTGTAACTATTTCATTTTCATGTTGCCGCCCCCTCATTATTCAATTGACACTATGTCAGTAATTATATTACACAATAACTTACATTTTGTCAACTAACCCATTATAATAAGCTCAAAGGGAGATCGGAACAGATAGGCACACGCCCGTCGATTTATAACTATTACAAGACGAAGGACAAGGTATTGCTGGACCTTCTGGCGCGGGAATTGCTACGTTAGCAAGCCAGTCTGTTGGAAGCAGAAGACTGGATTCAGTGGGGACTTCGCTGCCGACTCACTCCGATGGTCGAAGTGGCCAAAATGCTGCAAAACCACTACGATGGCGTTGTCCGATGCACCACAATCAGCTACTAGGTGCGGTGTCCGTTTAATTGATGATATGGCCGGACTTGCTTACCATTTATCGAATGGAGAAGGGTACGAAGGAGCCAAGATGTCCAGGTTAAAATAAAGAAAAGCCGGTGCTATAACCGGCCAGGAGACTATCAAGCAAAAAGTGTAACCTTTGAAAAGGAATCTAGCAAACAAGTGCCGAGGGCTTGACCTGGAGCCTCTGGCGGGTCCGGCGTACGCGCGATGGGCGAAGGGGCAGGGCCTTTTTAGCGTCGGGCATCAGCCTACCAGACCCGCCGCCTTCACCTCAAGCCCCGCTTTTAGCGTACTTGAACGCGATCGGGATAACAAACCGTTAATTGCAACAAAACTTGGGAAATCCATCCCTTTTTTACCACTCATTTACTAACTTTAAGATGTTGTTTGTGATTACTGCCGCTTGCGCGCGAGTTGCTTGAGAATTCGGTGCGTATTCACCGTTGCCTAATCCGCTAATTATTCCAGCTGATTGCAGTGCAATAACTGCTTCTAACGCATACGGAGAAATTGTATCTACATCCGCAAATGCTATAGGGGCATCTACTCTCAACACAAGCCCAGCATATACTAAAACTTTATAAGCCATTACGGCCATATCCTGTCTGGTAATTTCGTCATCCCCACCAAAACTGCCGTCTGTTCTGCCGTTAACAATGCCTAATTGGTGTGCTGTTGCAACCGCGTCAAAGTACCACGTGTCTGTCCTGACATCAGAAAAAGTTGTCACCGCACCTGCCTTAGCAGTTAATTCGAATACATTCATCAACATGGATAAAAATTCAGCTCTTGTCACTTTTTCGTCAGGATTGAAGCGTTCATTATCCACACCTTTAACTATTCCTCGTGAAGCTAATATCTCGATTGGATCCTTCGCCCATACTTGCTTTACATCTGCAAAGTTCACTTCGGCATATGCCACTGCATACTGACTAAAGTGCTTAGGCTTGAATTCCACCTTACCTTTGGCTGGATTATACTTGCCATTCTTTACAATCTCCAGTTCTCCGTTATCTTTAATGTAGTAAATAACAACCTTGTTCGGATTCTCACCAGGCTTCAACTGATATGGCACTGCTACTTGAACATCACTTCGACCATCGAACTTACTAACCTTCAGACCGTCAACCGATAGATTAAAATCGTACACTACAGCATCTTTTAATCGAGCTCGTATCTCAGCCGGTAAGCTGGAGGTATCCACTTTAGCCACTGAAACCTTCACATTCTTGGCTGCTGCTGAACTCTTTGAAATTAGTTTAGTGGAAACAGTTATTGTAGCCAATTCAGTATCAATTTCGATATCTTTAATCGGTGCTGTTTCTTTACTTAAAAGTTTATCAACCGGAACTTCGACTTCCATTTGATTTGTATTTGTAGAAGTCTCTACTTTAATATGAAGTTTGTTGCCTTCAGTTTGTTCAAGTACGCTCTTCATCGTTACAGCATCCAGCTTAACTGTCGCTGTTCCGTCAGCATTTGTCATCGGTTTAACAAGTACTTGACCGTTAGTCACAATTGCGTTGTCAGACGTGTTTTGGGTGGAACCGTTGCCAGACGTGTTTTGGGCGGAACCTCCACTACCGTTATTGCTTGGGCTATTTGGTGATGATTCGACTACAACGCGAACGCGATCCAGATTCTCAACCAGTGCGTATGGAGTCTTCGTGTCACCATCACGTTGGGAGGTCACTTTCAGCGATGGGAAGTAGGTACCTGGTTTGGTATAAGTGTAATACACCGATGCTGTAACCGAAGACGTGTCATACACCGATGCTGTCACCGAAGGCTCCGGTGTTCCGAAAGGCATTTCCGTGAAATTGCCCGTACCTTCGAAGTCCCATTTCGTGCTTACAACCTTGCCGTAACCAGACGGGACTGCAGCTTTCCCCTCGAAGGTAACGCGTTGACCGGCTTCAACATGTATCGTATTACTGTTATTCACTAAAAGATCAACGACAGGCTGTATTCCTTTTCGTTCATCGGCACTCTCCGGTAACTTAATCTGACTTTCGACTACATCGTAGTGAGTAGATTCTGCAGGAGCCACACCTTGTTCTACCCAGGCACTTAAGTCACGAAGCGCCTGCTGAAAAATGCCATCATACTTCACTACAACAGGACTGCGAGGTTCACCATCGTAATGGTCTGCATTGTCGGTGTACCATAGCCGGAAATTATCATCGAAGCTTTCTCCAAGGGACTCCTTCACTCTTGCACGATACCAGTCCCCATTCCAAGGAAGAGCACCTAGATCGAGCAGGTTTGTGATTAAGATGACTTTCCCTTGAATTTTTCCGCTGTGTGAAGATACTCCCCCGCCAGCCACGCCACCAATGATCATGGGTCCAATCTCCATTGGACGCTGTGGGTAAATCGGCGTTCCATCAGCCGCTCTGAACTGATCCCAAGGATAAAAGCCAGGCCTGCTCGGAACCTGATGACGATGGTACGAAAGTAATGCTAGGGACCAACGGTTGTCGATATGCAATTTAACACCATTCTTTATGGCGTTCAATACGTTAGCAGAGTTTCCGCTCCCGATCGTGAATACTTTAGTCGCTGTATCCAGTGAACCTGTCAGTTTTCCGACCTCTGCCTTTCCATCAACCGCATAAAGTGTGTAATCCGTACCGGTTCGAGTCAGTTTCGTCGGTGGGCCATTCACAGAAAAACTAATCGGTACATTATGCTCATCCCGAATGACTTGCGTTATAGTGGCGAATTGGTCGACCTTGGCGCTCCGGAACAAATCGCCGAGGTCCGATTGTTCCGTCCCCAGATAGCCTGGTTTAGTCCAAAAGTCTTCGACATAAGTGCTATCCGTTGCTCGAATCACGTCCGCGAAGCCGAGGAGCGCCTCAGGATTGCTCAGACCGAGCGCCTTGTAATTCTCCCATGCCTTAAGCGGTATCCCCAACTGCGTTACCTCTCGCAGCACTGACCTCTCCATTTCATTCAAACTGGCATAAGGATCACCACTGCCTCCTGGGTTTAGTGCATCCGCAATCTGTGGCGCCTTGTCATTCAGTACAAACCCCGCAAAGGCTAGTATGAATGCGCTATTCGGAATAGATGTCGGTATGGCCGGGACAAAAGGTACAGCACCATCCCATACCCCCGAGGTATTCTCAATGGCACCAACAGTTTGAATGGAGCCGCCGCTGCCTCCGTAAATGTAGCCGTAGATCCGATTGGAAGTGCCGTAGTACTCCGCAGCTACCTTTTTTGAAAATTTTGCGGCGGCTGCATCGACCCGGTATCCGCCGCCTCCGTTTGTCTGTACCGTATACGCACCGCTGTCTGCGCCAAAGCTGATCGTTACGTCCCTGGCATTCTCGTCAAAAAGCGGATATACCAGTTGGAAAAAACGCCCTTTCCACTGGCTCTTCGGCGGGAAGTAAAAGTTGAACTTCTTATCCGTGCCCTCAAAGTGGCCAGATACTTTTCGATGCGGTACCGGGGTGATCAGATCGGTCACAGTGTCTATAACCGGTTGATTGTAATCCGGATCCTCGCATTCAGGAGTGACCCATATAGGCCCGGATACTTGCTGCGATGTACACTCCTCAACTGACGTAGACTTGGTCTTCTCTAACGGCTCCGCAGCGGCACTTATACTCGGTGTTAATAAAGTACTCCACATAATCACCGCACCGGCCGCAGCAGCTATCCGTTCAAATAGTTTAGAGCATTTAAATTTCTTTTTTGTTTTTTTAGATATCTTCATCGTATTCCTCCCCTTCAAATAGAAAAATAGCCGTAAATAATATAACGAAACTCTTAACGATTCGAATCTGCAAGCGCTTACGGAATTAACAATCTACCTCCTCATTTATTTAATGAGATTTCCTGAAATAAGTATATTTCAATCAAATATATAGCGTAATGAGACTTTGTTTAGATTCTAGACTTCCATTTGCAATTTTTCTGAAAAGGCTGAGCATTTTTCTGTCCGGCAGGCGATTCCGTAAAACTAAACTGGTAAACCCACGTGAATGCAATTCACTTGAAGTTGCTATCTCGATACTTTGCACCTGCAGCAGACAGGAAGAAATCATCAATGCCTGCGACACATTATTCAGTCAAAGCGGATATGAAGGCGTAACATTTAAGGCAATTTCCGAAATGACTTCTTTTACACGCCCGTCGATTTATAACTATTACAAGACGAAAGACGAGGTATTGCTGGACCTTCTGGCACGGGAATTGCTGCGTTGGCAAGCCAGTCTGTTGGAAATAATAAACACCACAGCTAAGATGACAAAGGAACAATATAGCGGCTTTCTGACGAAGACTTTGTTATCGCATGAAAAGATGTTGAAGCTGCTTTCCATACTCTTTTCAGTTCTCGAGATCAACAGCAGTGTTGAAAAGCTTGCAGATTTCAAAAAGGTTACCCATTTTCTGGACACTATATTTGCAAGCTTGGACAAATATTTTCCTGAAGCGGCCCCAGAAAACAAGGCCACTTTCGTTTGGTCGTTTTCGGTGTATATTCTGGGGCTGTATCCGATATCTCATCTGTCGCAAAAACAGCTTGAGGCTATTCAGTTAGCCGGGATTAATTACTCCAAACCAGATCTTGAATATTTGTGTTACCACGGGATACTTCCACTACTTTCTGGCTTGTGATATTACGTTCACCAAATCTATTTTTATAGGAATTATGGTATGGTAGGTAAAAAATGGTGGGTCTTAGGACCCGCGTATTCGACGTGAACATTGCGGTTCGATTCTATTTTGCCGGAGTCCCTTACCAATGCCGACGTGAAATCGCCATGATTTGCGACCTCGATTTGATAGGCCGATTGGATAAAGCCTCTCTTCTCCGATGTCAGTTCCCAGTTGAGCCGGGGACGAGTATCGTCTATACCCAATGGATTCTTTCTGTAATTCACCTGAAGGTTCGTAACATGCAAAATAGCTCATATTAATCTTCGCTCCTTTAGGATCGCGGCTTGTAAAAAAACAGTAAGTACCCGCGATTACAACGGATTACTTACTGTTCTCTTTTATTTCCGCTTGCTGCTTAGCAATAGGCTTCGTTTGGCGTCTACATCTTTCCAACCAATCCAATCAGCATGTATATCCTTGCCGCTCCTATCCCCTTTGAAAACTCTCTTATCGCATCGGCCATCCTTTACGACTGAATGCTTGCATCCGCATAAAACCCTCTTGTTTTTCCGTCAATGAACAAATCAGATGAAATTCGGAAAGAGCTTTTCGCCCGGAGATCATGGGAAGAAGCCCCAATCATAACTTCGAATTCGCCTGCCTCGATTTTCCACACCATGTTGGTATCCAGGAAAGCAAATTGACCCGGATCCATATGGAATCGGACCGTTCTCGTCTCGTTCGATTTCACCGGGACTCTAACGAAACCTGCCAGTTCTTGTACGGGACGTACGACACTCGCATATTTGTCGCGAATGTAGAGCTGAACGACTTCCTCGCCGAATACCTCTCCCGTATTCGTGACGTCGACTGTGACGACAACTTGCTCAGCAGGCTCATACGCTTCCTTGCTGACCGTCATGTTCGAATAACGGAAGGAAGTGTACGATAAGCCATGTCCAAAGTAATACCGGGGCTCGCGAGGGCAATCCAGATAACTCGTATAATCGTTCATCGTGCCGACATGGTAGCTCGATCCTTGATCGTGATTATAGAAAAGAGGCACTTGTCCGGCGTTGTAAGCGATCGAAACGGGCAATCTTCCAGCCGGATTATAATTGCCGAATAAAATATCCGTCACGGCTTTCGCACCGTATTGTCCCGGATTCCAAGCTTCGAGAACAGCGTCGATGTGCTGGTCTGCCATGTCGCTCGATATCGGTCTGCCGTCAAAATGAACCGCGACCGTCGGCTTCTTCAAAGCCGCCAATTTCCGGATGAAGCTTTCCTGGCAGTCTGGAAGCCCAATATTCGTCGTATCGATCCCTTCGCCCGTTGTGCTGAACATGCCCCAGCCATGCTTCCCGCCTAAAGTAAAGATGACTACGTCCGCTTCTGCTGCCACCGCCAATGCCTCATCATGCATGGACGTATCGTTCCCGGCATAGGCGTAACCATAAGCGTAAGTCACTTCGGCATTCGGACATTCAAGAATGATCTGCTCGAGCAGATTATTACATGTCGGATAATGCTTTCTGACGAGTTCCTCCGTTTTCGGGCTTTCGACCTGCACGATACTTCCGGGATACGTGTAGTGATTCTTAGCCACGCCGAACTCGCTCGCATTCAGATTTGAAATTTTCTCAAAGTCCACGCCCGCCATCGTGTTCCCGACATTGTGCATGGCATCGAACAAGCTCGTATACGAATAGCCGCCGAAAAACGATCTGGTGGATGCCGCATGGTGGCCGATAACGGCGATTTTCTTTTGCGCGTTCCTTTGCAACGGAAGCAGGCCATTATTCTTCAACAGAACGATCGATTGACGCGCTGCTTCCAAGCTAATTGCTTTATTATTAGGATCTGCATAAATCCGTTCCACGGCAGCCCTCGACATCGGATAAGGATTCTCGAACAAGCCCAATTCAAACTTCGCGATCAATACGCGACGGACAGCTTGATCGAGAAACTCCATGGAGATCTTCCCGTCCCGAATACGCTGCATTAACTCGTCGTTATAGCAGTCTTTTGAAGGCAACTCTACTTCCATTCCGGCCTTCAAGGACAATTCACCGGCATCCGTTATGGTCTCGGCAACCCTATGCCTCGAATGAATCTCAGAGATGGAGACGTAGTCGGATACGATCAAGCCGTCAAAGCCCATTTCCCCGCGCAGAAATTCGGTGAGGTACTTACGGGAACCGGCTACAACTTCGCCATCGATAGAGCTGTACGTATTCATGATCGATTTCATGTTTGCAAGCGTCATAGCAGCCTGGAATGGCTTCGCATAAACCTCCCGAAGCATTCTTGGCGGAACCGGCGTCGACGCAGCATGAATGCCTCCCTGTGTCATATGGTAGCCGATAAAATGCTTGGCGCATGCCAGCATCCCTTCTTTGAGGTCACCATCGTTTTGCAAACCCGACACATAAGCCGTTCCCATTGCCGCCGCCAATGCCGGGTCTTCCCCATACGTTTCACCAAGACGACCGAAGCGAGGATCGCGGTTAATATCCAGCACGGGGGCGAACGCATGCGAAACGCCGACGGCCCGGGCCTGATTGCGAATAATTGTGGCCAGTTCCTTCTGAAGCGCGGGGTTCCAGGTGGAGGCTTGTCCGATTCCCGTCGGGAAGCTTGTTGCTTCAGGAAGCATTGCACCGGTTAATGTTTCCACATGAAAAATAGCGGGGATGCTGTGTTCGCTTAACTCCATAATTTTATTCTGGATGTGGGTAACATTTTCAACGACGGACTCCTTGTTATCCAATCCACCCGCGAATAACATGACGACTTCCCCTGCGCCCTGGGGAAAGTCCTTCTCCAGCTTTTCAATCGACCCTTTATCCGGCATATAGCCGACAATTTGGCCCATTTTTTCTTCAATACTCATACGCTGCAATAAATCTTCCGCACGCTCTTGAGCAGATAGGGAAGAATCCAAATAGTTAAACGTTCTTCTGTCCATGCGTATCTTCCACTCCCGTTTAAGTCAATTATTATTATTCGTAATCCTCTGTTTTCCATTCTTCCTTCCAATCCAGGTAAGCCATTGTCCCATCAAACCGGACCGGAAGCCATACATAATCGGAATTGCAAGTATCGAAATCGATCGATACAGGCAGTTTGTCTTCCTCTTTCAGCACATAGTCGATTTCCGGGTCGAAGACCGACTTATAAATGTCGGCTGCGATGCGGGATTGCGTTCCGTCCGCAAAACGATCCCCTACAAGCTCCGGAAGGTTCGGTATCCATCGATCCGCGAGCGCGATATAGAGATCTTTCTTGAACGGGTGCTTAAAGACGGACGTAATCTGCGAATTATAAGACGTGCGCGACCGGTCGTCCGGATGCGGATCCCCCAGAACCTCCCAGGGTCCATGGAAGGTTTTCGCACTAGCGACTTCCGATGGGTTCGGATGATAGCCGGTCGTTCCCGACGTAAATAAATAGTGCAGCCCTTTTCGATTGAAATAGGCCGGCGCTTCCCGCACGTAAGGAGGCTGGACATGAGGAAAATGCGTAGAATAATAGCCGGTTACGTCCGTATAATCATCTGTCAAGTCGGCGCAAATGAGTTCGGAATGGACTCTTTCAAAATAATAATAAGCTTTGCCGTCCGGCGCGACGACCAAATCGAAATCGCCGGCGCCCATGTTTAAAGGGCGAATATCTTTGTTTACGACCGTGTAGGGACCAAGGATATGGTCCGCTGTCAGGATCGTAGATTTTTGACCTTCTTGCCTCATGACTTTAACCCAACATACGAATTTCTGCGTCGACTGATTAAAGATAATATGCGGTCTGTCCATATATTGTGCAGGATGCAGCGGCGAATCAACGTCATCTACGTCCGGAGGAATGATCACGCCTTTGTCTTCCCAATTGTATAAGTCTTTGGAGGCGTAGCATCTTACTCCCCAGTGCCAAATCCCGCTGCCAGCCTTCGTCTTTTCTTTGTTTTCACCATACCAATAGAACGTATCGCCTACGGTAATAATAGATCCGCCGTGGGCCTGAATTCGCTTGCCCTCGGTGTCCAGCCATACCTGGCCCGGTCTGATCGAATTGTATGTCATGCGACTAACTCCTTCGTTGTAAACATCTTTGGGATTTCTCCTGAATACTGCTATTCTTTCACGCTGCCGAGCACGATCCCACTCATAAAGAACCGCTGCAGAAATGGATACACGAGCAGAATCGGCAGCGAACCAAGGAAGATCTGCGCGGATTTAAAGGTGCGGTCGCTGATTTTCGATAATTCCGCTATCGTTTCAAGACTTGCGTTATTAAAATTTTGCTGAATAATCACGGTCTGCAAGTAGCTTTGCAGCGGGTAATTTCCCGGCGAATTCATGAAGATGAGTCCGTCGAACCAGGAATTCCAGTGGAATACCATGGTGAACAGCGTGATGGTAGCTAAGGCCGGCGCGGATAACGGCACGTACACTTTCCAGAGTGTCGTCCAGTGGCCGGCACCATCCATAAAGGCTGCCTCTTCCAATTCCTTCGGCAAACCCCGGAAGAAATTGAGCAAGAGGATCATATTAAAGATCGGCACCGCTTGCGGCAATACAAGCGCCCATACGGAATCGAGAATTCCGGTGTACTTCACCATCATGTATAACGGAATAAGCCCGCCGTTAAAAAGCATCGTAAACACAAACACCCAAGCGTAGACTGTCCGCCCCCGGAATTTGTTTACCTCTTTCGACAGGGGGTAAGCGACGAGTATCGTCAGCACCATATTGACGCTCAAACCGACGGCAACGCGTTTGATCGTCACCAGGATCGACTTGAAAAACTCTTCTTTTCCCAGAACGTACTTATAAGATTCCAGCGTGAATTCGACCGGCCATAGCTTGACGTAACCTGCGGAGGCCGCGGAACTGGAGCTGAACGATACAGCCAGCACATGAATAAGCGGTAATATGCACAGAACCGACAAGAGAGTCAGGAAAATGTAATTAAACCCTATAAACATTTTGCGGCTCAGCGTAAAGCGTTCCACCATGATTGCTCGACTCCTCTCACTCTTAGAATATCCTGTAGTTGGCGAAACGGTAGGCAAGGAAGTAAGACCCCGAAAGCATAATCAGAGAAACGACCGATTTAAAGAGACCCACGGCAGTCGCTACTCCGTACTGTGCATCAACGATGCCAATCCGATAAACGAAGGTGTCGATAATGTCGCCTGTTTCATACACTTGAGGACTATACAAATTGTATACCTGATCGAAGCCGGCATTGAGGACTTGGCCCAAAGCCAGCGTTGCTGTCAAAATAATGATCGGCGCCATACCTGGCAAAGTCACGTACAGCGTCTGCTTCCACCGATTCGCGCCGTCAATAACCGCCGCTTCGTATAATGTTGGATTAATGCCGGTCAGCGCGGCCAAATATACGATGGTATTAAATCCGAATTCCTTCCACACGTCCGATGTAACCAGAACGGAGCGGAACCAGCTGTTGCTGCCCAAGAAATAGATCGAGTCAATTCCGAGCCAATTCAACATTTGGTTAACGATTCCGTAAGAAGGGGACAAAATATCGATCAAAACCCCTCCGAGAATAATCCAAGACAAAAAGTGCGGCAAATAGACCAAGGTCTGAACCGTTCGCTTGAACAGCTCCTTGCGAATCTCGTTAAGCAGCAAAGCAACCACGACCGGAACAATCAAACCGACCACGATCTTCATCACGGCAATGATAAGCGTATTCCAGATAATCTGAAAGGATCCAGGCAAGGCCATTACATAACGGAGGTTATCAAGGCCGTTCCACTTGGAATCGAAAATGCCTCGTGCAGGGTTGAAATCCTGGAAGGCGATGACGGCGCCGAGCATAGGACCGTAACTATAGACGAGAATTAAGATCAGCCCTGGCAGAATCATCAGATGTAAGGGCAATTGAAACTTCCAAGCGCGCTTTTTCCCCGGCTTAGCCGCCGATTCCACGATTGTTATTCGATCTTCTGTCACTTTATTCAACACGGCGGATCATCCTTTCTTGCCCATATGGCCGAATTCTGCCCTCACAAAGGACAGAATTCGGACTTTTTTGCCATTAACGGGCTTTCATCAATTCATTAACTTCCTTCGTCATATCATCGCCGCCAAGCTTCTTCCAGTTCGCTACGAATTTGTCGAAGCTGTCGAGTGATTCACCGAGAATAATTTGCGTAAATGTTTGGAGTTCAAGCTTTAGCAGCGTCGCATCGCGTTTAATCATCGTCTCCGTATTGATCTGACTGAATGCGTTCGGCATCAGCAATTTGTTGTTTGCATAGTTATCGATAACGGCGAATGCGGAATCCTTTGTTCCGAAGATGCGATTGATTGCCCAGTCAAACGTCTCCATTTTTTCGCCGGCAAGATACTTTTTGATCGCTGGGTATGCGGTTATTTGTTCAGAATTCAATTCCGATTCGCTCTTCGTGCCGGCAACAATTTCTTTAAACAAACGATGCGTATTCAGGTTCTTCTCCGGCTCGGCGGCATAAATAGAATACTGCCAACGTTCAACACTGCCATCAGGGCTCTTTCTTAGATTGTTGGCTTCTTCCGGGGAGTAATTCTTACCGTAGGAAGCTTCAAAGAACAGGTTGACCATTTTGAGCAGCGCCTCCGGATGCTTGGCATTCTTGGTCACCGCAAGGTATTGCGGTGTGTTTAAATAAAGGGACGGCACTTGCGATTTCGCCGGCTGCCCGTCAACGGTCACGAGCGGGAAAGACTGTATATCTGCATTCGGATCATTGTTCTTTAGATCCTGCAATTGAAGCGGCACCGGCATGTTGCCGAACCACAAGCCTATTTTGCCGGCAACGATCAGTTCCTTCTCCTTGCTCCAATCCTTCACGCCGAATTCGGGATCGATATACCCTTTTTTATACAACTCCTGCAGCTTACCTAGCGCCGTCTTCACTTCCGGCTGAATGCTCCCGAACTCGATGGTGCCGTTTTCCTTCTTCACCCAGTTGCCTGTTCCTTGCTGGCGCGGGTATGCGCCATAGCTATTGAAGAACCCTTCCAGCCCGTCGAAGAACCCGTACAGATCCTTATCCATGGCCATACCGTACGTATCCTTCTTCCCATTGCCATCCGGATCTCTATTCACGAAGGCGTCCATAATGTTGAACACGTCCTGCATCGACTTTGGCGGCTGGAGCCCGAGCTTATTCAGCCAGTCGACACGGACCCAAACCATCGGAGCATTGTTGAGCGTTGACGAAACTGCAGGAATCGCCAGCAGTTTGCCGTCGAAGGTAGCGGAACTCATCGCGGCAGGTCCCGACTGTGTCAACATATCTTTGGCCATTGGACTTGCGTATTTCTTGTAGATCTCGGTTAAGTCCGCTAATTTGCCCGCTTCTGCTAATTGCCGCAGCTGCGAGGCGTTGAGCGGAACGATATCCGGCAGATCGCCCGAGGCGATCGAGACGTTCATCTTCTGCTCCCCTTGTCCTCCAGGCTCATTTCCGACAACGCTCCATTTATTCGTGAGCTTAATTCCGAGCTTGTTTTCATATTCCTTATACCAGACGTTGTTGTCGATCGTATCTCCCCCCGCAAACTTTACACCAGTACCGAGAATACGAACCGTCGATACTTCAATGGGTTTGGCATACTTCCCTAGATATAGATCCTCTGGATTCGCGGACTCCGATACGGGTGTTGCAGCAGCGTTGCCATTCCCCTCTTTGCTCGCGTTATTCACAGGATCATTGTTAGAACTGCATGCGCTTACTACTAAGCTAAAGACCAACAGACTGGATGCAGCCAATAATCTGACACGTTTTTTCATGCTTTGTTCCCCCCGGTTTTGTTTGTAAGAGACCTCAATCTCTTGAATTAAGTATAGTAAAAAGGCCCCTTCACCGTATATTGCACTCTGTTTGTATTCTTTACTTTCCTTCGCAAGTTTCGTTCGCGGACTTCATCTTCAGGAGGAAAGGAAAAAGGAAAGCCTCGATTTAGGCTTTCCTTGCAATGTTCTCGTAATACGGTACCGGGACAATAGTCTCTCACTCCCAGGCTAAAGTCTGCTTCTGAATTCCTGCGGCGTTACGCCAACATGCTTCTTGAAAAACCGAGTAAAGTAAGCCGCAGTATAAAACCCGACCGCGACGGCAACATCCTGCACCTTCGCTTGAGATGTTGCTAGTAAAGCCTTCGCCCGTTCCACTCGAATCTCTGTGATGTAGTCGGAAATGTTGCGTCCGGTATAAGTCTTATACAGACTGGAAAGGTAAGACGGATTAAGATAGACGACGTCCGCGAGGAAGGCTAGCGAAAGATCCTTGTCCAGATGCTCGACGATATAGCGGTTAAGCTTGTTAATAATGCGTTCAGTGCGCTCGTCCTGCTCTTGTTTCCCATGCCGAATAAGATTGCAGCCAATGTCGCTCAGGAACTGTACCGCCTGCTCCTTTGTCTTGTGTGCAGTTACGTCAAACAACCTGCGTATTGTCATCTCGGCATCCGCATCGTCACTATTATCGTTACGGTTCATTTTGTTCCATTGATTGAGCAAAATAACGGCAACGGCATAATACGTCTGCGCATAAACGGTGAATTTATTGGGCAAGCTCCGGAACAGCACGTTTAGCTGCTCCAAGAACAACGGCATCTGCCCCATCTCGACGGCGCTCTCGATTCTGGATATGTTCAGTGCAGGTGCCTCTGAGAATTGAGCCGCATTTTCCTCGCGGTATAGGAGAATCATTTCTTCCCCGTTGCCCAGCCCCAGGATCAGACTTTGCTTCAAAAGATGATAGTTCCTCGCGATATCTTCCCAATCCGCTTGGCTTCCGTAACTAATAAACGACACCGGTATTTGCAGCAGCGCCCTGCACGTTTGCTGTATACTTTCCAGCGTTCCCTGAATGTAAGCCGGCAATTCGTCCCACTCCCTTTCACCGGAAGCCTTCGGCTGGATTAGCCATACGAAGTAAGCGCCGCCGAGCATGACGGGGAGCATGACGACCCGGTCCATGAACTCCTCGGCAATATTTTGGACTGCATATAAGAGCAGCGATTGATCGGACAGGCTATAACATTCATCCCAATGGTCGACGCGGCCGCAGACCATTATAATCGCCTCCTCGGGACGGAGCAGCGTGTCGAGCTCCCGAAGGCGGGCGGGGAGATTGTCGGTTGCGGGTCTGCCCTGCTCCACGAGAGCCGTAAACCACTCGCGGCGCAGCATCGGCAGAAGCTCCTTCAATTGGCCTTTGGCCCGGATCAGCAGGTCCTCGTTGCGGAGGTCTTCCTGAATCGCGTCCGAAGCGCGCTGTAAGCTTTTGACGATCGCTTCGTCGCCTTCGGTTTTCAGAATATAGTCCACGCCGCCTCCGCGCTGCGCTTGCTGCGCAAATTGGATATCGTTAACTCCCGTCAGGAAGATCACTTTGCAGCGCGGCCAACGGGTCTGTATCCATTGCTGCAGCTGCAGACCGTCCATTTCCGGCATGCGGATATCGCTTAAGACGATATCCATCTTCGTACGGGATAGCCACCCCATGGCTTCCTCCGCGGAGTACGCCCGGTAAATATCCAGGTCCATGTCCGGCTCATCTTGCAACATCTCGTAAAGCCCGTCCACGGTAAACGGTTCGTCGTCGACGATCATTAATCTATACATAGGTTTTAACCTCCTTGCAAAGGAATCGTGATGATGATTTGAAGTCCGCCGAGGGCACCTTTGCTTAAATGCAGGCCAGCCGAGCCGCCATATTTAATCTGCAGCCGTCTGTGTACATTGATCATGCCCGTCGTAACCGTAACGTCCTGCTGTCCGTTCAGTAGCGCCTGTAGAAGGGCAACTTTCTCTTCGTCAATCCCCCCGCTGTCTTCCACGCGGATGCGCAACTCGGTTTCCGTCATGCGGAAATCGACTTCGAGTATGCCGCCCTTTGCTCTTTTCTCCAACGAATGCACAAACGCGTTCTCGATAATCGGCTGCAGAATGAGCCGAGGTACGAGGAGTTGCTCTGCCTCCTTCGGTATATCAGTGAAATGAACCGTGATGCGGTTGGAGAACCGAATCGACTGAATCTCCGTATAAGATTTTGAGTGAGCCGCTTCGCTGGCTAGTGTGACTTCCTCGCCATTGTCCCGGGTGATAAACTGGAAATACTCACCGAGATGCTTCGTCAATCCCATAATCCTTTCGTTGCCGTCCTGCTTCGCCATGCGGTACAGAATAAAAAACGCGTTGTATAAAAAATGTGGGTTAATCTGAGACTGAAGATGCTTTAGCTCGGCTAGGCGAATCCGATATTGCTGTTCGTATACTTCCTGGATCAATCGTTTGACCTCCCGTACCATTGCATTCAGCTGCTTGTATAAATAACCGAACTCGTCTTTGAAGGGATATTCGATTGACACATCGAATCGGCCTTGCTCAATCTTTCGGAATGAACGGACAAGCACCATCAGTGGCCGATGTATGATACGGTACATGCTGAACGAGAAGGCGATAATAACCAACACGGAGACGCCATAGAGGATAAATCCCCAGTTGCGATACCGTTCGAGCGGTCTCTCGACCTTATCGGACGGTACCATCATCAGCAGTTTCGTGTTTAGAATTTCCGACTTTTTGACGGCTAACAGATAATCCCGGTTGTCGATCGAGACTCTTCGGTTGCCTTCCTCCGCCGTGTATAACAAGGTTCTCGTCTTGTCGTCCAATGCCGGGGCGCTTGCGCTTAATGACGACCATACCATCTGGTCGCTCGACAGAACGGCAACACTGTCTTCCAAGGCAAACTGCTTGAGCTGTGCGGTTATTTCCGAGCTTGATATCTCCACGGCAATTAAAAACAACGGCGAATCGTTGAGGTACCCATACGGCATCGTAATAAAGACACGGTTATCCCAAATAAGAAAAGGCGAATCAAGCGGATTCACCGGGACGGACAGCGCCCGGAACATTTCGTCATTGAAATCGACAATCGAATTAGAATCGGATGCTACAATCCTGTTCATCTTGGGAATGAAGACCAATGCATTCTCGATAAAAGCACTTGATTGGCCCAACAAGTCCATCTGCTGCTTTAGCCGAAGCACCGAACGGTTCCGTTCAATGACCGTCATAATCTCCGAGGTTGTGCTGAGTTTCAATAGGTCCTCATCATTAACGTACTCCCGCAGAAGCCGCATTGTCCGGTCAAAGTCTCCGTCCAGGATGTCCATGTACAACTCTACGCGCGAAGACAGCGAACCTGCGATCTCTTGTCGAACTATGTCCGCACCGGCCTCGTTCATCTGAAGCCCTAAGTAGAAAAGCGGCGTCAGCACCATCAGAAAGGTCAGCGCAATCTTCGGCAGTATCGGGAGTGAGCCTAGTTTCTTGATCATCTGCATCTTTAACCTTCCCCTGAATAAAAAGTTGGTGTCGCATCGGTAGCATCTTCTATTATCATAGCGATATAATGAGGAAAAGGGAGAGCCGCAAATCGGCTTTCCCTTGATTCTTTTCTAATCAAGCTCGATCGATGCTCGTTTTCTGGCTGCCATTCCGGCTACTATTGTATAGCGTTTAATGGACGACGACTCGAACTCGACCGAGATTTTGATTTTGCGCGAAAGCCGTCTGTCACTCGAAAATTGTTGCTGTTTGACCATAGCGCGTAAGAGATCTCTCGTGATTAAGTATATAAGAGAGGGGATGAGAGGCATATTAGACTTTATTTGGATTCTGAACTTTCGTTTGTGAGTTCTGTGCACAACGAGTTGATTTTTTCCCCAAAAGGATAAGTTTGAATTCCTGTAACTGTGGTCTCCACAGCAAATAGAGCTCCTGCATGAGGTTGGTTAAGCAGCTCCTCTTCCCTTAGACCGCAAGACGCCGTTGTAATGAACAATGTCCTCAGCTCGGGACCGCCAAACATGCAGGAAGTGACAAGAGCCGCCGGTACTGAAATCCTCTCCAGGCACTGCCTTGTTGCCGGATTCCATCTGGAGACTTGCCAGCCATTCCAATGGGCAATCCACAGCATCCCCTCGGAGTCTATCGTCATTCCATCAGGCCAGCCCTCTTCCGGCCTAAAATCGATTACACAGCGAGAATTTGAAATCTCTCCGCTGGGATCGTCGTAATCAAAGGCCGTTACTTCTTCCGATGCACTGTCTATATAATACATAGTCAAACGGTCCGGGCTCCAAGCCAAACCGTTCGATATGGTTATGTTGTTCAGCATTGTGCAGCACTTATGATCCGGGTCCAGGCGATATAAACTTCCTCTATGCGGAGCATCGTCAAGATCTTTGGTCCCGGCCCAAAAGCGTCCATGTGGATCGCACTTGCCATCGTTGAAACGGTTATTGGGCAGGTCACTTTCCGGGTCATATACAGGGATCAGTTTGCCATCATTCAGCGATAGAGTGTGGTATCCTGTTTCTGATACAACCATAAGTCCCCCACCCATTTTAGGAACGACCGCACTGATCATCTGGTCGAATTCTACCACATTAACCCGTTCGGAGCTTAGTTCTAAGCTATAAAGGCGACGATTTAGGATATCTACCCAATACAATGTTCCTGTTTCAGCATCCCAACTTGGGCCTTCTCCCAGCGACGCCCTCACAGCCGCCGCAACTCTTAGTGAATTAATCACAATGAACTTTATCCCTCCTTAGCCAAACAAACTCTTAAAGGTCTGCGGTCATACCACCATCCGCAACTAGCGTAGCTCCCGTCATAAAGGAGTTTTCGGAGCTGGCCGCGAACATAATCACAGCAGCTATTTCCTCGGGTTGTCCTACACGACCGACCGGTTGCGCTTCATTCCATTGCTTCATGATTTCTTCCCGAGGCGCATTCAGCTTTTTCACACTGCTTTCAAGCATTGGAGTTTGTACAGCCCCCGGCAGCACACTATTAACCCGAATGTTCTGACGGGCAAAATCAAGAGCAATCGCCCTCGTCATCGCTACAATGCCCCCTTTGGAAGCCGAATAGGCAGAATACCCCTCTAGCGTAGCCAATGCATGAACGGAGCTTACATTCACAATTGAACCGCCGCCATTCTGAAGCATGAACGGAATGACTTCCCTGCAGAATAAGAATACCGAGGTAAGGTTATTCGTAATCACTTGATTCCACTGTTCCAGGCTCATATTGGTTAGACAAATTTGCGGGCAAGTTGCTGCGTTATTGACTAAAACGTCAATTTTACCGAACTTTTCCATCGTAGTACGAACAACCCTTTTCACATCAGCCTCTGAGGAAACATCTGCCTGCAAAGCGATCGCTTCTCCCCCAGCGTCGATAATTTCCTGCACTACAGCTTCCGCTTTGCTGGCGGTTCGGTTCACGACGGCGACCTGTCCACCCTGGGCAGCGAACTTGTGTGCCGCGGCTCGCCCTATGCCGCCTCCGCCGCCTGTCACGATTATGACCTTCCCCTGCCAATTCATGTGAACATCCCTCTCTTCCTAACTTATTGCTCAGATATGAAAACACTTCGAAGTGTGCCGATTCCTTCAACGGTAGCTTCTACTATGTCGCCCGGCTTAAGCCATACCTGCGGTTTTTTTGCCATTCCTACTCCCGGCGGAGTCCCGGTGCTGATAATGTCCCCAGGCCGAAGGGTTATCGTGTTCGAAAGAAATGATATCAAATAAGGAATATCAAAAATCAATTCCTTCGTATTCGAATTTTGCATAACCTCGTCATTTAAAGTTAGATATATGTTTAATTTTCCGGGATTCGGGATTTCATTCTTCGTTACAATCCAAGGCCCCATGGGTGCAAAGCCGTCAATCGCTTTCCCGCGTGTCCATTGAGGTTCGTTCAATTGAATATCGCGGGCGCTAACGTCGTTTAGAACGGTATATCCAAAGACGTAATCCATGGCGGAATCCTTTGAGACTTTCTTTGCCGTTTTTCCGATTACGACAGCCAATTCCACTTCATAATCACACTGAAGCACCTCTTGGGGAATGACCACCTTCTCGTTGTGTCCGACTAGACAGTTATTATATTTCGGAAATAGAACCGGCACCTTCGGAACTTGCATGTTGGATTCAATGACATGGTCATGGTAATTCAACCCGATACATATGATTTTCTCGGGGTCTGTCAAAGGAGACAACAGCTTAACCTCATGCAAGTCATAAACCGGAGACCCTTCCGTAATATTTGCAACATCCGATTCGCCCATCTCGTTAAATTGAGCTATGAAATCCTTCGCGGTACCCCGAATGTTTAATTCTTTAATCGTATCGGTTCCTTCCAAGATTCCAACTTTAAGCTGCTGATTTTCATCATTCAAGCTATAATATTGCACTATTTTCATGATCGATTCCTCCACCTGAAGCTTAAAATACTTATTTCATCTATGGATTAAAGGTAGCACGAGACCGTTTACATCTACAAGATGTCTAACTTGTATACATCAAAGCATAATCTTTTTTACATACTGAATATGATTGTAAACCAATTGTTCCGTAGCAGCCGGGTCATTCTCTTCAAGCGCTTTGCGAATTTGCTTATGTTCACTCAAACTTCCCCATAAACGGCTATGATTTTTGTAAAATGTGGCCCTCACCGCCATCAAAAACTTATCCTGCAGCCTGGACATCGCTTCCGTGTATTCTTCATTATCCAACCCCTTGATCATCATCTCATGAAAATAGCGATCTAACTGCACGAAAGCTACGATATCCTCTTGCTGGACGCATTGCTCCTGAAGAGCTAGATTTTCATCCAAACTACGAAAAAAATCCGCATCCATCTTGCCTGTCAGTTCTTTGGCCGCGAAAGTTTCCAGGGATAGCCGCAACTGATAAATATCCATTATTTTTTTTAATGACATCTCCTGAACGATCACACCCTGGTTCGGCGTTAACTTCACTAGTCCAAGCATCTCGAGTCTGTCCATAGCCGATCGGATCGGCGTTTTGCTCATACTCAGAAGTTCGCTCAGCCGCTTCTCCGAAAGAAACGTCCCCCCTTCCCACTCACCGCTGACGATTTTCTGCTTGATCGTTTCAAAGGCAATTTCCCTTAAAGTGGTTCCTGTTGCGATCATACCGAATTCTTCCTTTCCAGATTTAATTGATTTATTATGATTATAAACATTTCTAATCGGAAAGGAAGTTGCTCATGAGTACATCGTCCTTACGTCATCAAGCCTATCTAACGATACATCAATGGATTGTTTCCGGAAAATTACCCAGGGGAAGAGCGACTTCCGAGGTAGAGTTAAGCGGCATGCTGGATATGAGCCGAACTCCGGTCAGAGCCGCTCTTCAACAGCTGGAGCAAGAAGGCTATCTGCGAATAGCGCCCAAACATGGAGTCATTATTCTGGATTCATCCGCCCAAAGGATAAGCGACCTTCTGGAAATCACAATTTCCTTCCTATTGTTCTCCGTACATTATGCATGGGATGTAAAACAATCTGAACTGGCGGATTATTCCGCGAAGAAACTTCTTTCCTTCAGGAATTTGCTGAAAGAGGCTGCTAGTCACCCTGGCGCTCTGATCGAATTTGAATATGACCTGTTGCTCGGTTTAATCGATATTTCCCGCAACGAAGAAATGTCCAGACTGTTTCGAAACACCGCATCCAGATTATTTTGGACTTCCAATACGAAAAGATGGAAAGCGCCCAACTACGGTGAAACAACTAAAATATTGGATCAACTGATCGAAACGATTCCAAGTGATTTAGCGGTATTCCGCGATGCTTTATTTCATTATCTTCAAGTATTAAAACGAACGTGGGTGTAGGCTTGTCGGCCTAAAGTAAAGGGGGCGCATAGCGCCCCTTACCTCGTGACTGTTACCAGCTCAAAATGATTTTTGCGACCTTGCCCGGACCGGAGATCAGCTTCTCGAAGCTCTCGCTGCCCTGATTCATGGAGGCGAATTCAACCCAGGGGAGCATATTGACTTTCCCTTCCTCTATCCAACGCAATGCCGTATCAAAGTCTTTAGACGAGTAAGCGAATGCCCCCATGGTTATCGTTTCGTTGCGTATCATATCATTTACTTGCAGCTTGCTTTCCACTTCATGCAAGCCTGTGAACACTACTTTACCGCCAGGCCGCACCGCCTGTATGCTGCCTCTGCGGGTCGTCTCCGCGCCAACTGCGTCTATCGCAGCGTCAAAGTCCCCGCTCCATGACGGCTCCAGCTGTTCCAGGCCGGTTGCGGCGATTCCGCCGAGCTCTCTTACAATCTCGAGTCTGGCCTCGTTGCGGTCAAGCACGACAATATTCCGAAGACCATGCACTTGAGCAGCCTGAAGTGCGAATAGTCCGATCGGGCCGGCACCGTAAATAAGCAATTGGTCTTGCGCATTTAACTCCAACAGACGGCATACATGAATCGCGCAGGCAAATGGTTCGGCAAATGCACCTTCCCCGAAAGACACGTGATCATCGAGTTGATACACATTCCTTGCCGGGACTGCAACGATTTCGGCAAATGCCCCCGGCCTGTGGGCCCCAAGCAATTTTCGTTCGCCGCATAATTGAGATTGACCATTACGGCAGAAGCGGCAATGCCCGCATGTCACAAGCGGGTTGGCTGTAACGCGAGCTCCGACTTGCAACCCGTGCGATTCGTTTACTTCCGATCCCAACTTTTCAATAACGCCTGAAAACTCATGGCCCATGATCAGGGGCGGCTTGCGCAAGGAATTATGTCCCAGGTAGCCGCTGAGTTCGGAGCCGCAAATGCCCACCTGCTTCACCCGAATCAATACCTCATCGGAAGCGCAAACGGGGACGGCAACCTCACGAATGTTCAGGGACCGCGGCCCCTCATAAACGAGTGCTTTCATGCCCATTTCCTCCCCTTTACTGAACTCGTTCCCGTTTTTCCCAACCTTGCCTGAATAACGGCAGCCAGTGCCCTGGGTCATACGGATGCTTCGCAATTTCGTCCAAATTAAGCTCGAAACCAAGACCCGGCCGATCTGGCGGCTGGAGGTAGCCGTTCTCTACTTTGAACGATGGAGACAATACTTCCTGAGCCCATGAAGCATTAAATTCATCAAAAATTTCATGAAGGAAAAAATTCGGACTGGCCATATTCAAATGAGCGCAAACAATGGAGCAAATAGGGCCTTGCGCACTATGCGGAGCGGTTACGCCATTATGGGCGTGCACCATGCCGCAAATCTGTTTGGAAGCGCTCAATCCCAGGAATTGCGGCTCCAGCTGAACAATATGAACGGCATCATGCTTAAGAAGCTCCGCGAATTGCTCACGATTGTAGTAGTCTTCCCCGCATGCGATCGGTACCGGGCTTCGCTTGGCTACCTCAATCACAGACGATTGACGATACGGCGGAACCGGCGCTTCAAACCATGTCGGATAATACGGCGCCATCGCCTCTGCAAATTGGAGAGCTGTATGTACGCTAAAGCGGTTATGCCCCTCAATCAAAATATCCACATCCTGACCGACGGCCTCGCGGACAACGGATATTTTACGGATGGCGCCAGCGAAATCAGCTCGCTCCACTGTTCGCCAAGCAGCCCCGAACGGGTCGAACTTCAAGGCCGTATAGCCCTTCGAAACTACTTCTCTAGCTTGGTTATACAAGCTTTCCTCGTCGGTACCGCCTCGATACCAACCGTTTGCATAACAGCGAAGTTTATCCTGGCACTTGCCCCCAAGCAGCTTATACACCGGTTGCCCTGTCGCCTTGCCCATAATATCCCAACACGCCGTTTCGATTGCCGCGAGTGCGGAGCCTTGAATTTGACCGCCGTCCGAGTAGACGTCGCGAATCATTTTTAAGGAGATCGCCTCCACATCAAACGGACTCATGCTGATTACCAGATGCTTAAGTTCATGAATCGCCGCCTCGACCGTTTTGGCAAAAGCATTTAATGTTCCCTCGCCGATACCGGTAATTCCTTGATCCGTTTTCACTTCGACAAAAAGCCAGTTCTTCCAGGAGTTCCCCACGATATAAGTGCGGATATCCGTGATTTTCATGTTCAACACCTCCCTCGATCTATAGGATAAAAGTAGCACGCAATCGTTGGTATCCACAAGATGTATAACTTGTATACATCAAGTTTCGAATTACGGGCCGATCTTCCCTGCTATCTCTAATAATTTTAAAGAGTTAGCGGGGAAGACGGGCGCCTTGCCTTCAAGGAAAATATTCGATGCCCCGATCTCATACGAGCTATCACTCCATAAAGGCGCACATCCTGAAATGTTTTTTCTTATTCATACTGATAAAGTTCCACTCGAAGAATTTCAGGGTCCTTGCCAAGCTTGACGTGATACACGCCTTCATCCCCGTTCAGCACCCTACCTCTCCGCCAACTATCATTTTCAAACTCACCTTCTTCAATTCGGATAATGCCTGCTTGCTTGCGTTCATTACGCTTAGGCAAGAAGTTTACGGTATAACCATAGCCTGCCAGAAAAAATTCATTCTCACCTGTCTCAATGACGATACCTCCCGCAACAGGCCTACCCTCTTCCGGCGTACCAAATGTGATTTTAATGTCATACTTGGTAAAGGATAATAAGCATCCCTTTTCTCGATTCTGCACGAATCCGGTCATGGCTCCAGTGCCGTTGTAGCGCTGAATCAATCCTAACATGTTGCCGAGCAGCTTATAGCTCTTTGCGAGATAGGGTCCAGTTCCATTTAATATAAAACCGGATTGCTCAATATTTAGCGCCGACAAAAGGGAGGCATCCACCGCGTCCACATTTTCTGAAAGGAAATCTTCAATTCCAAATGGAGAGAACCCTATAGCATCATGCTTGCCGAGTGCATAAAACACATTAGCGGCCGAAACCAGATCTCTTCTCGCCTCCGGAATGAATAGCGGGTTCCCATTGGTTGTGTATTCCTGGCAAATTTCCTTAAAGTTAGGCAAATAAATATCAGGGGCATAAATGGAAATCGTCGGCGCGCCTACTTTCCAGACCCGCATCATTTTCGCTATGGGCCCTCCGCTGGGATACGTGCCCGGTATTCCCGGAAACTGTTCCAGCCAAGCGTTGACCATCATGGGCAGCGGATAGACCTGTTGACCTGCATTGGAAATCCGCTCCACCGCGCAGGCATAGTGATAAGCCATAAAGGTCTCATCAGCATCCTCGCCGAATGCTTCTTTCCAAGTTCCTTCAACTCCGAACGCATTGGCCAAACATTCTGGTACTTGACCACCGAATACGAAGTCAGCCTCTTCGGAGAAGTCTCGCGTAGCGCCCAAAAATCCAATTTCATTCTCGACTTGCATCATAATGACCGTATGTTCTTCGCCATCCACTTCCCTCAAATGAGACATAAGACGTTGAAATGCTCGGGCATCCGCCTCGACGGCCGCTTGGCAAAGCGGGGAAATAGTCTCCGACGCGATTTTACCTGGGTATCTTGCACGAAAATAGGTGCGATGATCTCTCTTCACCCAAGAAGGTGCGTAACTCGAAAGTCCATTCTTCCAAAGCCCGAACCAAAGAAACACAATGCGTACTTGTTCCTCTCTTGCACGGGTAATAATGCCGTTAACGAGTTCAAAGTCGAACTTCCCTTCTGCTGGCTCAAGCAACTCCCAATAAACCGGTACAATGACAGTGTTAAGATGCAGTCCCCTAAGGTAAGGCCATACTTTCTCGTCCATGTAACGAAGACTAGAAGCACTGGAATTATGAATTTCTCCGCCCAGAGCTATAAATGGGTGTCCGTCCACGTAAAGCCTGGTAACTCCGGCTTCATTTCTTAAGTGCGGTAAAGGTTTCATTTAGCTATCTCCTCCCGATATATGGCTGCGGGATCATTACCAGATGACTTGAAATACGTCACCTTCGGTGATTCCCTTCTCATTAAAGGTATCGACTCTTACATATACCGGTTCCCCTTTGATTAATGCGCCAATTGTGACCTTATTACTCCCCAATACCATATAACTATGATACAGTTTATCCGGTGCGAAGCCCCACAGAACATTGTATCCAACAACTTCTGCTTGATTCCAATTCACATAAAGATCGAGTTCGCTTACCATTTCGGTTTTGATTCCGGTTACTTTTTCCGGAAGTTCCCCTTTGCCAATTCCAAATACTCGCAAACCGGAAATACACGCTGCTTGATTGTAAGGAAGCTCCTTAACCGTACATCTAATATATTGAACTTTCATTCCATTTTCTCTTACGATAAAATCATGCGGTAAATCCGTAGCTGCATTGGTTTTATCTTCTATGACAAAATACTCTTTTCCATCCACTGACCCTTCCAAAAGCCACCTGGTATGATGCTTACGTTGATCAATGTGTCTCCCCTCTTGGAAATCTGCTCCCTCAGGAATAGGAATATTCAACGCATCATCTGCAAAATTGACTTGAATCGCGTAGACGTCGCAGGAGTGTAAGAGATCGATTTGAAGCCATTCACCGGGACTATTGGACGCTGCTTTCCACCAGGTACGAACGTTTTCATCTATAGCTTTCGACGCATCTTTACCCGCTTCAAAAGTTGATGCAGCTGCCGGTTTGCCATACGAGAGAAGCATCCATTCAGGGTTACTCCATGGGTTCATCACAGCCTGTTCGACCTTTATCGGCCAGTCTCCATATCGTTGGTTACAGAACAGTTCTCCATCCTGATCGAAACCGGCTGGCCAGAACCCCAACCGTCTTTCAAAATTGTGGTTGACACTGATTCTCATAGTGGAGGCGTGCCAATAGTTTCCATGATGATCCTCCATTGTCGATCCATGTCCGGCACCCGGAATAAATCCTCCCGGCTTATAGGAGTATGGATTGTTTTTGGCGAGTGTAAATGGACCCAGCGGATTGTCCGACACATAAACGGCATCTGAGTACGTGTTAAACTCTGTAGCCGGACTGGCATATTGTAAATAGTATTTGCCGTTATGTTTATCCATCCATGCGCCCTCGATGTACGGATCATTCTCAAACACTGTTCTCAGATGATTCAACTGTTCATCCGTAATATTGGGGATATTTCTCGCATTCAGTTGAACCAATTCCTCAATCTGTTCCGGGGTTCGGGGCGTAATATGGTTTTCGCCATTTCTTTCATACCCTTTAACGGATGGGTTACTGAAGATCAGCGCGACCGGCTCCGTTGTCGGCTTCATCCCCTCAGGGTTTAACTCTACTCCATAGATGGGTTTATCATTGGAACATCCCCAGTAAAGGTACACTCTGCCATCGTCATCCAAGAACAAATTCGGATCCCAGAAGGGGAAGGTCCCTTCAATCTCCTCAAAAGATCCGTTGATCGGATCTTTCGTTCGGTAAAATGAGCAGTTACGAGAAGAATTCGATGCGGAAAAGTACATATATTCTCCAATGACTCGAACATCCGGGGCGTAATCGTAGATCGGCAGATCCGTTAGAGGACGGAATTCCCAATCGGCTAGATTGTCGCTCCAAAGAAATCCAGCCGTCATGGACGGGAAAAGATAGTATTTCTGATTAAAATAAATCATGGATGGATCGGCGGCTTCCCTGTTGATTTTCATAATTCCGTGCTGTTCAATAAATTGATATTTGTATGGCATGTTAATTGGATTACAGATAAATGTCATTTCCTCCAACCCCTAACTTTATATCTTGGAACACTACAAACCACCAACTGTACAATCAGCCCTCGGCAGCTATAATTCGAACGCCCCACGGCTCGATATTGAGCGCCTTTCCTTGTTCCACACCTTCACCGAAGAGCAGCTCCGCCCCGCCTTGGTACGGATAGACGAACGTCTGCGTATTATCTATTATTCTTTGACTTTAAGTGATAAACAGTCCACCTCTTGATAGGCAGGGTACCGGTATTAGTAACGGTTAGCCGCTCAATTTCCGTGCAATTCCAAACATCATATGCAATTACCTCATACTCATACTCAGTGCCGTCGAACGGTCCGCACCAAAGTCCTTTTCCAGGGAGATCGTAACGGCAGAAAATCAGGTATTCGTCCATATCCCGGTGTAAGGTAAAATAGTGATGCCCATCCGTGTTTAGCGCATCCCTTTCCATACTTTGGAAACCGCATGTTTCTATGATCTGCTTCATGAACTTGAGTCGAGGTGCGCTTTGGCCTATCAACGTGCCACCATACGACCAAAATAGATCTTTCCCGTTACCGTTAGACTTGATAACCTCACCGTGTGTTGCATATCCCCCGGCCATTGCCGAAAGCCAATGCCGCAAGACAGTTGTTTCGGCGTCACTACTGCCCCATTCTACTTTCATGTTTCCTTCGTACTGATATTCATCATTCACGATTGGTTTCATGTATTTGTTTTTTAACTCAAGAACGAGTGTATAAGTATCCGGATGTTGATAGCTGACGTGAGTCATCCAGTCACGGTTAGGATAAATAAAACCAAACGGAATATTATGAATTGATATTGGATGACTGTAGGGGTCATTCGCCTTGATTGTCGCACCGAACAAATCCCAATCTTTACGATCCATCCGTACATAAGTTTTACCTTCCGGCGTATTATCAACGTCAAACTCATTGGCCAAAGACCACCATACGTTCCTGTACGCAGACAAGCGCGCGATAATATAGTTAATATAGGTTAGATGATCATCCTGTTTCATTCCAAGATCAATTCCCCAACAATCGTAAGGATGGAACAGTATCACGTCAGCTTCAATCCCAAGTTTTAATAGATCCATGACTCGATCTTCTAAATTTTGAAAATACTCAGGACAAAACCGCTGAAAGTCAAAAGAATTTGGTTCGCCTTCAAACGGGAATACGGGCGGCTCGTAGGAGATATCGATCTCGCTCACCTCGCCACCAATTCGCATGAATTTCGGAAATACGAGCATACGTATTTTATTAAAACCATACTTGGAGAAAGATTCCAGCGTCTTCCGTCGAACTTCTTCCGGACGGTAAGTCCAGGCGTATGCAGTAGTACCCATAACAAAAAAGGGAGTACCGTCTGCATAGGAAAAATGTGTACCTATTACTCGGATAGGTCCATGATTTCCCTGAGAAGGGGCTGCTACATGAAACATACCTTCGAGTCCTTCAAAATCTGCATAATCTGATAACACCCTGAATCGATATTCCCCCTGCGATTCCGGCATATACCGAATTTTCCAAGTATCGCCTCCATCATGAAAGCCCCTAATTCGCTTCCATCCCTTCCCACTCCAAAACTCCCCATAAAGGTTCACATCCCTGAATGGATTAATGAAGGTATGAGAAGCCTGCAATTCAACTTCAAATATGTCCCACTGCTCAACGTTGTGTGTAAATTTCATCTCGTTTCGCGCCTCAATTCAATTGTAAATGCTAATCTCAAATTGATGTTCTTTAATTCCGTCCCTGCTTCCGGGCCTTTTGCGTAAACGACCTGACAGTCACAGAAACTAAAAACACTCGAGGTGCAGCCGTTATGTTGCCAACTTATATCCACGATACCCAATAGAACTAATTACAGTCAGGACCAGACATCGCTTCATTCCACCAGCCGTACAATCAGCCCTCGGCAGCTATAATTCGAACGCCCCACGGCTCGATATTGAGCGCCTCTCCTTGTTCCACACCTTCACCGAAGAGCAGCTCCGCCCCGCCTTGGTACGAATAGACGAACGTCTGCGTATCGTCGGAATAGTTGAAATAGAACCGTACCGTCCGGCCCGCTCTGTTCACGCCGGTCTTCACAATCAGCGGAAACGCGAGCTGCTGGTCCGTTCCCCACAGCCCCGCCGCATCGACGGCCGACCGAAGCACGCGCCGCATCGAAGCGGCATCAAACAGGCCGCCGATATACGTCGCGCAGCCGCTTCCGTGCCGGTTGCGGGTCGCCGCAGCATATTGTCCCCAATGCGGATGGACGTAGGAGGCGAGCACCTCGGCCTGTTCGGACATGGGCGTCAGCAGCTCCATAAAGCTTTCCACCGTCCCCGCTTCCTCAGCACCGTCGAATAGTTTGCCCGCAAGTCCGACACCTTTCGGCTCGACGAACATGCTGTACGAGACGCCGCAGGCTTCCGAGATGATGCCCGGTTGACTCGTAGTCCGCACCTTCACCGTATCATCGGCGAAGCCGCTCTTGAAGGAGTAGACGACATGACCGCCTCCCGCTGTATAAGCGTTCAACCGCTTCAGCGCTTCGTCCGGCACCGCGTAAAGCGCAGGCACGACGATCAGTCCGTAATCGTCCAGGCATTCGAAGGACGGATGGATAAAGTCGCAGGACACATTCATCTTATAGAGCTCGTCGTACATCCGGCGGACAACATCGTTATACGTTCGTCCGTCGGGAAGCTTGAACCATTCCAACGCCGTCAGCGCTTCGTTGCTGACCATGACCGCGACCCGATTCGTCTTGCGCAAGCCGATCAGCTCGTCAGAGAGCCGGGCGAAATCGTGGCCAATCGTCATCGCTTCGTTATAAACCGGGTTCGGCTGCAAATCGTGACTCAACAAGCCCTTCCAGTACGTTTCGATCGAGTTGTGAATCGAATGCCAGTGCCAGTAGGCAACCATCGAAGCACCAGATGCGACATGGCTGAACGCCAGAAGCCTCAACTGGCCCGGGTACGGCGTCATGTTCGGAAACGCCTGTGCCTGCGTTTCGAGCACAAGGTAGTTTGCCCGTTTCAGCGAACGCGCCATGTCCCCGCCGAACGATACCTCGATGCCGGTCAGCTTGCTTTGGGAAGGATGGTAAATGTCGACGCCCGCAATATCGAAAGGCGCCGCTGCAGCGAAGTGGTCCACCGACGGCTGCACACCGTACGAATACCCTCGCCATTCGAAGTCAAAGTTCTGCGTGACGAACTGGCCGGGACGCTTGTATTCGTTTACGATAGCGACCTGCCAAGCGAGGAAGTCAGTCACTAGCTTCCGCTGGAAACGTGCGAATTCAGCTCCTAAACTGCCGTTGATCGTGCCAATGACAGAAGGGAAGTCCTCCCAGCTGTTGATGCGATTGCTCCAATAGTCTAGGCCAAACCGCCGGTTGATCTCATCCAAGGATCCGAATTTCCCTCGCATGTATTTGACAAATTGAAGCTGTACATTTGGTCCTGCCGTGTTATAGTGCTTCGTTTCGTTATCCGTTTGATACCCAATGACGGCGGGATGACTAGCCACTCTCGAAATCAGCTTGCGAATAATCCGCTCTGCATAGAATAAATAGACCGGGTTTGTAATGTCCATAATCTGTCTGGGGCCATATTTACCCGGCCCAAGCGGCGTGATGGCAAGCACGGCGGGATGTTCCTTCACCATCCAAGTCGGGACAGCATAGGTCGGCGTGCCGACAATAACGTGAATGCCGGCAGCGTGCATCGCGTCAAGTACCCGGTCTACGGAACTGAAATCGAAGTCGCCGTTCTGAGGTTCATGTGTACTCCATGTCGATTCCGCGATTCGGACTACGTTAATACCGGCTTCTCTCATCATCCGAATGTCTTCGTTCAGCCTGTCATTAGGCATGTACTCATCATAATAAGCAACACCGTAGAGAAGTTCTTTAATCATTCCTTAAATGCTCCTTCTGCTAATTGGACGTATATTAATCTGAAGTTTTCTAGATATTACCTATTTAAAGAATCCCGGTCATAGACCGGGATTCTGAAGGTGTTCAGCCGGTAGCCAAGATGGAATGCAAAGAGGTTCTTGGACTAATTGATTATCCTAGCTTCAATTATGATGCGTTAAGGCGCTGATCCAACGCTTTGGATTATTGATTGAAAGTCTGCGTAGGTTGTGACAAGTGGAGCAGACTCCCAGGTCTTCTGTGCCATCACCCGCAACCTTGGGAAGATCGAGGCGGCCACTTGCTCTTCGGTCAATCCGTTCACGTCGTTCCAGAAATTAAGTGAAGAACCAAGGTTTCGGGGTTCAGCCGCTCCAACGTCATAGAGCGGTGTCAGAGTCCCGCTGCTTCCGTCCTGATAGTTGTATGCAAAACCGTGGAAGAGATTCACGGCCCAGTCCTCGTACATGTGCTGGATCGACGGCACGGGCGTGTAGCCGTAATCAGGAAAGTCGTACGTAGGCCAGAAGCCGGAGTTCTGGATGGTGTACCCCTCGAGCAGGAGCTGTTGAGGTGATACCGGATTCGTAGGACTAGGGTATGGGGTGTTCAGGTCCGTCCACCAATCTATGACGACGTTTTTGTCGATCGGAATGGTATGATCTGGTGTGGTAGAATCGTTCCAAATCCGTAATGTTTTACCTTTGGCACGGACCAACCCATTGATTTCATTAATCAATCCGTGAACACCGTCCTTCGCCGTGGCAAGCGGTCCATATGTCTGTTTGGCGTACTGCTCGAGCTGCGGATAGTTCTGATATTCGCTGTCACCAAGGAACTCATCAGCCCCCATGTGCCAGTACTTCCCCGGGAATAGCGGGAGATACTCTTCGATCAGATTATGCAAGAACTCCCGAGCAGCAGGGATCGTGTAGTCGATCTTATTGGGGACGGCTACACCATTCTGGTCTTTCAGTTGAAACTCGGGGTGATTCTTCAGAGCCCAGCCCATGTGCCCCGGCATGTCGATCTCGGGTATGACCGTGATATGGTAGCTCGCCGCAAGCGTCACCAGCTTTCGAATCTGATCTTTGGTGAGGAACTGTGGCGATTGAAGGCCCTGGCCGCTTTCAATGCGCCAGCCCTGATCATCCGTGAAATGGAGGTGGAGATAGTTGAGCTTCAGATAGGCCATTTCCCGAACCCGCGCCGCAAGCCAGTTGTACGAAATGTTACGGCGGGCTATGTCCATCATCAGTCCGCGCTCGGGATAGCGTGGCCAATCCCGAGCGGCGCCAGCAGGTACTGAAGGGGACTGTTTCAGCAACTGGAGCAAGGTGCGAGTCCCGTAGAAGGCGCCTGCTGATGTGGTCGCCTTGATGTTCACGGACGATCCGACTGTGAGCTTATATCCTTCATCACCAATCTGGGTATCCTGTGAGCCAAGCTCAAGCAATATGTCACCTGGATCGGGATCCTTTTTTGTAACCTTGATTTTGACTTTTTTTCCGGTCAACGCTTCCAAGTCATCGGCAAAGACCTCGGCATCGGAACGAAGTCGAGATTCGTCTGATGGATGAATAAGAACATAGGGGTGCTTACCAATTTGGAACGATCCTGACGATCCCGTCCACTCACGCAGAGCCGGGATGGTTATTGGCCTCGACGAATTAGACGAATCAGCTTCTGCTTTCGCCCCCACGTTCAGCAGCATGATGACAGCCAACGCAGAACCGACTACACCTTTCCATACTTGTTTCATCTTTTGACATCCTCCTAATTATTAAAGAATTTTAGGGTATAGTCGAAGCAGGTGGTACAAGATTCCTTTAATAACCAGAATTTTTCCTCTCACCCCTCCTTTCATTCTCATTTAGTTCACTTCCATTCTTCAATGCAACTTAATTTGGGTCTAAACTGCTCATCTTCTCCCAGAAAATCATTTCTCTTTAAATGGTTCTGACCCAAGCTACCCTTTTACCGCGCCTGCCGTAACACCTTTAGTAATCTGTTCGTTAAATAGCGCGTAGATAAGTATTGCTGGTACCGATATCAATACCATTACGGCAAACTGAGAGCCGTAATCGGATGAGTACAAACCTGTAAAATTCTGAACTGAAAACGGCAATGTCTTATAAGTATCCCTACTTAAAAACGTTGCTGCCATAATGAATTCATTCCAACAAGTCAAAAAGGAGTTGACCGCAACCGTGACGACGGCAGGCATCATCAATGGAAGGATAATTTGAAATACAAGTCTAAAGATACCGCAACCGTCAATGATCGCTGATTCTTCAAGCGCAGACGGAATAGTACGCATAAATCCTGAAAGGATAAACATTCCTAATGGTACATTTACAGCTGTATAAGGCAAAATCAGTGCCCAGTAACTATCCCTCAACCCTAATGTCTTAAACATAGCAAAGGCAGGCAGCAAAGTTGCGTGAAGAGGGATCATGATACCAAGCAGAATGATCGTATAAAAGATGCCTCTGAATTTCCACCTCATTCGGGTGAATGCGTAGGCCAGCATTATAGATATTAAGACCGTAAGAACAATCGAGACGCCTGATACGACGATGCTATTTGTAAGATATTTCAAGAAATTACCATCAACCCAAGCATTTGCGTAATTTCCCCACTTTGGTGAGCTCGGCCACTTAATAAGTTCCGATGAATAAAACTCACTGCTATCCAAGAAAGAGTAATTCACCAACCAGATCAGAGGAAATAACTGCACAAGAGCAGCTAAGATACAACATATCCATAGACAAACTTTCTTCAATGATTTCATTCCCCAAACCTCCTAATACTCAACTGAGTTGCGACTCGTGATTTTATTGCTGATGTAGGAGGCAATTAAACAAATGATAATAAACAATATCGAGATTGCATTGGCATATCCATACTCACTTGCCTTGAATGCCTTGTTATATAAATAAACGGCTAAAAATTGCGTGGCATCTCCAGGACCGCCGCCCGTGGTCAAATAAACTCCTTCCATTTGTTTCAACGCCGCGATAATCGCCAGAGTAACCTGAATCGTAATTACCGGGGATAAAAGAGGGACCGTGATCTTCCAATGAAGTTTAAATCCGGAAGCTCCATCCAATCGCGCCGCCTCATACATATCCTCCGGTATTCCTTTGACTCCCGCATAGTAAAACAATAATCCCCATCCAAATCCCGACCAAATTAAGATAAGGAGCATTGCCCCCAAAGCCGTGTTCGTATCAGCCAGCCAAGCATGTTTTAACGACCCCAAACCGATTGAAATAAGGAACTTATTAAATATGCCAAAATTGGGATCGAGAATGGACAGCCACATTTTTGCGATAACGACAACTGAAATTACGCAGGGGATGAAGAAAATCGTGCGAAAAATCTTCTCAGCCTTACCTCCGATCCGGTCCAGCAAGAGAGCAAAAAAGATACATAGCGGATGTTGGATAAAGATGAAACCCAGACCGAGCAGAAGAGCATTTCGCAACGAAACCCAAAACTGCTTGTCATGAAACAGTAAATTTCGATAATTGTCCATACCAACCATCGTAATCTTCGTTCCTGGTCCCATTGTTTCCGTGAAAGAATAATATCCACTTAAAATAATCGGAGCCAGAAACATAAATAAAAATAACAGTAACCCTGGAAAAACAAAAATTAAAATGGACAATCTATTACTGAGTACTTTTTGCATGATGCACCACCTCATACTTTTAAAAGTATGGAGCAGGTACTCAGCCCTACCCCACACATTTAGCCTAGCCTTGACCCATACTTTACTTATTTTGATTGTTTATCAATTGCTGCCTGTAACCTGTCGACCAGTTGTTCAGGCGAAGATGATGCACTGAAGAATTCACCGAATACATTTTGGATATCATTTTTTAAGCTAGGGGTACCATGGTCAATCCAGGAGATACCTGGTGTGGATGTGGCACTTGTAAGAATGTCACTCATTTGCTTTTGGACTTTGGATTCATTGCCTGCCAATTCATATTTTTGTGCCGGCACAAGGCCTCCAACTTGCCAGCTTACTTTAGGCCATTGCCCAGCACCCATCATGTAATCAAAAAATTTCTTTGCTTCTTCCGGATGTGGGGACGCACTGACTAGGGAAACGCCTCCACCATTCCACGCCTGCAAATCGGTATCTTTGCCCTTTCCGCCGCTTACGACAGGGAATTTAATAACGTCCAGGTTGTTTCGGAACTCTTCAGGAAGGCTTGCATTTGTAGCCATGCCAGATTCCCAAGAACCCATATACCACATTGCTGCTTTCCCTTGCGTAAACAGGTTTTGGGACATTCCATAGTCAGCCGTCATAAAGCCGTCTTGGAACAGACCTGCATCCCGGAACTGTTTGAAAATCTTCGCCCCCTCGAGGAAGCTTGGATCATCTTTTAAGGACTTCTTGCCGTCCACTGCATCCAGAATGGCTTGCTGATCGCCATTTACGCGCTGAACAACGTTTTGGTACAACTCCGCCAGATTCCACTGATCCTTACCATTCATAGACATTGGAGCAATGTTCTTTTTACGGAATTCCTTCGCGGCAGCGATCAGTTCATCGGTTGTCGTCGGTATTTTCACGCCGTTATCTTCGAACAATTTTTTGTTGTAATAAATGACTTCATAGTCGCTGCTCCTAGGTAGTCCGTACAGCTTGCTCTCATACGTAAAGTTCTTAAGTGAACCCGGCAGGAAACCGAAGCTATCGTTGTTATAATCTTTAGGATTCAATTCTTTTACATATCCGGCTTGCCGCAGAGCATTTAGTTCTGCTCCACCAAATACTGCAGTGATATCAATTGGTTCGTTCGATGCCATATAAGTTCTTAACTTATTTGAGAAAGGTTCCCCTAGTGCTTCAACCTCGATTGTTACATTCGGGTTCTCTTTCATGTAATTGTTAATAATCGTTTGTTCAGCAAGTCCTTGACCAGCTTTCCGATCCGGCAAGTTCGAGAAGAAACGTAACGTTACTTTTTTAGCCGGTGCTGCAGAATCCGTAGCGGAGTTTGGACTGGAACTCGAATTGCCATTGTCATTGTTGCATGCTGTCAATAGAACCATCAGACCTAGTGATGCGAAGAGCAATTTGCTTGCAGTCTTTCTATGCATTTGTATTCCCCCTTGGAAGTTCATTTTGTTGCTACGTGAGCAATCTTATCATGGACATCGTGAAATTTCAGCGGAGAAAAAGACAGTAAGGTTGAAATTTCGTAACTGTTAGCAACACCCATATTGTTCCCGTTCGAACACGTGATTATAATTGATAGAATGACACCTTGATGAGGAAAGGGCGGCGAACCTTATGAAAAGACTTTACTTGGATTTAAGCATACGTCTCAAAATTTTCGTCGTATTCTATTCAGTTATCGCACTGATCACGCTTTCAATAGGTTTTTATTCGTACCAGACAGTCAAAAAACAGATTATCGATAAAGTTAGTACGACCAACATTGGAATCATAAGAGAGATCGGGAACAGCATATCCTCCATGCGTAAGCAAGTTGAGGATTGGGCAACCGTATTCATTTCTTCTCAGCCCATTCAATCTGAACTTTCACAAGGAGGCAGCTCAGGTGAGTCACTAGGGAACACCCTTTATAATGGACCAACAGCCTCCATTATGGATTACATGCTGACTACCCGCATTTTTGATTACTTATCCCTTTACGGAACCAAGGAGAACCCTCTTTTTAGTGAATCCACTGGCAACGGCAGCAATCCCTATGCGCTTTCCGATATTCACGAAAGTCCAACTTATTCGCAAATTCTTCAGAAAAACGGTGCTCCACTTTGGTTTCCGTTAACGGATAAAAAAAATACATTTGTTCACGATGACCAAAATGAAATGATTGGCATGAGCAGAATCGTACGTAATGTTTACAACGGAAAACATATCGGATTATTGTTTTTGGGCATTAACACGGAAACGGTCCGAAAGCTTTATCTAAAAAATCTTTATGATAATGATCATGGTATCGTCTTATTGGATCAGAAAGGTACGCTATTAATGCAAGCAGGAATGCCACAATATCAGATGGATGGGTTCATAAAGGTTTTAAACGGTATAGATGACAAATCGCTAACAGGGACCAAAATCGTAACAGTAAACGGTGAAAAATTGCTAGTCACCTTTAGCACGATGGATTCCTTAGGTTGGCGTGTTTTTTACACGGTCCCCCTTGCTTTCCTCACAAATGAATTGAATGCTATAAAAGAATTCACGTTCATCTTAATTTTCATATGCCTAATTCTAAGTTTGCCATTAATGCTGGTTTGCACAATCTTCCTTACAGCACCAATTAAAGCTTTGCAGAGATCTATGAAGAGGTTTCAAAATGGAAATTTCGAAGAACGCGTGAACATCAAATATCGAGATGAGATTGGTGAACTTGGCAGGGGATATAACAGTATGGTTTCGAAAATCAAAACCTTAGTAAATGATGTCTATCTGCTTAAACTTAGCGAAAAAGAGGCAGAGCTCAAAGCCTTGCAAGCACAAATTAACCCACATTTCCTCTATAACATGCTGGATACAATTTTTTGGGAAGCTCAGACTTCCGGAAACAAAAAAATTTCCGATATGATTATTAGTCTTTCTCGGCTGCTTCGGCTTAATTTAAACCGTGGTAGCAGTCTAACCAGTGTAGCGAAGGAAAAAGAACTTATCGGCCATTATCTCGCTCTTCAGAAGATGAGATTTGAGGAAAAGCTTCAATACAGCATTGAAATCCCATCTGAGCTTGATCATTACGTCATTCTAAAACTGATTCTTCAACCTTTTATTGAAAATGCAATAATACACGGAATTGAGAAAAAACATGAAGGTGGAGCAGTTAGAGTTTCTGGTAATTTAGTCAACAACAATCTTGAATTTCTGATAGAGGATGATGGAATCGGGATGGATGAAATTACAATAAATAAAATTATGAAATACGTCCCTCCAAGCAGGTCCAATCTTTCGAGCGATACCAGCGGCTACGGAACTCACAATGTTTTTGCACGCTTGCAGCACTTTTATAATGATCAATATACGCTAAGAGTGGAGAGTCAGATTGGTGTAGGTACAAAAGTATTTCTTCGAATCCCATTAAATCAGGGCGAGAGGGAGGTAATCTTATGATTAACTTACTGATAGTTGACGATGAAAGGCGTGCCCGTGAAGGGATCCGAAATGCAATTGATTGGAATTCGCATGACATCCATATTGCAGGTGAAGCTTGTGATGGGGCTGAAGCGCTCAAGATAATTAAACAATTCCCAGTAGACATCATGATCACTGACATTCGAATGCCAGTTATGGATGGCCTCGAGTTAATTAAGGAAGTGTCGGTATTATATCCTAGCATTCGTAACATTATTTTCAGTGGATACGATGAATTTGCTTATGCTCAAAAAGCCATGACGTTCGGCACATGCGAATATTTATTAAAACCGAGCCGGCCGGATGAGATTCTGGACGTTATCAAGAAACAAGCAAATCATATTAACGAAGAAAAAAAGCAAAGTGAAGCGTTGGACCAATTACGTATTGGTTTTCAAAGTAGCTTGCCTTTGTTACGGGACCGGACATTGAGTCGCTTGGTATTATCAGAGCGTCCCCCATCTGATCGTCTTGAAGCGATGCTAAGCCTTAACCACATTACATTTCCAAAGATGTTGTTTGGCGTTCTGGTGCTTGAAATTGATAATTTTTACACGTTGGAACAAAAATTCAATTATAAGGAGATTGAGCTGTTTAAGTTTGCGATTAAAAATATCACGGAAGAAATACTTTCGCAAACGCTCGTTTGTGCAGCCTTTGAACATCAGGACAGCATTGTATTGATCCTTAACACAGATCAGTGGATTGATACGATGGCTTTCCAGGGGATTATGATGGAGTTACAAACGGGAGTTAGTCAGCATCTTCCACTTACAATTTCAATAGGTGTTGGAAGTATGGACAAGGGAATTTCCTACCTTCATTCATCTTACCGTGAAGCTGTAGATGCACTAGAAAAACGGTTTTTTAAAGGCTCGGAAAAAATCGTTAATTACATGGAGGAGGATATAGAAGCAACTTCATATCCCCTTTCTGAAGAGAAAGCCATTATTCAGGCCATTATCTCTGGTAGTCGGGAAGTAATGGTCGAAAAGTTTAATGCATTTCATTATGCATTAAAACCCGAAAGCAGCTCGAAAAGCCATGTTCTCAACTCCATGCTTGCTCTAGCTTTTAGTTTGTTTCACTTTTGTATCGAAAAAAACATAAATACCGATGAAATCTTCGTCGAGGATTTCCCAAAGCTGTCAAAGATCCTCACTAGTTCAAGCATGGATGTGATTAAAAGTGTAATAACAGGGATTATGTGCGGAATAAGTGATCAAATAAACTCATCCAAAAACAATAATAGGATATTTCTAGAAGCTCTGGCTTATATAAATCAAAATTACAACAAAGATATCAGCCGAGACATAGTGGCAAGAGAAGTTTTCATAACCCCTGGCTACCTGGGTATTCTTTTTAAACAGCAATTAAACATGGGTTTTTTAGAATATTTGCATAAGATCCGAATCGACCGTGCCATAGAGTTGCTCTCTAATCCTGGGATCAAAATTAGTGAAATCGCCTATCAAGTCGGTTATCAAGATGAAAAATACTTCTCTCAAGTTTTTAGGAAGTACACTGGACTGACCCCAAATCAATATCGAAATAATTTGCCTATACGATGAGAAATTGAGTAGGAGGGGGCTAGTCGTCCCCTTCTCTAACCACCGATACAGTTATTTTGTAACTTGTACATGAAACGCTAAACACTTCAATCCACCTGCCGGACAATCAGCTCAGGATATTATTGTCACAAAAACACCCGTTCCGATTCCCGGAATTGGTGATGAGCGAAAGTGAGGTAAACATAAATAACACTTGATTTATCAAGGTTTTCTTAGATTGAACTTTTTAAATTTACAAAAATGTTACATAATGTATATAATTGTATTAAATCGTTTTCATACTTTGCTTTGCAATCCTGTTTTTGCTCCGATTTTATACGAAATAAAGAAATATTTCACAGAAAACTGTATAATGAGATTCATACAGCATGAATGGACCAGGAGTTGAAAGTATGCCCAAGATACCCGTTACTCGCGATGGTAAACGCGGTTCGAAAACGCTGCTCATCTCATCAGAAGACGTAGTCAAGATTGAATGTATCCGCAACAAGGAGTACATCATCCATACGCTGGAGGACGCTTATTATTACTGCTCCTCTCCCGATGCTTTTGAAGAATGGCTGTATGAAGACGGATTCCGGCTGATCGATCAGACGAATTTGGTCAATATGAACTATATTACCGACTACGATCCTGGCAAGGGCATCGTCTATTTGGGCACTCCAGGCAAGCAGTTCTCCAAAACGGCCTCCGCGGCGCGCATTCATCGCGAACATATCACCAATGTGATGGAAATGCTTCGCATTGCCAGCCACGAGCAGGATAAGGGCTTCCCTGCAGACAGCGATTCCGACGAAAAGCTCCGTAAAATGATTTCGCAGAACGGCGACGATCAGTTTTACAGATCCTATGCGATGATTCAGGCGATCTACGAACGGGCGCGGGCCGAAAAGCTGTTGGAGCAAAGCGAGCAGCGGTACAAGTCATTGTATGAAAACAATCCCGATGCGATATGTTCGTTCGATTCGGACGGCATTTTTATAAGTGTCAATCCGGCTACGGAGAAAATAACCGGCTACCCTGCGAACGAACTGCTGCAAAAATCGATGAAGCACATGATCGTTCCGCAGGACGTGGAGCATTGGGAGCAGCATTTTCAAAAAGCTTTGGAGGGCGAAACGCAAACTTACCGGATTTCGTTCATTCACAAGCTCGGGCAGCCGGTATCCTTAAGCGTGATCAACGTGCCCATTATTGTCAACGAGCAAATCGCCGGCGTATATGCGATCTGCAAAGATATATCGGAGGAGCAAAGGTCGGAAGAAATGCTGATCAAGTCTGAAAAGCTTTCCATCGTCGGACAACTCGCCGCCGGTGTCGCCCATGAGATCCGCAATCCGCTTACTTCGCTCAAAGGATTTGTCCAGCTTTTGCAAAACAAAACTACCGATTACCGGCATTATTACGACATTATGCTCTCCGAGCTGGACCGGATTAACTTTATTGTAAGCGAATTCCTCGTCATCGCTAAACCGCAAGCCGTTTCTTTCCAGCCCAAAGATATCAAGGAGATTTTAACGAACACGATTGCCCTGCTCAGCTCTCAGGCGATCATGAACAATGTGGAAATCGCCAGCAATTTGGCAGACGGCCTGCCGCCGATTCACTGCGATGAGAACCAGATCAAGCAGGTGTGCATCAACATCCTGAACAATTCGATTGACGCCATGCCGGATGGCGGGGAAATATTCGTCGAGGCCCGGCTCCACGGTGAAAACGAAATCGCCCTGGTCTTTACCGACTACGGCGTCGGCATTCCGGAGGACAGGCTTCCGCGGCTGGGCGAGCCTTTCTATACGACGAAGGAAAAAGGCACCGGACTCGGTCTCATGGTAAGCTACCGGATCATCGAAAACCACCACGGCCGCATGCACATCCGAAGCAAAATGAACCAGGGCACGGTTGTCGAAATCACGTTGCCCACTTATAAAAATATCAAGGGGGTCTCCCCTTGATACGGAATAAAGCCTCCATATCCGTAAGGGATGGAGGCTTTTGGGCGCTGAGCGGCCGGAGGGCCGGCGCGCCCGTTTTCATCGTTCCGCCGGCCCCGGGCGGAGCGTTCCCTCCACGGTACGATCGTTCCGTGGAGGGTTTGACGTCCATCGGGCCGGAGGGGCCGATGCAGCAGCTTTCGCGAAACCGGCGAAAGAGGACTCAGAGAGGGCGCAGCCACTCTTCCCCGCCGTCACGCTCGGGTTGGCACGCCGAAGTGGGAGGCGCGAAGCTGCTTGGCAGGGAGAAAACCTGCGAAAGTGCAGGTTTTTTCCCTAAAAATGGTTCATTTCAGTGAAAAGCCTGCAATTGTACAGGAATTTCCGATCAACGTGGGCGGAGACCCGCATTTTAGCGAAAAAAACTGCAGATTTGCAGGAATAATCCTCATCCGGCATATCGCGGCGCAAAAAGATGCACTTTTGCAGGCTTTTTGCGTGCGGCGGCCGACGATGGTGCTTTTGCAGGCGTTCTGCGTGGTGGCCGCCGACGGCGGTGCTTCTGCCGCTTTCCGCGCGCTGCCTCCGCCGATGGTGCTTTTGCAGGCGTTCTGCGTGGTGGCCACCGACGGCGGTGCTTCTGCCGCTTTCCGCGCGCGGCCTCCGCCGATGGTGCTTTTGCAGGCGTTCTGCGCGCGGCGGTTTTTACATCACACCGGGAGCACCGGGTGCGAGTTCTCTTCGCGGCACGCCGGTTTTCATCGCGCCGCTCCCCTGAATCCGCAAATTCGGGAGGCGGTCTTCGTTTCGACCAAGCGGGATTACCGGTTTAACAGGCTGCCTACGTAGCGGAGCAGTTCGTTCGCGCAAACCGGGCAGTATCCGTGCTCGTCGATCAATTGTTTCGTTACGTCGTTGATTTTCTTAAGCTGCTTCTCATCCGGCGTTTTGGTCGATGTCGTGATTTTCACAATATCTTTCAGGTCGGCAAACAGCTTTTTCTCAATCGCCTCGCGGAGCCGTTCATGGCTGCTGTAATCGAATTTTTTGCCTTTGCGGGAGTACGACGAAATGCGAATGAGAATTTCTTCGCGGAACGCTTTCTTTGCATTTTCGGAAATGCCGATCTGCTCCTCGATCGAGCGCATCAGCCGCTCATCCGGATCCATTTCCTCGCCGGTAAGCGGATCTTTAATTTTGCCCCAGTTGCAGTAGGCTTCGATGTTGTCGAGGTAATTGTCAAACAGCGTTTTGGCCGACTCCTCAAAAGAGTAGACGAACGCTTTTTGCACCTCTTTCTTGGCGATATCGTCGTATTCCTTGCGCGCTATGGAAATAAAGTTGAGGTAGCGCTCCCGCTCGTCTTTTGTGATGGACGGATGCTGATCCAGCCCGTCTTTCAAGGCGCGAAGCACATCCAACGCGTTAATGCACTGAAGATCCTGGCGGATCAAGGCGCTTGAGATGCGGTTAATGACATACCGCGGATCGATTCCGCTCATGCCTTCCTCGATAAACTCGTTTTGCATCTCTTTCAAATCCGCTTCCTTGTAGCCCTCGACGGCTTCGCCGTCATACATGCGCATTTTTTTGACAAGATCCATGCCTTGTTTTTTCGTTTCCTTCAGTCGCGTGAGAATCGAGAAAATAGCCGCGACTCTCAAGGCGTGCGGAGCAATATGAATGTGCGACATGTCGCTCTGCCCGATGAGTTTGTAGTAAATTTTTTCCTCGTCGGCAACTCTGAGGTTGTAAGGAATCGGCATCACGATCATCCGCGATTGCAGTGCTTCATTTTTTTTGTTGGCGATAAACGATTTGTACTCCGTCTCGTTCGTATGCGCGATGATCAGCTCGTCGGCGGAAATAAGCGCAAACCTGCCTGCCTTAAAGTTGCCCTCCTGGGTCAAAGACAGCAAGTTCCAAAGAAACTTCTCGTCGCATTTGAGCATTTCCTGAAATTCCATGATGCCGCGGTTCGCCTTGTTCAATTCCCCGTCAAAACGGTAAGCCCGCGGGTCGGATTCGGAGCCGTACTCCGTGATGGTCGAAAAATCTATACTTCCCGTCAAATCCGCGATATCCTGCGATTTGGGGTCCGACGGGCTGAACGTCCCGATGCCGACCCGCCCTTCCTCGGAAATAAGCACGCGCTCGACGAGCACGTCCTCGATGCATCCTTTGTACTCCGTTTTCAGACGCATTTGGCAGGACGGGCACAAAGTTCCCTCAATGCGCACGCCGAGCTCGCGCTCCACTTCGGAGCGAAGCTCATGCGGAATCAAATGAAGCGGATCTTCATGCATCGGACAGCCTTTAATGGCGTAGACGGCACCGCGGTCCGTTTTGGAGAATTGTTCAAGCCCCCGCTTGAGCATGGTCACAATGGTCGATTTTCCTCCACTGACAGGCCCCATCAGCAGCAGTATCCGCTTGCGGACATCCAGACGGCGGGCGGCGGAGTGAAAATATTCTTCCACCAGCTTCTCGATAGCGCGGTCAAGGCCGAACATTTCCTGATTAAAAAATTTGTAAGATTTATTGCCGGTTTCATCGTTAATGCCTTGCGACGCGATCATTTCGTAAACACGGGAGTGTGCGGTTTTCGAGAGGCCAGGGTTACTGCGAACCAGCTCTATGTACTCCGCGAACGTACCGGTCCAGGCCAGCATTTCCTTCTCCGTACGATGCTCCGTGATTCTTTTAAATATGTCCATGGGTACCTCCTTTCACAGCCCCCTTTGTGATGCCAGGTCGGCTCGTGATGGTGAATTGTGTATTACAATCCTATGCACTCATGGAGGATAAGTTTCCCGAAATTTTTGCCGCAGACGTGAAAGACCGGCTTTCTTGCCGATGCAAAAGGCCAAAAAATCAGCCCTGTTCGGAAGCGGAGCTGAGCCCCATAGCTTTCGTAATTTCAAGCGCGCAGAAGGTCAGTTCTTTCCTTAAAAGCTCGATCGCCAGTTGCCTCCCCGATACGATCAGGCTGGGCACGGCCACAGCGGCCGCCAGCCCGACCTTCGGATTGCCCGCCAGCACGGCGATATCGCGATCCACATATGGATTTCATATCCAGCTCCGAGACGATGCACTGCCGCTCTTCGGCATCCGCCGCTTGATACCCCTCGTGTTCCGCCAAATAACGCTCTCTTTCTTCCTGCTGAAGGTGAGCGAGCAGGAGCCGCCCCGATACCGTATGCAGCGCGTCGAATTTGGAGCCCACTTCGATGGAAATGCGGATCTTTCCGGGGCTCTCCGCCTGGTGCAGCACGACTAACTCACCATCGTGCAGAACGCTTAAATGGCAGGACTCCCACACCTTCCGCGCCAGATTGCGCATAGGAATGGAGGCGAATGCCCCTCCTCTCATGTAAGGGGAAATTCATTGGACTTTTTCGCACCGCGCGTAACTCCCAGTGCGTGGTGTTGCGCTGCTTGGCGGCGGTCGGTCGATCACATTTGCGGCTTTTTCCACCAAAACTACCGTTCTAGTCCATCTAAACTGGAGATTCCTGCATAATCGCAGACTTTTCCCCGAAACGGCCCGTTTGCATCGACAAAGCTGTACTTTTCAAGCTGCACCAGAAAACGAACATTGGAGAGACGGAACTCTAAAAACGCGTAAAAAACCTGCGAAAAACAGATTGTTAGGTTAGAGGGGGCATAGCCGCTCTTCTCCAATCCCACGCCACTCCATGCTCGGATTGCAGAGCTGAAGTGGGGGGATCAAGCGGCTTGATACTGAAAAAACTGCGAAAGTGCAGGTTTTTTCTGCAAAAATGGTTCATTTGGTCAAAAAGCCTGCGATTGTGCAGGAATTTTCGATGAAAATGAATCTGAGCCCATGTTCGAGGCGAAAAAGCTGCACAATTGCAGGAATTTGTCGTGGATAACGTATCCGTCGAGCAAAAACTGTACTTTTGCAGGTTTTTTACGCGCAACCAGGTAGATGGGTTACCGGCTCCGGCGTGTTGGTTTCAGGGTAGCCGCTGCGCTGAGCGAGCGGCGCTCCCAAAGGACGCCAACAAAAAGGCGGCAGAAAGCAACGAAGATCGCTTTCTGCCGCCTTGCTCGGCGCTTACAGCAGCCGCTGCAAGCGCAAGATCGTGAACCGGTTGCGCACGAACAGCGCATCCCGCAGTGACGCCTCAACCAGCTCCGGCTCCACGCCGAGCTGCCCGGGCGTCAAAGGTCCCTGCACCGCCGCGAGCCACGCGCTAAGCTGCTCGGGTGCAGGGACCGTACGGGCGATGTCCTGCACATCGCCCCATTTTTCCGCGATGCGCGCCTTCAGCGCGCGCGCATCGACGGCCGCAGCATCCGCCGGGAAGTTCTCGGCGATGACCTGCCCGGCCATGTCCCCGTAGGCTTGCCGGATGCGCTCCGCATCCGCCGCGCCGCCCAGGACAGCGCTTTGCGCGAGGCGCGCGGCGGCCTCGCCGGCCGTGACCGCGAGCAGCGCCTGGTAGCGCTGCGCCATCATCACGGTCGCGACGCCGACCTTCGCGCCGTGCAGCAGCGCCCGGCGACGCTGCTGCAGAAGCACCATCTCCCAGTAATGGGAGAGATGGTGCTCCGCCCCCGAGGCCGGCCGCGAATGGCCGATCAGGAGCATCGAAAGGCCGGATAAAATCAGGCCTTCCATCAGCTTTTGCATACCGAGGTCGCTGCGCGCGGCGATCTCGTCCAAATGGGCCGTGCACAGTTCCACGGCCTGCACGGTCAGCCGCGCGCACAGCTCGCAGTAGTGCTCGTCCAGCAGCAGGCGGCCCAGCGCCCAGTCGGCAAGCGATGTGAACTTGCCGAGCATGTCGCCGAAGCCGGCCGCGACCATCGCCTGCGGCGCCTCCGCCAGCAAGGCGAGGTCGGCGAAGATCGCCTCCGGGGCGGAGCAGGCGATCGTCTGCTTGAAGCCGCGGACGATCAGCGGCGCGCCCACGGACGCGAAGCCGTCGACGGACGGGGCCGTCGGCACGGACAAGAACGGCCGCTTCGTCCGGTGGGCGGCGAAGCGCACGATGTCGTGGACGGTGCCCGCGCCCACGGCCACAAGCGCCTGCGACGCCAGCGGCGTATCGAGCAGTACCTGCACGATCGCCTCCTCGTCGGCGGCAACCTCGCCCAGCGCGTTCTCGCGAATCACGCTGACCGAAACGTTGAGCTGCGCCGCTTCCAGCAGCCCGCGCAGCTTTTCTCCCGCCGCTTGCTGCGTCTTGCCGTCCGCAACAAGCGTCACATGGCTGTAGCCGGCTTCTTTCACATAGCCGGCCACCGCCTCCAATGCGCCGCGCTCGATGACGATGCGGCGGATCGGCACCTCATGCCGTTTGCCGCATTCGCAATCAAAGCTTTGGTCCAGCCATGCGTCCAATACGGAATCCCCTTGAGTCGATTTCATTGTCCTCATCCTCCCACGAATTCGTGCAATTGCCCCATAAAGCCCCCGGTCGTCCCGGGCATCCCCTCTGAACATGTACGTACAAGTAGATCTGTCCCTATTCTATCAAATCCTGTGCTATAATGGTACAACTACTTCAGCATTCCAGCGCAGGAGGACGTTTGCCGTTATGCCGATTCAAAGCGAAACGGAGCTGTACGCTCCGATCAAACAATACTTCGAAAAGCTGGGATATACGGTCCGCGGCGAGGTGAAGCATTGCGACCTGGTCGCCATGCGGGGCGAGGAGCCTCCCGTCATCGTCGAGCTTAAAAAGAGCTTCAACATTCCACTGCTCGTGCAAGGAATCGACCGCTTGAAAATGACCGATCAGGTGTACGTCGCCTTCGAGCTGCCGAACAAAGGGCGCGCTCCGCACCGCCTGCATTGGGACGACGTGCGGCGCTTATGCCGGAGGCTCGGTCTCGGGATCATAACCGTGCAATTTTACAAACGCAAACAACCCGCAGTCGACATCGTCTGCGAGCCCGTTCCTTACACGCCGCGCCACAATAAGCGCGCAGCCGCCCGGGTCGTTCACGAATTTCGCGAACGGAGCGGAGATTACAACGTAGGCGGCAGCACCCAGCGGAAACTGATGACCGCCTACCGCGAAAAATCGTTGCACTGCGCCTATCTGATCCGCCTGCAGGGGCCGTTAAGCCCGCGCCGGCTTCGCGAGCTGACCGGCAATAAGGCGGCCGGCGATCTGCTGCAAAAAAACTTTTACCGCTGGTTCGTCCGCCAAAGCCGGGGCATCTACGGCATTACCCCGCTCGGCGAGCAGGCGCTGGATACATATTCGGAAGTAGCGTCCGCCTTCAGCGATCCCGCTTCCGAGGCTCCCTAGGAGTCTCGCCATCTACGCTCTTCTCCCGAGCTTATCAGCTCCGACGGCGCTTTCCGACCAAGCTCCGCTTCCTGCCGTCTGACCGGAAGTAGCGTCCGCCTTCGACGAGCAGGTTTCCGAGACTCCTTAGGAGTCTCGCCTTCAACGCTCCTCTCCCGAGCTTATCAACTCCGAACCGGCTCTTTTCGCCCAAGCTCCGCTTCCTTCCGCTTGATCAGCGCCTTGTGCATCCAAATCGCGGCCTGGGAGCCTTCGCCCATGGCGATCGTAACTTGCTCCGCATGCACGCCGACATCTCCGGCCGCCCAAAGGTTCGGTACGCTGGTCATTTTGCTGCGCGGATCGGTCATGATGTGGCGGTTCTCCAGCCGTTCCGCGCCCAGTTGGCGGGCCAGATCGGATTTCACTTCATTGCCGCCGAAGGCGATGAAACCCCGTTCCGCCTCGATCAGTCTCCCGTCCGCGAGCCGGACACCGTGAAATTCGCCGTCCCCGCTCGACGACACTTCCTTGATATCCTCCGCGATGCAGGCAATGCCGAGCTGCTCAAGCCGCTTCATAAGCTCTTCCTTGACCGCTTTTTTCCCGTGATTGATATAGACGATCTCCCTTGTCCGGCTGCTTAACGTTATCGCCATACCGGCTCCCGCGTCGCCTGAGCCCAAGACGATCGTCCGCCTGCCGCTGATTTCGTAGCCGTCGCAATCCGGACATACGTAGACGGTAAGGCCAAGACAGCTTGTCAAGCCGGGCAGATCGGGAAAGCTGTCCAGCAATCCTGTCGCGAGCAGCAGCGTGACGGCCTCATAGCTTTTGCCCGTTTGGTCCCACAGCTCGAATCCCGCACCGTCTTCGACCTTTCGGACCGCCCGGACCGCTTCGCCCCGGACGAAAACGACGCCGAGCCGCTCCGCCTGCAGCCTGCCGAGCCGTCTCAGCTCGCTGCCGGATATGCCGTCCGGCCAGCCGAGCACGTTGTGATAGCTGCGGCATAACGTAGAACGGCCATAGCCGGCGTCGATCACGAGCACCCGATGCTCGTATCTTCCCAGCTGTATGGCCGCTTGCAGACCGGCGATGCCGCCGCCGACGATTATGCTGTCATAGTGATCCATTAGCCTATGCGCCCTCTTTTCCCGCATTCTTCTGCAATCTGGTTGTATTTACACTTTCTGTATGTAGGATGCCCGCACTCGGACGATTCAATGCCGTACCTGGACGATGCCGCTAATGATCTTTAATTAATTTCACGATGCCGAACTGGGTAAGCGATGCGGCGGTCAAAATCCAGGGAATCGACCCTCCGTCCAGCCCGCCCCCGAAAGCGATCAGGCACAAAATTGAAATGACCCGGCCGATGTTCAAAAAGAGCTCTCTGGTGACAACGCTCTCTACGCGCAGCTCGCCTTTGAGCGGCAGCTTGGCGATCAGCCCGTAGTAATAGCCTGTCATCGTGTTTCCCTGCAAAGGTGAAAATATGGAATATAAAATCATAAAGCAGATGACCGAAGCCAGATTCATGCTGCCGATCAAAAGCAGCGAGCCGATGACATAACCTGCCGTCGATATGGTCAAATACAGGCGCGCTTTGCACGCCTGCGCATATTTGGAAATGAAAATGCCCGTCACGATGCTCAAGCTGGAAAACAGCACCCCCAGGTATCCGACCAAATCTTCCCGCGGCAGCACTTTAAACAGCAGTATGTTCGGAAGAAACAGCATCGTCCCCTGCAGCAGGCCCATGCCGAAAAATCCGAACAAAGAATGCCGCCACCTGCGGTCTTTTTTCATCAGCAGCCCGGCGAATTTCAAATAATAAGCTTTGTGATGACCGCCCGTCGCCTTGATTTTCAAGCTGATCAGCGTAGCAATCAGGAACATGACGAACGCGATGGAAAAAACGATCGTATAGCCGCGCAGCCCTTCCTCCTGACGGATGATGAAGCCTGCCAGCGCAGGGCCGGCGAGCGTCGCCGCCGTAAAAAATATCATATTGAACGCCAAATACCGGATCCGGTTCTGTTCCGTCGATACGTCATACATCAGCGTCAAGTAACCGACCCAATAAAAAGCCGACGCCAAACCGTTGAAAACGGCAAAAAGCATGTAGTATTCGACCAGCTTCCCCTGCGCAAGGATGACGCACAAATAAAACACGGCGATCAGCGTGATTCCCAGTCTGTACGATACCATTCTGTCTTTTTTCTTGATCATCCAGCCGCCAAGCGCGAAGCCGATCGGAGTCAGCAAATAAACGATGATGTTGTACGTGCCGTTGACAGCCAAACTTTGCGTGAGCCGCCACAAATACAAGTTCAGGAATACTCCCGACATCGAAGCGCCGAATTGAAAGGTCGAATGAATGGTGAGCGAAATGATGGCTTCCCGCGATAGACGTTTTTCCAGTGGAAGCGGATTCTTTTTGGCCAGAAGTCTTGTCTGAATTTGACCTAACATATGCGGCAACCCTCCAATCTTTCTCATTGTATCAGGGTACCTGGGCCCTGTTAAACGGCAAAAAGCCCCAGCAAAGACGCTGAGGCTTCATTAAAGCTCGTTATCGACTTACTTCTTGAGGCTATCCCACGTTTTCTGGAATTCATCCAGCATTTGATCCTTCGTATACTTTTTCGCGACATAGCCTTGCATCGCATCGCCGAATTTTTTGCTCGACGCTTCGCCACCTGGGAATTTGAACCAGTTCCAGCTGAGCGTTTTGTTCGCTTTGCTGTAAGTGATAATATCGGCGGCCAACGGCCCCAGCACTTTCTCGTCGGCATTGATCGATTTGAAGGCAGGGATAAACTTGAATTCATCGGTAATATATTTTTTGCCTGTATCCGAGGTCACGAGCCAGTTCAGGAATTTTTTCGCCTCTTCTTTTACAGGCGAGTTTTTGTTGATAACCCAGTTGTTCGGCACGCCGACAAACAGTTTATCGCTGGCTGTCGCGTCATCGCTGATCGGCATCGGCAAGAATCCGATTTTAATGTCCGGATTCGTTTTGGAAATTTGCACTTGCGTCCAGTTGCCCTGCTGCGTCATAGCCGCTTTGCCGGTTGCGAAGTCGGTCACCTGCGTGTTGTAATCCGTTTGCAGCGGATTTTTGTTGCCGTATTTCAACTGAAGGTCGAACAGCTTCGTCCAATTATTGAACACTTCGTTGCCCGGAATTTTCGCCGTTCCTTTGTTCAATCCGTCGATGAACGCATTCGGGTCCGGCTGATAAGCGAACGGAAGGTTCACGAAATGGTTGCCCAGCACCCACCACTCCGCATAGCCGTTTTCGAAAGGTGTGATGCCTTTAGCCTGAAGCTTTTTCGCGGCGTCTTCCAATTGCGTTAACGTTTTAGGCAGCTCGGTGATGCCCGCTTGGGAGAACAGGTCTTTGTTGTAAATGAATCCGTAGCCTTCCAGATTGAGCGGCTGGCCGTACAGCTTGCCGTTTTTGGTCATCGGCTCTTTGGCTACGTCGACCAGATCTTTAACCCACGGCTGATCGGAGAGATCTTCCAGGTTGTCGATATATTTGTCCAGGTCGGAGAAGCCGCCGTTGTTGAAAATGTCCGGTTTGTCGCCGGAGTTGAATTTCGCCAGCAATGCCGCGCCGTAGTCGGCACCGCCGCCTACCGTATCCACCTGGATTTTCACATTCGGATTTTGCTTCTGATATTCTTGTACGAGCTTCGCCAGTTGGTCTGCGATCTCTACTTTAAATTGGAACATTTTAATGGTGACTTCTTTGCCGCCGGCCGCCGGCGCTGTTGTTGCCGCCGTTCCTGCCGTCGAAGACGGAGCCGGCGCTGTCTCATCTTTTTTTCCGCATCCGGCCGCTGCCACAGATAGAGTGAGCACCGCCGCCATGCTGAGCATCGTCAATTTTTTCATTTGAGTGAGCCTCCCTTTTTATGGTTCGTTTCGCCTTACACGGTTTATTGTAAGCTGCTGCGTAACTCCGCAACACGGACAATATTGAACATTAAGGTGGAAGATATTAAACAAAACAGCTATTTATTAGATAAAATGCTTGTTCTATCCTTTGACCGATCCTGCCGTAATGCCCTCGACAATATGCCGCTGCAGCGACAGGAAGAAGATGACGATAGGAAGCACGCTGAGCGTCAGACCTGCAAGGGCCAAATCCCACTGCTTCGTATACTGGCCGAAGAAAGAGAACGTAGCGAGCGGAATCGTACGCAGTTCCGGACTGCTCAGGACGAGCGACGGCAGCAAATAATCGTTCCATATCCACAAGCTGTTCAGAATAATAATGGTGATCGACATCGGCTTCAGAAGAGGAAACACGATTCTCCAAAACACGCCGTAAGCCGAGCTTCCGTCGACCGTCGCCGATTCTTCGATCTCCAGCGGGATCGATTTGATGAAGCCGTGGTACAGGAACACGTTCAGGGAAACGCCGAATCCGAAGTAACACGCGACGAGCCCCAATTTGCTGTCCATCAGTCCTACCTGGCTTGCCACGCGCACCAGCGGAATCATAATGGATTGGAACGGAATGACCATGGCCGCCACGAAAGCCAGAAACACCAGATTGTTGAACTTGCTCGGCCTTCTTACCATCCGGTAAGCGGCCAACGAGCTGATCACGACGAGACCGATATTGCTTAGAGCAGTAATGAACAACGAGTTGAAGAACGCTTTCGGGAACTTCATGATCGACCATACTTTAACGAAATTGTCGAAGTTCAGGCTCTTCGGAAGCTTGGCCGTATTCGCCGCCAGCTCGGGGAATGTTTTCATCGAATTGACGATGACGAAGTAAAAAGGCACCAGAAACAGCAGCGCGACCAGAATGCCGAGCACTTCAAGCGACAGCAGGCGCGCGGAATATTTTTTGGCTGCATCCATTTACACTTCGACCTCCTTCCGTTTGGTATACATCACCTGGATAGTCGATATGATCGCAACCACGATGAAAAATATGAACGCTTTGGCCGTGCCCAGACCGTACCGGTTGTTGCGGAACGCTTCCTGATAAATGTTGATCGAGACCGATTCCGTCGAATTGAATGGACCGCCCTTCGTCAGCGAGAAGTTCAGGTCGAAAATTTTGAAGGACCACGAAATCGTCAGGAACAGGCAGACGGTTACAGCCGGCATAATGAGCGGAACGATGATGCTGCGCAGCACCTGCATGCGCGACGCGCCGTCGATGTAAGCCGCTTCCAGCATATCTTTGGGCACGTTCGACAGAGCTGCGATGTAGATGATCATCAAATATCCGGCCCCCTGCCATACGCTGACGATGACGATTCCCCAGAAAGCCGTCGGCGCGTCGCCGAGCCATGGCAGTTCAAAAAATCCGATGTGCGTCAGGTCGCCGAGCGTAGCGAAGCCTTTGACAAAAATGAACTGCCAGATAAATCCGAGCAGCAGCCCGCCGATGACGTTGGGCATAAAAAATACCGTGCGGAGCACATTTCTCGTTTTGAGCGCCTGAGTGAGCAGCAGCGCCAGCAGAAACCCGACCGCATTGGTCAAAATGACGTTGGTTACGGTCAATCTGGTCGTGAACCAAAACGCATTGCGGTAATCGTCGTCATGCAGCAAAATTTGCTTGAAGTTGTCCAAGCCGTTGAATTTGACGTCCGTAGTAACGCCGTTCCATTCCGTGAACGAATAATAAATGCTCATGAGAAAAGGGATAACGACAATGACGAGGAAAAAGAGCAGTGCCGGGCCGACGAATACCCATTGCTGGAGAAGCCCTGCCATTCCTTTGTTGTTTTTCACGGGATTTGCCCCCTTGCGATGAAATAACTATATACCAAGTATAGATTCGTTGCGGGGAGCCCAACACCGACTATGGTGACGCTTTAGGTGGAATTTGTTGACCTCACCTGCTACAATTGTAGGGGAAAAACACCTACAGCGAACCGAGTTGATGCCTTTTGATCAAAAACAGCATCCGCAACAAGCTGATTCTTTTTTTGCTGGCGGCTCTGCTTATCCCCTTTGCCACGTCTTTGATCGTTTCCTATTGGTTTACGAATCAGAAGGTGACCGAGGATACCATCAAGAACAATTCCGCCCTGCTCGCGCAAGGCAAGGCCAATTTGCTGAATTACCTGAACAGCGTTATGCAAACGTCGCTGACGATCTATACGAATGAGAAATGGTACAATATTTTGCTCTACAATCAAGAAATCGACTACCAGAGCGACAAGGAAGTCACGCTCAGCCTGCTTGACATGTACCATTCCATCAAAGAAATCAAACAAATCTATATGTATGCCGGTTCCAGCAACCGGTCCTACCTGATCGTCAATGAGATCCGCCGCAGCGCAGAGGGCAAATATCCGGAGTTGAAGCCATTTCCGGAGCACAAAGTCATCTACTTCGAGACCACTCATATGAGCGGCAATTATGACATTCCGCTTACCAGTTATACTGCTCCCGAACCTGTCCTGTCTATGCATCGCAAAATTATTTACTCGCCCGCAAACGATACGCTCGGCGAACTGGTCATCGATCTCAATCTGGATCTGATCGCTTCCATCTGCCGCAATTTATATGAAGAGGGCAAAGAGGAACTGTACATTTTGGATAACGAGGGCAAGATCGTATTCGGTCCGGACCCGGCCAAATGGGGGCGGCCTTTGCAGGAAGCCTGGGTGAGCGAAGCCGTACATAGCGAGCAGGAGCAGGGAACGATCGAGTGGAAAAAAGGCAGTCTCGCAGGCATCAATCTGTATGAAAAGATGAAAACCGATTCCGTGGACTGGATCATCGTGAAACGCCTGCCTTACGGTAAGCTGTACGAGAACGCCCGCCAGTTGACGCTGATCAATTTGTTCATCCTTACGCTCTCGCTTATTATAGCTATTATCGGCACGATCTATATCTCGATCCGCTTCACAGCTCCTATCAAAAAGCTGATCCGCTACATCACGCGCATTCAAACGGGCCAAATGCACGCGGATATCGAGCTTGAACGAACCGATGAGCTGGGCATTCTGGCCAACCGCTTCCATGCGCTGATTCAGGATTTGAATCAGATGGTGCTGAGGGAATACAGGCTGGAGCTTGCCAACAAATCCAATCAGTTGATGGCGCTGCAGGCGCAGATTAACCCGCATTTTTTGAACAATGCCCTGCAATCGATCGGCACTTTGGCCCTGCAGCATGAGGCGCCCAGAATTTACGCGCTCATCTCGTCTCTGGCGAAAATGATGCATTACAGCATGAACACAAGCGAATCCGTCGTGCCGCTGCGCAAGGAGCTGGATCATGTCAAATCGTACCTGGAGCTGCAAAAACAGCGCTTCGAGCAGCAATTCGACATTTCTTTCAGCATCGAAGAGAGCACCTATGCGATACCGGTGCCCAAAATGATTTTGCAACCGCTGGTGGAAAACTATTTCAAGCACGGCTTCAAGCCGAGCCTTGGACCGGGGCTGCTGCGCATTCAAACGACGAAAATTGTTGAAGAACATCGCAATGTGCTGCAAATTCAGGTCGAAGACAACGGACAAGGCATGACGGAAGGACGTTTGCAGGAAGTCAGGCAAACGCTCCGCAAAGTGTCCGCCGACGATGACGGTATCGGCCTGAGCAACGTGCTGCTGCGCATACGGCTTTATTTTTCCGACGAGGCCGACCTGCAAATCAGCGCCAACGAGCCGCAGGGATTGCGAATCGTCATTACCATACCATTACAAAAGGATGCAACGGAATGAAAGCACTCATCGTCGACGACGAAAAACATGTCCGGGATGCGATTCGCCTGCTCGTAGATTGGCGGCAGCACGGGATCGACACGGTTCTCGAAGCTGCGGATGGCGATGCGGCCATGAGCTGCATCCGGTCGGAGAAGCCGGAAATCATTATGACGGACATGCTGATGCCGAATAAAAACGGCGCGCAGCTGCTCGAATGGCTGTACGCTCACGCCCCGGAGAGCAAAACGATCGTGATCAGCGGCCATGACGATTTCGCTTTGCTGAGACATACGGTGAAATACGGCGGAACCGACTATATCCTCAAGCCGATCGACGCCGAGCAGCTTAACGAGGCGCTGGAGAAGGCCATCCATGCCTGGCGCAAGGAAGAAGAGCTTCGCCAGACGGAGCTGAACCGCAACATCGAAATGAATCAGCTGAAGCCGGTCTATTGGGACAAGCTGCTTTCAGGCCTGCTTGCCGAGCCTTCTTCCTACGACAGCTGCGCGGAACAGCTGGAAAAAGAGCTTGGACTTGCGCCAGGCACGGCAAGCTGCAGAGCGGCCGTCCTGAGCCTGGATACGATGGAGCGCACGCTCAAGGACAAATTCGCCCAGAACCTGGATTTATTGTTTTTTTCTCTCATTAATATTTGCAATGAATTTTTGCGCGTCAGGCAGCGCGGCTTTGCCTTCCGTTACTGGAACAACGGCAACGAAATCGTGCTGTTGCTATGGAAAGAGCTTGGCGAGGCGGAGACGCTGCTCGCGCAAATTAACGACGGGATGCGCTCGGCGCTGCGCAGCCGCGTTGATTTGGGCCTGGGCAGCGTCATGCCGTTCCCGGCCGGTCTCTCCGCTTCGTATCAGGAAGCGCGGGATGCTCTCAGACAGCGCAATCTGCTGTCCAAGGAGACCTGGATACATAGCGCCGGCAAGCCGCTTAAGCCGGCCGGCCGCATGCCGCAGTTCAGCGATTTCGAGGAGCGCATCCATCTTGCCGTCCAAAGCGGCAGCGCCGAACAAATTCAAACGGCCGTAAAGCTGTGGATGGATGCCATCAAGCAGCTGGATACCGTGACGCCCGATCACCTCGACCGCTGGTGGCGGGAATACTGCGTGCTGAAGCGCCGCTGGGTGCAGGAAATGAACCCCGGCCTCAGCGAGGACGAATACAAGGAAATCGTCGCGGACGATCCTGCCGGCATCATTGTTCCGCTGGATGAGCGCGGCATTTTGTCCTTGTCCGTGTGGCAGCAGGAGCTCACGCGCAATATGGTGCAGCTTTCCAAGGTGATGATGGTGCACCGGCAGCAGGATAAAAACGTCATTTTCGAAATTTCCAAATATTTGGAAAATCATTATCATGAGGATATCACTTTGCAGGATATTGCGGGCCGCTTCTTTCTCAGCCGGGAGTACATTTCCCGCAAATTCAAGCAGGAGTTTTCCGTCAATCTGTCCGACTACCTGGGGCAAATCCGCATGGACAAAGCGAAGCTGCTGCTGCTGAATCCGCACCTGCGCATCTCGCAAATCGCCGAAATGGTCGGATACCAGGACGAGAAATATTTCAGCAAAGTGTTCAAAAAACAAGAGGGAGTCTCCCCGAACGAATACCGCAAAAAACAGGTCTAAGACTTAAACGGCGTTATGCTATACTACTATGACAGAGGTGATTTTCATGAACATGCCTATCGAGACGACTGCCGCTAACGCAATTTCGAGACCATCGAAGGCATCCAAGGCAAAGAGAAAAACGTACATCTACCTGTTTCTGGGCTGGGCTCTCCTGATCGCGATCGGAGTGACGGCAACCGTGCTGTACACCGAGCATTTGAGACAGCAAATCGCAGTGGACATTGCCGGCCAGACCCAACAGCAATTGCAGGCGATTCAAGCGGATTACCAAAAGCAGGTCAGCGATTTGAAGCAAAGCGTGACCACGGACATGTCCGCCCTGCAGAAGAAAGTGGACTCGCTCAACGAACTGCTCGCTTTTACGAAAGATAGCGCAAACAGCAAAACAGACAACAGCAACCAGCTGTACACCCAGCTAGCCGATGTGAAGAAAAAGCTGGACGAGCTGGAGAAAAGTCTGGATGTGTTGAAATAATGAATTCGATTCAACAAATCAACCGTCTTTTTTTGCTCGCTTTGGCCCCCTTTCTCGGCATGCTGGTTTGGCTGCTCTTCGTGAACACGCATGTGCAGATGCCGGGACTTGCCGCCCCTACCGCGTCCGGCTTTTCGATCCGCAGCGAAGCGCAGGTCATGAACGGCAAGCTGGATCAGGCGAACGGCGATGCCGCGGCAACCAAATCGACGATCGAGAAATATTTTGAACTGTACGAAAAGAGCAACGCAGAAGTGGCCGGCATGCTCACAAGCGCCATCGCCCAAGCCGCGAAGCCCGGCCTGATCTACGACAACCGGATTACCGCGAAGCTGGGCAGCCCGATCCGGCAAGCGTCCTCCGGCAATATCGACTTGAAGCTGTTCGCGCTGAGCGACAGCAATTATTCCGGGTATGCCCTGAAAGTGAACCTCAAGAGCGATAAAGCGGTCAAACTCGTGCTGGGCAACGACAAGATGGGCAGCAGCGAAACGACGCTGGATGCCGCCAAACGGTACGGCGCGATTGCTGGCGTGAACGCCGGCGGTTTTGCCGACGACAGCAAAGGCAGACGCTTTCCGCTGGATACGACGATCATCGGCGGCAAATATGTAAACGGATTTTTTCCGAGCAACAACGATTCGATCTTTATCGGACTGAACAAAGACCGCAAGCTGATCGGCGGCAAATTCAGCAGCCAGTCGGAGCTGGACAAGCTGAACCCGCTGATGGGCTCAACCTTCGTGCCGACGCTGCTGAAGAACGGCGGCAAGACGTCGATTCCCGCCATATGGCAGAGCTCGCCGGCCAGAGCCGCGCGGACCGTCGTCGGTAGCTACAAGCACGACCAGCTCTTGTTCGTCGTCACCGATGGGCAGGATGAAAGCGGCAATTCCGGAGCGACGCTGGCGGAGCTGCAGGACAAGCTGCAGCAGCTCGGCATCGTCGACGCCTACAATCTGGATGGGGGCGGGTCCTCCACCCTCATCTTCAACGGCAGCGTCATTAACCGCCCGTCGGACGGAAAGCTGAGGCCGCTCGCCACGCACTTCCTGTTTTTCAAATGAGAAAATTTCACATTAATTTGTTTCTTTTTTTTCGCAGGTTGGGTATAATAGATTTTAATTGTGGCTGTAAGCGTTCAATTTTATAGGAGGTGCACAATATGTTTGGATTATCATCTACCTTTTGGCTGGTCATTACGACGTTCGTGCTGTTTATTGTCGCCATGATGACGGCTGCTTATAACGAGGATAAAACCAGAGGCCTGTAAGCCATTCGCCTCTTAAACGCAAAAAAAGCATCCGTTCTCCGTTGAGAGCGATGCTTTTTCTTTGCGTCGACAGCTTATACTTGGGTTTTCAGCATGTTCATTTCGCCCAGACATACGCTGCAAATATGGCGCTCTCTGAACTCGCTGACAGCCTCCATATTTCCGCAGAACACGCATTTGGGGCGGTATCTTTCCAAAATGATATGGTCGCCCTGAACCAAAATTTCTACAGGATCCCCTTCATTCATTTGATACCGTTTTCTAAGCGACTTCGGCAGTACAATCCGCCCTAATTGATCGACTTTTCGCACGACCCCTGCTGGTTTCATCATAGGACCTCACCTCTCTTTTTCTTGATTTCCATGTCCCTGGCACTACTTCAATATATGTAGGTGCACTGAGTACGTACCTATTTCGCCGCCTTTTATGAAATTCCTTCTAGTTCTGGCTGAATTTTTTTATTTTTCTATTGATCATAAAAAGAGAACCCGGGATGATGACAACCATCGTCCCGGGCTTCTCTTTGAGCGCGTTCATTTATTGCCGCAAATTCAGGATCGTGCCTCCGATATACCGAACTCCGCCCCGCTGCTGGACGATGTCGTGACGGTCGTTAAAATAATAGGAGGCGAGCATTTGGCCCGGGGTTATTTCTACGGCCCGCGGATAGCCGAGATCGTTGCTTCCTCCATCGTCGCGCAAAATCAACTCGGGCCCCCACGTCAGCCCGTTGTCCTCGCTGACGCGCGCCCGGATGCCGAACGGCGGCCGTCTGTACCCGTACACGGCAAACAGGCGGCCGTCTTCCATCCGCGTCAAATGCACCGTATCCCCGTGATCGTTGATCCGCGAGACTAAGCGCCAGGTCAGCCCGCCGTCTTCCGAGGCGTAAAGCTCATCCCACGCCGCAACCATGGACGGCTTGCATCTGACCGCCACGACAATCGTGCCGTCCTGCAGCATAACCGGTGACGGGCAGATGACCCGGTATTCGTTGCTGTGCGGCATCAACGAAACGAGCGCCCAGTTGCAGCCTTGGTCGAAAGAGGCGAACACGACCGGACGGTCATGAACGTTATTGTGCGGTCTTGCCGTCAAGAACAGCAGCACGACTCCGTCCGGACGTACGATGTACGACGGTCTTCCCTGATAGCGCGGAATTCCGCAATCGGGAAGCATCACCGGCTCTCCCCACGTCTCTCCGCCGTCGCTCGACATTTTCACCCATGCCTGCGCATGGCCGACCGCCGAGTTTGGCGTGCACCAGCATTCCAGAAGCGTATTCGGATCGGCAAAATCCCATCCTTCCGTGCAGATGTGCGGCCTGCCGTAATGAAGTTCGTCGTTCAGTTTGTTGTTGTCGGCGATCTCGATCGGCCCGCTCCACGTTCGCCCGCCGTCTCTTGTCCGCACCCCGATAATTTTGCCGAACGTCTCGACCCGGTCATGGTTCAAATTCCCCGGGATCGAATAATCGCAGGCAATGTTCATAAAAGCGACCAGAATGTTGTCCTTGGCGATTCTCCACATGCCGCCGTTAAACGGCCAGGAGCAAAATCCGCCGGAATTTCGATAAATGACGGTATGCTCCATTTGTTCAGGCGTTACTGGTTTGGCGTACTTCACGTTCATGCCCCCAATCGTCAATGTCCAAAAGCAGCAGGCGGATCACCCCTTGACGGAACCCAGCAGCATGCCTTTGGTGAAATATTTTTGCGTGAACGGATAAACAAACAAAATCGGCAAAACCGCCAAAAAGATCGCCGCGGCTTGAAGATTTTGCGGCAGCAGCTGATAGCCATTGACAGTAATGTTCTCAAGCGTCGTTCCCGATTTGCTGGAATTGATGATCATGTTGTATAAAATCACGGTAATCGGCTGCAAGTTCCTGTCCTGCAAATAAATGACCGGAATCAAAAATTGATTCCAAATGAGCACCGCGTTGAAAACCGTAATCGTAGCGATGATCGGCTTGCACAGCGGGAAGAACACTTTCCACATCATTTTCCAGTCGTTCGCCCCGTCAATAAAAGCGGCCTCTTCCAGCTCGTACGGCAAAGCGTCCAAAAACGATTTCGTAATGATAAGCAAAAACGTGTTGACAGCCATTGGCAGTATCATGACAAGCCGGGAGTTCACCAGATCGAGCGCGTTATATATGATATAGTTCGGAATGATTCCCGCTTCGAAAACCCAGGTGAAAATGAAAACCGTCATGATGACGTAGCGTCCTTTCAGCCTTTTCCGGGACAAAGGGTACGCTGTCATGAACGTTACGGCAACTGCGACGATTCCGCCGACGACCGTATAGAACAGGGAATTGATCAACCCTGAAGTCACGCCGATTCTGGAATTTGTCAAAATATATTTATAGGTCTCGAAATTAAACCCCTTGGGGAGCACATACACCTGCCCGGAAGCGGCATAGGCACCGTCGCTCAGCGAAGTCGCCAAAATATTGAGAAACGGGTATACGCACGCCAGGGCGATGATGATCAAAATCGTATTGTTGACCAAGTCGAAGGCTTGTATTTTTGTGCGCATCACTATCGCCTCCTAGAACAATCTGGATTCAGAGAATTTTTTCGAACCCTTGTTGGCGGCGATGACCAGTATGAAAGCGACAACCGACTGCGCCAAGCCGACAGCGGCCCCGAAGCTGTAATCGGGGAAACCCGTATTCGCGAATGCGCGGCGGTACACATAGCTTTGGATCACATCCGCCGTATCGTAAACGCTCGGGTTGTACATGAGCAAAATTTTGTCCAGGTCGACGGTTAATATTTGGCCGATGTTCACAATAAACATGACCGCAATCGTGCTGGAAATCGAGGGCAGCGTCACTTTCATTATTTTTTGCCAGCGGTTCGCCCCGTCGATTTCGGCTGATTCGTACAAGCTCGGATCGATGCTCGTCATCGCCGCCAAATAAATAATCGAGCTGTAGCCGAACAGCTGCCAGACGTTCAAGCCCACATACAAGGAGCGAAACCAGCCGGGATCCGCCATGAAAAAAATAGGCTCGATTCCCATCGCCCCGAACGCCTGGTTGACCAAACCGCCCTGCGGAGAGAGCAGTTTGTACAAAATGCTCACCATGACGGCGGAAGAAATAAAGTACGGGAAAAAGCTGAACGTCTGAACAAACCGCTTCACGAACGAAATGCGGACTTCATTCAAAAACAGCGCAAAGACGATCGGAATCGGAAATACGAACAGCAGGTTGTAAAAAGCGAGCAAAAGCGTGTTCGCCACAAGCTTCCAGAAATAAGGATCGTGCGTAAACGTGACAAAATGCTTCAAGCCGACCCATTGGCTGCCAAACACGCCCTGAAACACGTTATAATCCTCAAACGCGATCACGAGTCCGAACAAAGGCAGCAGCTTGAATATGATCATATGGACAAGGCCCGGCAAAAGAATGAGATACAGCAATCTCGCATCCCATATCGGCTTTAGCCAACTGCTGCGGGTCCGAGCTGCGGTTCTTACATTCCCGACGGTTTTCTTTTCGGTTAGTACATTCATATGGAATCACCTTTTTTCGATGGGTTGAAAGCCCGTTCCCGTTCCCGTTCCTGTTCCGACATGCGTTTGAGCGTTCACTCCATCCCTTGCGTGAACGGATGGAGTGAACGCTGCCGCAAGCTATTTTTTCATGGCGTCGAATCCGGCTTGATCGATTTGAACGATTTTGCCGTAACCCAATTGATCCATCTCTTTCAGGAACGCATCCCACTGGGACATATCCCGCTTACCGGTAATGAACTTGACGAGATTGGCGTTCAGCTCCGGCTTCACGGCGGCCAGCAAGCTTGTTCTTTCCTTTAACTGGTCGGCCGAATATTTGATAATCGGCAAATCGAGAGCAGTAAACTTATCAAAATAAGTCGTTGCAAAAGATTTCGTCAGCGGGTCCATCCATTGATAATAAGCGGCGTTGTTGACCGGCGCCGGGAACGTCAGTCTGTCCTGCAGGAAATTCCAGACAGGCGTGCCGAGCGGCTGGTTGCCTTCTTTGGCAAACTCGACGGTAAATTCTTTTTTGCCGCCGTTTTCTTTGTAGGATTGGCCTTCCACGCCATAGTCCATCAGCGTTCTCCCTTGATCGGAGAACACATAATCCATAAACTTGACGATAGCCTCCGCTTTATCTTTCGATTTGGAATTGATGACAAACACGCGGTCCGTTTTGTATTTTTGTGCCGCAGGCGGAACCTTGCTTTGCTGTCCGCTTATCGTCATGAACGGATCCATGACCTTGATGGAGTAGTTCGGGTCATTTTTCGGCCCGCCATTGTTCATAAACCACGACGGACGCGTAAAGAAGTCGTTGCCGATCGCTCCTTTGCCTGTGAGCATTTTCGTCTGCCACGTTTCTTCGGTTGCGGTGCCGGCCACCCACTCCGGATCGATGAGCTTATCCGCATACAACTGTTTGTACCATTCGATTTGCTTTTTGAACCCGGCGCTGTTCAGATCGAAACCCAAACCGTTCTCATAAATCCCGTGAACTTTGCCGCTGGAATCCACTTTATCGTTAGCGTCGAACACTTCGGCAAATTTGAGATAACCGTCGCGTCCAGTGAACGGATAAAAGTTAGGATCACTGCTGTACGTATTTTTCAGCTTTTTCAAATCGTCCGTAAACTCTTGGATCGTTTTGGGGTTGCTTGCAATACCGGCCTTTTTAAACATGTCCTCGCGATAAAAAGTAACGCCGGTAATAGTCGGGTATTCCTGCGGCAAACCGAAAATGTTTCCGTCCTTGTTGGTCACCAGATTTTTGTAGTCGGGATTTTTGTCCAAAAAGCTTTTTATATTCGGCGCGAATTTGTCGATGAGAGGCTTCAAATCCACAAACACGCCCTGCTTGCCGTAAACCTCGGATTGGGCCAGCGATACGATGCCGGCATCGGGGAATTGACCCGATCCGATTTTCAAATCCAGATTTTTTTGATAAACATCGTCGTCTTCCCCGCCGTTAACCAAATTGACCTGAGTGCCGGTTGCTTTTTGCAGTTCCGGAAACCATTTCAAATCCTTCAGCCAGTTCACGTACTTGCCCGCCATCATATAAGAGAATGAAGCGCTTCCATTTGATCCCGCAGCAGTGCTGCCGGTTGGAGCCGCGCTTGCCCCGGCGCTGCCTCCGCCATCTTTGCCGCACGCGCTCAATAAAACTAACGTCGCTGTCAACGTCACAGCCGGTATTACTTTCATAGCCCGCTTCATGTTCATTAAAAGCTTCCCCTTTCGATTTGTTTTACCAAGGCAAACGCTTTCAAGAAATCGGAGAGTTTTCAGTGACATATTGCATTTAGCAACATTAACCTCCTAAATTTTCTATTTTCATAAAATATAACGATTACAAGAATAATTTATATCATTTTACAACAATAAATCAACCTTTTTTTGAAATAAAATATTATCAACGAACAAAATCGATGCAAAAAAGATTAGAACAGGAAGCCCACCTGTACCGCCCCCGCCCGATTGAGTTCAACATAACACAACTGCCGAACAGGAAAATAGAATCAAAATTTTCCTATCGTCTCATGCCTTGCCCCGCTTCCGCCCCTCATCCGCCGGCGCTTCCCCGGTCTAGCATCGCGCAGAAAACCTGCACTAACGCATTACTGATCAGCACCGCACGCAAAAACCTGCAAAAGTACATCTTTTTACGCCCTGATTCGCTCGATGCGGAATATTCCTGCAAATGTGCAGGCTTTTCCGCCCAAACTCTCGTTCAGACCCGTTTTCGGCAAAAATTCCTGCACTTTTGCAGTCTTTTCCCCTAATCGAGCCACTACAGCCGAAAATTCCTGCACTTTTGCAGGTTTTCGTTCTCGCAAGGCAAGCCGGGCTCAGCTTGCGCCACCCAGCCGGTTGCGCCATCTTGCGCGAACAAAAGACCCCAGTCGCCCGTCAAGTGAAATACCGCACGGGTGTTGCCTCTGCATAACGGCGGTCGGCGGCCGACCACGCACAAAAAAGGCGCATTCCCGAAGGATACGCGCCTTGTTCTCATTTGTTTTCCGTTATTTTGCGCCATAGAGTGGAGCGGTTGATGCCCAATCTTTTGGCGGCTTTGGACTGGTTCATGTTTTCTTCCTCCAGAACAAGCTGGATGATTTCCCGTTCGATATCTTCCAGCGGGCGGCTGATATCGATGCGCCCGGCCGCTCCGCCGCGCCGTTTGTCGCCGCTGTTCGAAGCGTAAAGGAGCTGCAGCGCGTCATCCTCCAAATATTCGCCGCTCGCATTTTTTACGGATTCCTCGATCATCTCTTTCAATTCGATAAAGTTCCCTTTCCAAGGGTGCGTCCGCAGCTCCTCCAGCACCGCAGGACGGATGCCAACGACCTGTTTGCCGTATTTTTCGTTGCTTTGCACTATAAAAGTGCGCACCAGCTCCTCCAAATATCGCGCATGATCGCGAAGCGGCGGAAAAAACAAGCTCGCCCGGCTGAGCGATTCAAACATTTTCGAATCGAGCAGCATTTCGTCCTTCAATTGATCCGGGCTGCGCAAAAACGAAAACACAAAATAACTTGTCAGCTTCGGCAGCATTTGGCACAGTTTCCGCTGCAAAGAAGCCGGCGTTTTTTCCAGGCCTCTGATGTACACCAACGAGTCGGCTTGGGCGTTTTGCACAACTTTAAGCAGTCGGGTGCACGTCTCCTCGCTGCCATCCTGGATCACGATTTCCATCATGCTCCCGTCTTTATACCGCTCCATTTGATACAGCATATCGCAAAACAGCATTTTCCCGCTTCCCGTCTCGCCGTAAACGGCAATCGGCAAATGCTCCCGGAACCGCTGTTCCGCGGCGATGAACGCCTGTTGAAACGGTTCGCCGAGCGTAATGATCGGGGGAAATGCGGAAGCCCCGCTTTTTTTATGGTAAATGATATGCAAGCTGTCCGCTGCATCCTCCGAAGCGGTCAATTTGAACAAATATGAAGGTTTGGCAGGAACAAGGTTCAGCAGTTTCGCCGAAACCGTCAACTTCTTGCCGGCCGCATAAAAATTCAACGGCTCATACAAAGGCTGCTCCCGCTGCAAATCCTCGATTAATTTCAAAAAGTAGGGATGATCCGCGAACAATGAATTCGCTTCGCTCTCTTGCTCTTCCAACTGCAGGCGCTGCTTAAACAAAGCATTGGCATACTCCATTACGCCCTGCTCATTGACGATCGCGAAGCCCTGATCCACCTGGTTCAACAAATCCTCATAGACGACATTGCGGATTTTGGAAGAGTTCAGCACCCGGTACATCTGCTTGGCCGAGTAAAAAGCGTCAAGCACCGACTCCCGCCCCGACGTGATCAAAACCCCCTGCATGCCGAGCTCATTGGCCAGGCGGGTCGTCACGTTATCGCCGACAACGACGATAACTCCCTCTTCCTTCGCTTTTCTCAAAGCGGGCTCGACTTCATGCTCCCCCTGAACTTCCGCGCACGGAATTTCGATATTCATCAAGCTCGATACGGCGCCGAAACCTTGAATGATGTTGGGAAATCCGATGATTTTGATTTTCGATTTGTAGCCCTTCAGCAGCGTCAAAATTCTTAAAATGTCAAATCCCGAAACCTGGATTTCAACTACGGGCTGCGGAATATGATTCCGGAGCAGCCTCGCCGTGCCGCCGCGGCTAATCACGACATCGAACTCTCTGTTCATATAACGTTCTTTGAACGCATGGAGGCCTTCGGACAGGTCGCCCTGAATAGCTGTAATCTCAAATTCCGGAAGCTCGCTCTCCAAATTGTTGATCAGCTCCAAAAGCCCGCGATACGGGGCAATGACCAATGTCTTTATTTTCACGTTTACACCCTCTGTTGCAATTTTAGGCATAATATAGCTCAATTCTGCGAAAATTGCAATTATGAAAACGAAGAAATTTCGATATATTTTTGTCCGCCGGGCAACCGCTTCACAACAATCGCTAATTCAGCAGCATTGTTTCAAAATATAACAATAAATGAATTGACGACCTATCCATCACATGATATATTCGTTAAAAAGCGCTATATCGCAACACAAATTAGTAAATCCAATCATCCCAATAAACCGAATTGCCGCATTAATTAACACGCCCGCAAAATTTAGAAAGCGCTTTATATCCTGCACAGAATGAGGGGAACTCGTATGGATCAAACCAAAATCGTCCATTTAAAATCGCTGCTGCAAGACGGGCAATGCTATTTGCATCATGAATCCGACCGGATCGAAGCGCTGATTCCTGCCGCCGCGCCGACCAATCACGCCCCCGCTTTGATCGAACTGGATAACGGAGACTTGCTGTGCGTATGGTTTGGCGGATCTGACGAAGGGGCCGGCGACATTAAAATTTACATGTCCAGGCTGGGCCACCGGCAAGCGCAATGGACGCCCCCTGTCCGCCTCTCCGACGACTTTGCCAAAGCCGATCAAAATCCGTCCCTGTTTCAAGCCCCCGACGGAAAAGTTTGGCTGCTGCACACGTCGATGGACACCCGCGGCTGCTCGCTGGCCGAATGGCAGGCCATGCTCAAAAGCAAAGAGGCGTCAGGGCCGTTCGCCATGCAGCATACGTCACAGGTGCAATGCCGGATCTCCGCCGACAACGGGGAGCATTGGAGGCCTTCGGAGGCGCTGTTTGACGAGCCGGGAACTTTTTGCCGTCATCCCATTGCAGTATTGAGCAACAACCGCTGGATATTCCCCGTCTGGTACAGCAGTCTCGACGAAACGAAGCAATTCGGCCACGATTACAGCGCCGTGCACGTATCCGACGATGAGGGCCGTTCATGGCGAAAAATTGAAATTCCCGGCAGCAGAGGGAGAGTCCACGCTTCCATCGTGGAGCTTGACGACGGCAAGCTCGCTGCTTTTTTCCGCAGCCGCAATGCGGACCGGATTTATTCCAGCCGATCGTCGGATTACGGGGAAAGCTGGACCGTGCCCGAGAAAACAGAGCTCCCGAACAACAATGCGTCGATCCGCGCCATTCGCCTCCAAAGCGGCGGCATCGCCATCATTTTCAACAATTGCAGCGCAAACGAAGATCCGGATGTGACGATTTGGCCCTATGAAAGAGTTCCCATTACGATAGCGATTTCCGAGGACGAAGGAAAAACTTGGCCGTACATGCGGCATATTGACACGGGAGATCATTATTGCGGGGAAAAGAATGCGCAGTTCAACCGAAGATACGAATACCCCTTTCTCATCCAATCGAAAGACGGAATGATCCATGCCGCTTATGCATTCGGTACCCGCACACACATTAAATACGTGAGCTTTTCCGAACAATGGGTGAAAGGCATCGAAAAAAACAAATGGCCATGGGACAATTTCCCGATGGAGTGAAAAAAGCCTGTGAACTGCCGGCTTCCTTTCGGAAACGGGCAGCTCATAGGCTTTTTTTGCCGCGCCGCGGTGCCTGAGCATGGCGATCAATCCGCCAGCTTACGTGAGGCCGGCGAAACCGGTCTGCCGCAAACCTTCATATAAAATAATTGCGGCGGAGTTGGAAAGATTAAGCGACCGCACCGCATCGCTCATCGGCATCCGCATCAAAGTTTCCGGATGCGCGCTCAGGATAGAGTCAGGCAAGCCTTTGGTTTCCTTGCCAAAAACAAAGAAATCGCCGTCCTGAAATGTAAAATCCGTGTAACGCTTTTCCGCCTTCGTCGTCGCGAAGAAAAACCTCCGGTCCGGATATGCTTGCAGCACCTCGTCAAACGAATCGTGGTATTCCAGCTTTACGGAATGCCAATAATCAAGCCCCGCGCGTTTCAACGTTTTGTCGTCGGTTTGGAAGCCTAAAGGCCTTACTAAATGCAGATAAGTTCCCGTCGCCGCGCAAGTGCGGGATATATTGCCTGTATTTGCGGGTATTTCTGGTTCGACCAGCACGATATGAAAAGCCATTTCCGTCAAATTCACCTCACATTATATCCTATTATAAGAGCAGCAGGAAATCAATTTAACACAGGGATAACTTTATCTTAATATGTCGTTGATAGAATACCTTCATAATAGACTTATCATTCGATTAAAGGAGCCGACATATCGATGAAAAGAAAAATATTAGTTGTGGATGACGAGCCGTCCATTTCGATGCTTATAGAATTCAACTTGAAACTGGTAGGATACGAAGTACAGTGCGTTTACGACGGCGAAGCCGTATTTGAAGCTATCCAGACGTTCCGTCCGGATTTGATCGTATTGGATCTGATGCTGCCCAAAATGGACGGTTTCCAGGTTTGCCGCAAGCTGAGAAACCAAAACAATCTCGTGCCGATCATTATGCTGACCGCTATGCAGGACTTGACCGACAAAATCGCCGGATTGGACAACGGAGCGGACGATTATATGACCAAACCGTTCAGCCCGCAGGAGCTGATCTCCCGCATCCAGGCTATTATGCGGCGCGTGCAGGCGCTGCCGTCCACGAACGAGAACGCGCCTATGCACATCGGCCAGATTACGATCCGCTCGGATCAGCGCGAAGTTACGGTCAGCGGCACTCCGATCGAGCTGACGCCCAAAGAATTCGAACTGCTGCTCTTCCTTTGCAAGCACCGCGGGAAAGTGCTCAGCCGCCAGCAGCTGCTGCACGGCGTATGGGACTACCATTTCCTCGGCGATACGCGGATTGTCGACGTTCACATCTCCCATTTGCGCGATAAAATCGAGAACAATGCGCGCAACCCCGAATATATCGTCACGATTCGCAACGTCGGCTACAAGCTGACCGAGCCTGCCGTGAAGGAATCGCTTGCCTAGCCGCAACTGGCGCATCCCCCTCATGAACGAAAAAGCACCCCCAGCTCTCTTTACCGGAGAGGTTGGAGGTGCTCTTTTTTATTCCTGCCGTCTATTAAGCCCGAACCGATTCGCTAAATGCTTCGCGCGCCTGATGGGCCGCTTCCACCATATGCCGCAGAGAGGCTTCCGTCTCTTCCCACTTCCGCGTTTTCAGGCCGCAATCGGGATTGATCCAAAACAATTCCGGCTGCAGCGCCCGGAGCGCCCGCCCGATCATCTCGGTCATTTCCTCCGCTTGCGGCACGCGCGGACTGTGAATGTCGTACACGCCCAGGCCGATGCCGTGATCGTAGCCCTGCAGCTCGAAGCTCGAGATCAGCTCGCCGTGGCTGCGGGATGTTTCAATCGAGATTACGTCCGCATCCAATGCGCGTATGGAATCGATCATGTCATGGAACTCGCAGTAGCACATGTGGGTATGAATTTGCGTCGTATCCTTGACGCTGGAAGTGGCGATGCGGAACGCTTTGACCGCCCATTCCAAATAACTCTGCTGATCCTTCACCTTCAGCGGCAAGCCCTCTCTGAGTGCCGGCTCGTCAACCTGGATCATCTCGATGCCTGCGCTCTCCAGCGCTTCGACTTCCTTGCGCAGCGCCAGCGCGATCTGGTTCGTCACCTGTTCGCGGCTCAAATCGTCTCTGACGAACGACCAGTTCAAAATCGTGATCGGCCCGGTCAGCATGCCTTTAACCGGAAGAGCCGTCAGCGACTGGGCATAGGCGCTTTCCTTCACCGTCATCGGCGCCGCGAATGCGACATCCGCGTAAATGACGGGCGGCTTGACGCAGCGGGAGCCGTACGATTGCACCCAGCCGTTCTGCGTAAAGGCGAAGCCGTCCAGCTTCTCGCCGAAATATTCCACCATGTCCGTGCGTTCGAACTCGCCATGGACGAGCACATCCAGGCCGATCTCTTCCTGGATCTTGATGCAGCTGGCAATCTCCTGATCGATGAACGCTTCGTACTTCGCCGTGTCCAGCTCGCCCTTCCGCCATTTCAGGCGGGCGCTGCGTACCTCCGGCGTCTGCGGGAAACTGCCGATCGTCGTCGTCGGCAGCAGCGGAAGCTTCCAGTGAGCGGCTTGCAGCGCAAAGCGCTCGGCAAACGGCAGACCGCGCGTATGCGAGACCGCCTCAAGCCCGGCCAACTGCGCGGCTACATCCTGGCGGTTCCGCTCAGGCAGCGCGCGGAAGCCGGCAAGCGCCTCCCGGTTCCACTGCCACTCGGCCGCAGCGGATTCCTGTCCGCCTGCGAGCGCCTGGCCGAGCAGCCTCAGTTCGACCAGCTTCTCGTTGGCGTAAGCAAGCGCCTGCTTTAATGCGGCGGGAAGCTTCGTTTCCCGCACAACGGTTACAGGCACATGCAGCAGGCTGCAGGACGGCTGGAGCACCAGCCGCTCGTGCGGTACGTGTGCCGCAAGCTTTTGCGCCAGCAGCAGCTTCGCTTCCAGGTCGGCGCGCCATATGTTGCGCCCGTCGATAATGCCTGCGCCAAGGCGCTTGTCGGCCGGAAATCCGTGCGCCTCCACAGCCCGTAAATTGGCCCCGCCATCGTGCACGAAATCCAGTCCGATGCCTTGAACAGGCAAGCGGACCACCCGCTCATAATGCTCGACCGCCTCAAAATAAGTCTGCAGCATCACGTTCAACCCCGGCACTTCCCGATGGATGGCGCCGTAAATTTGCTCCACAAGCTCAAGTTCCTCCGCAGACGGATTCGTCGTCAAGGCGGGCTCATCGATCTGCACCCAAGCGACGCCCTCTTGCGCCAGTTCCTTCAACACCTGCAAATAGACCGGCAAAAACTGCCCGACTTTCTCGCCGAGCCGCGAAGCCGCGAACCCCTTCGACAGCTTGAGGAACGTGTACAGCCCGACCAGCACAGGTTTGCCTTCGACGTCCGCCCTGGACTTGGCAAAGCGGTACGCCTCCAGCGGTTTGTTGTATGTTAACGTTGGTGCGTCCTCCCCGATTTCCGGGACGATGTAGTGATAATTCGTATTAAACCATTTTGTCATTTCACAGGCTGCACCCTGACTGTTCCCGCGCGCCATCGCGAAATAAGTGGCAAGCGGCACGCGCCCTCCCGAATGCGCGAACCTCGCCGGAACGATACCGAACATGACCGCCATATCCAGCATCGAATCGTAATAAGTGAAATCGCCTACCGGGATTTCGTCCAGCCCCGCATATTTTTGAAATTGCACATGCGCGAGCTGGATCCGCTCCATCTCCGCCACTAAGTCCTGCTCGCTTATTTTACCGGACCAGAACGCCTCCAGCGCTTTTTTCCATTCCCGGTCCTCACCGATTCTCGGATATCCCAAATTGCCAATTTTGATTACACCAGCCACTTAAGCTCGCCTCCGTTTTCCTCATTTGTACTTTCTGAGCGGAACACAAAAAAGACGTCGTTCCCTCAAAAAGACAAAGGGAAAGACGCCTCGCGATTATACTTATCGGTTGCCATCTAACACCTCCCTATCTCCCGTAGGTAAAAGCAGTGTCGTTGAAACAGGCAGGTCTCCTGGCTATCAGCGTCATCATCGGCAGCAGCCTTCCCGGTTATTCATTCAACCAGTGGCGATGTTTGCTGCGACTCTTCTGTTACAGTGGCGGGACCGCGTCGGCTTTGCACCGAACTTCCCTTTTAAACTCAAGCCCAAGAACGATTCGTTCGGGCAAGAGCACCTGTCTCCACAATATGCAATTGTCTGCTTACATTCGATACAATGTATAACTATACATGAATATTAATTTTTATACAAGATTTTCTTACAAATTGTCAAAAACAAAATCGTCGTCATTCAGCGGCTCCACATGAATCGTGCGAACGTAGCCGTTGCCTTTTTTGGAGAAAAAGTCGTGCTGCTTCGTCTTGGTGCTAAGACCGTTCAACACGATCGGATTGATCTCCTCTTCCGGGAATGCAGGGTCGAGCCCGAGATTCATAAACGCCTTGTTCGCGTTATAGCGCAGGAACGCCTTCACTTCCCGGTCCAGGCCGATCGCGCTGTACAGATCCTCCGTGTACCCTTCCTCATTCGCATGAAGCTCCTTCAGAAGCGCGGTCAAAGTCTCGTAAGCCTCGTCCTGCTCCTGCGGAGTCAGCTCCTCGTACACTTCCTGGGCAAGCACGCCCACATACAGCCCGTGAATGCTTTCGTCGCGCAAAATCAGATCGATGATTTCGCCGCTGCTAGTCATCTTGCCTTGGCCGGCCAAATACAGCGGATAGAAAAAGCCGCTATAGAACAAATAGCTTTCAAGCAGCACGGATGCCGCCATAGCCAAATACAGATCCTTGCGGGTGTGAATGCCGTCGTAATATTTGGCAATCGTATTCGCCTTGAACTGCAAATACGGATTTCGCTCCACCCAGAGGAAAATGTCGTTGATCTCCTCCGTCGTAGACAGCGTCGTAAAAATGCTGCTGTACGATTTGGCGTGAATTTGCTCCATCATGCCCATGAAGCTGAGCACCGCTTTGCGCTGCAGCCCGTCCACATGCTCCAAAATTCTTGGCATCCCTACGCCGCCCTGCATCGTATCGAGCAGCGTAAGCCCGCCCAGCACTTTCATATACAGGTCGCGCTCCGCTTCGTTCAGCGTCATCCAGGACATTTTATCGTCAGACAGAGGAATTTCTTCGTCCGTCCAAAACTGCATAATATTTTGATTCCAGAACGTGATCGTAAAATCGTCGTCAGGCCGGTTCCAGTTGACGGCTCTCTTGGTGGTCATCTTGTATTCATTCCCCTTCCCGTTACACCGAACAGCTGACGCACTCTTCAACGGAGAGCTGGTTCGTCCGCGTGTAATAGAGCGATTTTAACCCGACGCGGGCAGCGTACAAATAATAGCGCGCAAGCTGTCTGGTCGTCACATCGCTGTTGACATGAAGCACCGTCGAAATGCCTTGATCGACATGCGTCTGGATTTCGGCAATCAGGTCAAGAATTTTGAATTGGTTCATTTGATACGCCGATTTATAGAAGAAGAAATTGTCTCTCCGCAAATACGGCATCGGGTAATACGTCGTCGAGTTCGCGTACGTCCGCGTTTCGATCGGCTCGACGATCGGCATGACGCTGGAAGTCGCATTCTGGATGTACGAAATGCTTTGCGTAGGAGCGATAGCCATTCTGTACGCATGGTAAAGCCCGTGAGCGCGCACTTCTTCCTTCAGCTTGGCCCAATCGTCCGGAGAAGGAATCTGCATGCCCTCGAACAGTTGTTTCACCTTGTCTGTGACCGGGCGGTAATCGGTTTGCAAGTAGCGGTCAAAATAAGCGCCGCCGGCATATTCCGAAAGCTCGAACCCGTCGAACGTCTCGCCCTTCGACTTCGCGATCTCCATGCTTTTTTCAATCGAGAAGAAATTCATCGCCATGAAAAACGTGCGGACAAAATCTTTCGCTTCTTCGCTCTCATAACTGATCTTGTTTTTGGACAAATATCCGTGCAGGTTCATCGCACCCAGTCCGACCGAGTGCAGCTCGCGGTTCGCCTTCGCTACGCCCGGCGCGTTGGCGACCGTCGTCATATCGCTGACGGAGGTCAGCGCAATCATGCCCTCGTGCACCGATTCGCGCAGCTTTTTCAGATCCATGACATTCGCTATGTTCAAGGAAGCCAGATTGCAGCTAATATCTCTGCGAATCAGGTTCTCATCGCCGTAATCGCCGATCTCCGACGTCTCCTGCAGCTGAAAAATTTCCGTGCAAAGGTTGGACATCTTGATCGCGCCGATCTGCTTGAGCGGGTGCGCCAAATTTGCATTGCTGCGGTTCATCATGTAAGGATAGCCGGATTCCAGCTGCGTCGTGGCGATTTTTACGAGCATTTCGCGGGCGCTCATCACCGGTTTCTTTTTGACTCTAGGGTCCGCCAGCAGCGTGTCGTACATCTCGTCCATGTCCATATCGTCAAGGTGCTTGCCGTACGCTTTGTATACCGTATAAGGCGCGAACACATGCAGCGGCTGGTTCTCTTCGGCCAGTTTGTAGAATTTATTCGGCACGATCAAACCGATCGACAGCGTTTTGAGGCGCGACTTTTCGTCCGCATTGATTTTTTTGCTGTCCAAAAATTCCATGAGGTCCCATCCGAAGATGTTGTAATACGCCGCTCCGGAACCTTTGCGTTGGCCCATCTGATCCGCATAGGAAAAAGCGTCCTCCATAAGCTTGAGCACCGGCATAATGCCTTTGGCCGCACGCTCGACGCCTTTGATCGATTCTCCGCGGCCGCGCAGCTTGGACAGATTGACGGCCACGCCGCCGCCGATTTTGGACAGCTGCATGCACGTGCCCAGCACATAGTTAATCGAATTCAGCGAATCGTCCATCTCCAGCAGGAAGCAGGATACCATCTCGCCCCTGCGGCTTTTGCCGGCATTCAAAAACGTCGGCGTCGCAGGCTGCAGCCGCTGTTCCATCATCGATTTCGCCAACTGTTTCGCCGTTTCCGCATCGCCGCGACCCAAGTAAAGCGCCACAATCGCGACCCGGTCCGCATAATGCTCAAGATAAAGGGTTTTATCGTCACTGCGCAAAGCGTAATCCGTATAAAACTTCGAAGCCGCCATATACGAGGAGAATTCGAAGTTATATTCGTGAGTGATTTTGTATGTATCTTCAACTTCGGATGCGGAATATTTCTCGTAAACATCCTCGTAAAAGTTGTTATCTATCATGTAACGAACCTTCGAAGCCGTATCGGCAAAATGAAGGCTGTTGCGGTTCACTTCTTCCATAAATTCGTGCACGGCTTCCCGGTCTTTCTCCAATTGAAAAAAGCCGTCGACACCGCGCTGCATGATCTGGTTGTTTAACTCAATATGCCGCAATTGCGTGCACCTCCTGAACAAATCGCTGAACATCCTGCCGGGTTCCGGACAGTTCAAACTTGCCGAGCACAGGCACGCCGTAACGCTCGGCGATGCGGTCCGCGCTCTTTGCGAATCCATCTCCCCAATTCCGGTTCCCGCTGGCCGCTACGCCTTGGAGCCTAGGATGGTTCCGCTCCAAAAAGTGTGCGACTTTCTCCGGAATTTGACCAAAGCCTGTCGTATAGGTGACAAGCACGAAAGGTTCATCCATCTTCATCGCCTCTTCAATTTGAACCGCAGGCAAATTTAATTTTTTAATAAATCTGCGGACATTTCCCGTCTTGGAATCGTAAGCAATCAGCATGGGATTTCGTCTCCTTCTGTCAAAACCATTAAAATGGCGCATTCGGCAAAAAGAAGGACCGAATACGCCACAGGAACATGCGAACATAACGCCTGCCACTGGAGTGGGAGTCTGGACACCTTCCTATCTGCCGTAGGGGTGATTCTTACGAATAGGCAGGTCTCCTGGCTTGGGATCATCATTCCCATCCGCCTTCCCGGCTTTCCTATCGGAGCAAGCCAGTGGCAATCGGATGAAAACTCCTCCTGAACAGTGGCGGGACCGCGCCGGATTTGCACCGGACTTCCCTATTAAGCTTCGTGCGTGTCTCTAGAACGCGAAGCACCTATCCATCACGAGATATAGTTGATAGATTTCAATTTATATCAAGATATAGTGTTTGTCAATGAGCAAATCCGACTATCAAACCTCGAAAATCTCTCATTTCGGAAGCCTCGTTCAGCTATAAAAAACGGCAAAAAATATGTGGATAAAAGGCGTGAAATGGCAAAATAAGGAACGTCATTTTCGGCTGTTCCTTGTCCGGCGCGGGCTAAATCGGAGTCCTGATTTCATCATTCAGAGCAATGCGCTGGGGATATTCGCTTGCAAATCTGGGGATAAACTGGGGATAATCCGGTACGAAAGTGGTGCACCAAAAACAAAAAAATAGGTCCATGCCAGCATCCTCATAGGCCTTTAGGACCCCATGCAACAACAACGGGACGAAGCCCTCTCTCCCAAATAAATCCAATTTTATGCCAAAACACCAAACAAAGCTATCCAGGGACGGAACAACGCCCTGAATAGCTTTAAAAATTGAATGATACAAGTCCAGCCGGTCGATTTATCCGTTGCGCTTTTGGAAATCGGCCATAAAGTCAACCAGCGCTTTGCAGGAAGCATATGTCACCGCGTTGTAAGTCGAAGCTCTTAATCCGCCTACGCTGCGATGGCCTTTCAAACCGACAAAGCCGTTCTGCTCGGACTCTTTAATAAATTTCTTCTCAAGCTCCTCATCCTGCAGACGGAACGTCACGTTCATCATCGAACGGCTGCCCGCATCGACCGGACTGCGGTAGAAGCCTCCGCTTTGATCGATCGCGCTGTAGATCAGGCCTGTTTTTTCGAGGTTGTTTTTTTCGATGGCCGCAAGTCCGCCCTGCTCTTGAATCCATTTCAGCACAAGGTTTACCATGTAGATGGAGTACACCGGCGGCGTATTATACAACGAGTTGTTTTTGCCATGGATTTCATAGCGCAGCATCGTTGGAATGGTTTTTGGCAAATCCTGGAGCATGTCCTCTTTCAGGATAGCGACAGTAACGCCGGACGGACCGAGGTTTTTTTGCGCGCCCGCGTAGATCATGCTGAATTTCGACACATCGACAGGACGGCTCAAAATGTCGCTGGACATATCGGCGATCAGCGGCACGCTGCCTGTGTCCGGGAAGCTTTGGAACTGCGCCCCTTCGATCGTTTCATTGGAAGTGAGGTGCAAATAGGCTGCATCCGGATGAATGTTGATTTCGCTTAAATCCGGAATTTTCATAAACTTTTGCTCTTTCGAGCTGGCTGCGATGGACACTTCGCCGAACATTCCCGCTTCCTGAACCGCTTTCTCCGCCCAAGCGCCGGTCAGAACATAGCTGCCCACTTTGCCCTGTTTGAGGAAGTTCATCGGAATCATGGCAAACTGCGTGCTCGCACCGCCTTGCAGAAATTGCACCTGATACCCTTCCGGAATGCCGAAAATTTGTTTGAGCAGCTGCTGAGTTTCGTTGTGGACCTGCTCATATTCCGCGCTGCGGTGAGAGATTTCCATAATCGACATGCCGATTCCTTTAAATTCGACAAGCTCCTCCTGCGCCTTTTGCAGCACTTCGAGCGGAAGCGCCGCTGGCCCCGCATTAAAATTATACGCACGATTGCTCATGAATAACCCACCTTTGCTTAATATACTATGGTTATGATAGCAAGATTCGCCTCACGCATCAAGTAAAACCTCTGCTGGACATGCTAAGCTTTAAGTCCGCATGTCAAACGGCACCAATACAAAGCTCTAGGAGGAATAGTATGTCTCTTCAAAATTTTTCCGCCGACCCGTACCGGCTGTTCGTCGGCATCCGTCTCCCCGACGCGTCCAAAGCGGCGCTGGACGCGTGGAAAGGCAGCGCTCAGGAGAAGCTGCCTTTTCACAAGTGGACGCATCCGCAGGACGTCCACATTACGCTTTGCTTCCTCGGCGACGCATCCGCCGGGACTGCGGAAGCGCTGGCGCACGACCTGCGCCAGCTCGCCGCGTCGGCGCCGCCGCTAGCCCTGCACGCCGAAGGGCTCGGCGTGTTCGGGCCGCCGGCGGCGCCGACGGTGCTGTGGGCGGGCGTCGCCGGCGACCTCGATGCGCTGGGCAAGCTCCAGCGCGAGGTCAGCGGCGCCTGCGCCCGCCACGGCTTCCCGGCCGAGGCTCGCCCCTACCGGCCGCACATCACGCTGGCCCGCCGCTACCGCGCAGCGGCGGGGCCTTTCCGGCGCGCCGCGCTGGCGGAGGCGGCGCCTGCGGCCGGCTGGGCCGCGTGGCGGGTAGAGGACATCGTCCTCTACCGCAGCCACCTGGGCCGACAGCCGGCCTACGAGCCGCTCGGCGCGTTCCCGCTGGGCGCGCCGGGTCTGCACTGACGCCGCTCGGCCGGCTTCCACCGGCGCTCGCTCCCGCTGGCTCTCACTGCCGCCGCTACCGGTGCCCGCGCTCGCCAATGCTGCTTTCGCGGGCGCCCGCTTCCGCCGATGCTGCTTCCGCTGGCTCTCACTGACGCCGCTATCGGTACCCATGCTCGTCGATGCTGCTTTCGCGGGCGCCCGCTCACGCCGGTGCCGCTCTCGCAGCGCCAACTTCCATCAGCACCCACCGATGTCGCTCCCGCCGATACCCGCCAATGCTGTCAGGTTAGGCGACTAAACCGTCTCTTTGTCTTTTGGGCGAAAATCCCCGCACTTTCTTTTTGCAAGCTGCCCAGAAACCCACATGCCTGAACCTGACGCACAATTTACCTGATTTCGCGAAGAAAACCTGCAAAAGTGCAGTTTTTGCTCGGTTGACACGCTGGCTACGACATATTCCTGCAATTGTGCAGGCTTTTCGCCGCGAACATGGGCTTTGGTTCATTTTTATCGAAAATTCCTGCACAATCGCAGGATTTTCGCCAAAATGACCCATTATTACAGAAAAAACCTGCGCTTTCGCAGGCTTTCCCCTGCCAAGCCGCCTTGTCCCAGGGGCCTGCATGCGATACCTGCTCCCCCACTTTTCAGCGGGTCTAATAATTTAAGTATTGCTTTTTTTCAGCGTCTATGCTTATAATAACCTCAACTTGATATGAGTTCGAAATTCTGTGAAGAGAAAGAGTAAGTTATCCGGCTGATCCGCAGAGAGTTGGGGCAGGTGCGAGCCAACGTTCAGACGATAACCGAAAGCCATCTCCGAGAAGCAGGCTGAAAACCAAGTAGGTGCTGCCGCAATTCCAGCGTTAACGGGAACACGTATTGATGGATACGTGAACGGAGTGTCGCTTCGCATGAAGTGAAACTAGGGTGGTAACACGGGTAATAACTCGTCCCTTATGGGGCGGGTTTTTTTGTTTTCCAAAAAAAGGAGGAAACCAGTATGACTCATTCATCCATAAGGGAACTATTGACGCCTGCGGTGCGCGATATGCCGCCTTCGGGCATCCGCAAGTTTTTCGATTTCACGGCAGGCAGAAAAGACGTAATCTCGCTTGGCGTAGGCGAGCCGGATTTCGTTACGCCAAAGCACGTCCGGGACGCCTGCATTCATGCGCTGGAAAAAGGCAAAACCTCGTACACGCCCAACGCCGGGCTGCCCGAGCTGCGGGAGGCGATTGCGGAGTACTTGTCCGCTAGCTTTCAGGTGACGTACGACCCCGCTGACGAAATCATGGTTACCGTAGGCAGCAGCGAAGCCATCGATCTGGCCTTGCGCGCCCTGATTACGCAGGACGATGAAATTTTGATCCCGGTCCCCTGCTACATTTCTTATTCGCCGATTACGTTTCTAGGCGGGGGCAAGCCCGTAGCTGTCGAAACTTTTGCCGAAGATCAGTTCAAGCTTACGGCAGAGTCGCTGAAAGCAAAGCTGACTCCCCGTTCCAAAGTGCTTGTGCTTTGTTACCCGAACAATCCGACAGGCGGAATTATGACCCGCGAGGACTGGCTGCCGATAGCTAAAATTGTGGAAGAACGCAACCTCGTAGTAATTTCGGATGAAATTTACGCCGAGTTGACGTACGGCAGCACACACGTCAGCTTCGCTTCGCTACCCGGAATGAAAGACCGGACGCTGGTGGTCAGCGGCTTTTCGAAGGCGTTCGCCATGACCGGATGGCGGGTCGGCTATGTGTGCGGCCACCGGGAGCTCATTTCGGCGATGTTGAAAATTCACCAGTACACGCTCATGTGCGCGCCTATTTTGGGCCAGATTGCCGCTATCGAGTCCCTCCGGAACGGCCTGGAGGAAAAAGACCGGATGATCGCCTCCTACAATAAGCGCCGGAAGTCGTTCGTTCAAGGCTTAAGGCAGGTCGGGCTGCCCTGCCACGAACCGCTGGGCTCCTTCTATGCGTTTCCTTCGATCGCGCATACCGGGTTAAGCTCGGAACAGTTTGCTCACAGGCTGCTGCAGGAGGCCAATGTCGTAACCGTTCCCGGGCAAGTTTTCGGCTCCGGCGGAGAAGGGTTTGTCCGCTGCTCCTACGCGACTTCGCAGGTTTTGCTGGACGAAGCGTTGGAACGGATTTACGCATTCCTTCAAACGCTCTGACCGGCAGCTGCATTGTAACGAACCGGTTCCCCCATCGTTCAAACGGACAGTTTACCACGAAATAAGGGTGTCTCGGCTCGTTACATTCACAAAAGCTTTTTGGGATTACGTTTAAAACTTGAACGATTCGGTACAGTTTGAACGTATGCTTGCAACGTTATGCTAATCAAGCAGCGCCTGCGAACCGGGGCTGCGGTAAAGCTCGAACATCCGCTGCACCTGGCAGGCGGTGTTCCGCTCGATCGAGAGCGGCGGCAGCTCGCTCTCGCCGAAAAAGCCGACGCCCGTCGTCTCCAGGGCGTCCGTCAACGCCTCGCCGCCTTCCAGTTCGCACAAGATGAATATCTTGTACACGTGGTTCGGCGAGGGCGGGTGCGGGTGGCGCTTTTTGTCCAGCAGCGCCAGCAAACGGACCGGCTTGACGTCGTAGCCGGCTTCCTCCTTGGTCTCCTTGACGGCGACCTCGGAGGGCGTGTAGCCGATATCCGCCCAGCCTCCGGGCATAGACCAGGCGCCGTCTGCTCTTTCGCGGACAAGCAAAATTTTGTCCTCCCTGAAGACGACGGCTCTTACATCCACTTTCGGCGTCGCATAGCCCGAATCGCTGGCAAATAGCTCTCTCACCTTTTCAACCGGCGTTTCGGTAAAGTAGCTCATCATCTCGACACTGATGCTGCGCAGCGCCTCGTAGCGCTCCAGATCGTACCCGTTTTCGCCATACTCAAGCCCGGCCTGACTGATCGCCTGAATTTGTTTCGCCCATTCGAGCCATGGAATGTTCATCCTTTATCCTCCTCCGCTTCGCTTAACGTCAGCATCCCGCCAAATATTGACACCATCTCCTCCAATTTCATGCGAACGAGGCCGCTGGAGGAGGGACACACATATTCGATGACGCCGGGCACGACCGGTTCCGGCTGCACGCACCAGGCCATTCCCCGTCTGCCGCTGTACTGCTCATACACGCCTTTTCCGACGAAACATGCGACTCGCGGCCGGTAAATTTCGATTTTTTTGCGCAAAATCTCCCGGCCTTCCTTATATTCCTCCGGCGCAATCTCGGCGGCCGTCAGGGTAGGTCTGGCGACAATATTCGTGAAGCCGTAACCAAGGCGGAGCATGTCCCCGTCCTCCTGAGGCTTGTACAAGCGATCCGTCAACCCAGCCGCATGCAAAATGCGATAAAAACGGTTGCTTGGGCTCGCATAATGATGGCCCGTCTCTCCCGAGCGGATACTCGGATTGTAGCCGATAAAAAGAATCCGCAAATGATGCTGCAAATGGTCGGTTATTGGCTTTGCTTCCATGGGTTTCTCCTTGCCGCTCTTCCCGCTATTCGTTCGTTCTCCAATTCTCTATCATTTTACCACTAAAAGGCATTGACACGCCAAGCTTGCCAATTGAGTCCGGCCAGTTCCTCAGCCAAGATTCATGGCTTTAGTACAGTCCGCTGGAGATGACCGCCGGAAATCATCGGCGGTACCGTTACAGCTCTGGCTGCGCATTGACACAGGGCAGCCTGCTTGGCCCAGCAGCACATCTGCCCGGCTGCGCGAAGAAAACCTGCAAAAGTGCAGGTTTTTGCTCGTCAATACGCCGGCAACGAAAAATTCCTGCAAATGTGCAGGTTTTTCATCGAACACGCGGGCTCAGGCTCATTTTCATCGAAAATTCCTGCACAATTGCAGGAATTTCGCCAAAACGAGCCGCTTTCCCGGAAAAAACCTGCACTTTCGCAGGTTTTCCGGGCTGCTCAGCCAGCCATTTCATGAACGGCCGCGCCAAACTTTAGGGCTCCAGCCCCCCCATCCGGCTAGAGCCATGCTTATTTCCTAAGCAAGCCCGCCAGATGCAGAAAAGCGTCAACCGCCCGGTGAACGCGGGCTTGCACATTGGGGCTTATCTGGGCTTCTATAGGCCCGTCTTCAAAGCCTGCTCTCTGATCGCCGCCGATCGAGATCCATTCCGGGCAGTTGATGCCGTGCAGGTTGCGCACCGTTACTTGCATATGTTGGAGCGTGCTGACGCCGACCGCCCCTCCGGCGGAACTGGCTGCGAGCACGGCTTTGCCCTTAAAATGATCCTGCCCAAGGTGATCGAGCGCATTTTTGAGAACGCCGGTCATGCTGCCGTGATATTCCGGCGATGCGAGCACGATGCCGTCGGCACCCAGCATCGCTTTTGCCAGCGCGGCCAGCCCTTCGTGATCGGTATATACCGTGTCGGGCGAATAAAATGGCAGAGGCGCTGCATACAAATCAATCAACACAGCCTGATTGCCCTTCCGCTCGATCGCCTGCTTGATATATTTGGCCAGCCCCGTGCTCGCTGCCGCTTTCCGATTGCTTCCCGCAAGTAAGGCTATGTTCATTCCAGCTCATCCTTCCCGTCAGTGGGTGTCGTATTTAGATGCAAAAACTGGTCCTCCGGCAAATGACTGCCGAAGAACCAGCTTGTTTAATAATAGTATAAGAGCGTACAGATTAGCAATCGAAGTACAGGGAGTACTCGTGCGGATGAATGCGGATAGCCACTTGTTTTGCTTCTCCGCGTTTGAATTCGATGTAGTTGTCGATGAAATCTTGCGTAAATACGCCGCCTTCAAGCAAGAAGTCGGAATCTGCCGCAAGAGCGTCCAAAGCTTCGTCCAGCGTGCCAGGAACGCTGCGGATTTCCGCTTTTTCAGCATCGGACATTTCATAGATGTTTTTGTCGAAAGGACCGTAACCAAGAGCGGTCGGATCGATTTTCTTTTTGATACCGTCAAGACCCGCCATCAGCATAGCTGCGAAAGCAAGGTATGGGTTAGCCGTGCTGTCCGGAGTACGGAACTCGATGCGGCAGCCTTTAGGAGTCACAGCTGCGATCGGAATACGAACGGCTGCGGAACGGTTGCCTTTGGAGAATACCAGGTTAACCGGCGCTTCGTAACCAGGAACCAGGCGTTTGAAAGAGTTCGTGCTTGGGTTTGTGATTGCAATCAGCGCAGGAGCGTGGTACAGGATACCGCCGATGTAATGCATAGCCATTTCGCTCAAGTTCGCGTAAGCGCCTTTTTCATAGAACAGAGGCTCTCCGCCGTTGAAGATGGACATATGAACGTGCATACCGCTGCCGTTGTCGCCGAACAGAGGTTTTGGCATGAATGTTGCCACTTTGCCGTATTGTCTAGCTGTGTTGGAAACGATGTATTTGTATTTGAGCAGGTTGTCTGCAGTTTTAGTCAAAGTGTCGAAACGGAAGTTGATTTCAGCTTGACCCGCTGTAGCAACTTCGTGATGGTGACGCTCGATGCGAAGACCTGTCTCCGCAAGCAGACGGCACATTTCGGAACGAATGTCCTGTTGGCTGTCGGTTGGAGCTACTGGAACGTAACCGCCTTTAACAGGGATTTTGTAAGCCAGGTTTCCGCCTTCTTCTTTGCGGCCGGAGTTCCACGCTGCTTCTTCGGAATCCACTTCAAAGTAGGATTTGTTCATGCCGGACTCGTAACGCACATCGTCAAAGATGAAGAACTCGGATTCAGGAGCAAAATTTGCAGTTGTACCGATACCTGTAGTTTGCAGGTACTCTTCAGCTTTTTGAGCGATGCTGCGAGGATCGCGGTCATAGCGTTCGCCCTCTGGAGTATGAATGTTGCTCATAATAACCAAAGTCGGATGCGCTGTAAAAGGATCTACATACGCAGTCTCGGTATCTGGCATCATAACCATGTCAGATTGTTCGATACCACGGAAGCCCGGGATAGAGGAACCGTCAAAAGCTACGCCGTTTACGAAAGTATCTTCGTCCACTTCCGTCGCAGGCAAAGAAATATGCTGCTGTTTACCGGAAAGACCTACGAAACGGAAATCTACCCACTCGATGTTTTTTTCCTTGATGAGGTTCAACACGTTTTGAACTGACATTTTAAAAATACCTCCTATTTCCGTACATTCAACGTACTTTGCGTGATGATTGTTCAACTTTTTCTTGTTATCTTGCACATATTATATAGCTTTTAACTTCTTACCGTCAATACTTATGTCAGGTATTTTTTATGGATGTGTCAGCTATGCTTACACTGTTCACAGATTTGTGATAAAAGCAGGAAAAAGGCCGGCTTCTTCGTTTTCGAAGAAGCGCAGCCTCCGGTGAGAGCTTTATTTAAGCCAAAATCGGCTCTTTTTTCGTATCGAATTTCTTTCCGAGAAGCGGTGCGAGCTTTTCCAAATCGACCAGCAATTTGGCAAATTGATCCGGGAACAGGGATTGCACGCCGTCGCCTGTCATTGAATTATCAGGATCCGTATGCATTTCGATAATCAAACCGTCCGCTCCGGCTGCAACCGATGCTTTGGTCATCGGCTCTACCAGTTCGCGGCGGCCCGTGCCGTGGCTCGGATCGGAAATGACAGGCAGGTGGCTGAGCTGTTTGAGCACCGGAATTGCCGAAAGATCCAGTGTGTTGCGCGTGTAGGTTTCAAATGTTCGGATTCCGCGTTCGCAGAGCATAACGTTCGGATTTCCGCCTGCAAGAATGTATTCGGCCGCGTTCAGGAACTCGTCATATGTAGAGCTGAAGCCGCGCTTCAACAGTACAGGCGTCTGAATCGTTCCCAATTTGCGAAGCAGATCGAAGTTTTGCATATTGCGCGTTCCCACCTGCAGGATATCTGCGTATTCCGCGCATACGTCCACGTATTCCGGCGTCATCACTTCCGTGATGGTCAGAAGGCCGTGCTTTTTGCCCGCTTCGGCCATCATGATCAAGCCTTCGACGCCTACGCCCTGGAAGCTGTAAGGACCTGTTCTCGGCTTGAATGCGCCGCCGCGGAGCACTTGGCCGCCTGCGGCTTTGACCAGACGGGCGATCTCGTCGATTTGCTCCGGAGATTCCACCGCGCAAGGGCCGCCCATGATGATGAGCTGTTCTCCGCCGATTTCCACGTCTTTGATCTTGATCACCGTGTCGGCCGGGTGGAAGTCACGGCTCGCCAGCTTGTAGGATTTGGAAATTTTCACCACTTGCTCAACTCCCGACATTTGACGAAGCTGCTCCGCCATCTTGGGATCCGCTTTGCCGATAATACCGATAACCGTGCGGTCTTCCCCTTTGGATACGTGCGCTTGCACGTCGTGCTTTTCAATCCATTGAACGAGCTCCTGGATCCGCTCGCCGGAAATTTTGTTCGATGTAATTGCGATCATCTGAATTCACGCTCCTTAAAATATGAACCAGTCTACTGCTGGCCGATAAACTATGTTACTCCAACTTGTCGCATAACCCCTTGAACGCTTAAATGCTTAAACGCTTGCTCGCTTCTACGCTTTTAATCACTAAAGTAAATATACAATGCTTGACGAAAGTTCGTCAAGCACTAATTTATTTTTTTATTCCGCGCCGTTCGGCAAAAGGAGCTCCGCCTTGCGAATTCTGCGCTTTTCTTTCCTGCGGTTCGTATGATATTTCAGCAGCAATAAAATAGGGAAATACATAATAATGCCGAGCATCGTTCCAACGACCATCCCGCCTACGATCAAATCCAGGCTTCCGCGGATAATATTCGATAACAGGTCGGGCAAATGATGAATGAGATAATGTTTAAAAGGCTTGGGAACCAGCAAGTCTCCGACATGCTTGTTCAAAAATGCGAGCGGGATATAAATGATTTTGCCGAACACAAATCCGATTAATGCCCCCGCCAAATTCGCTCTTAGCAAATATACTAGAGGAAAGATGAGAAGGAAGGCAAATCCGGCCGTAGGCAGCGTGAACATTTCGACTGCCAAACCGATCGAAAATCCCCGCGCTACTTTTGACGGCCCCCCTTTGGCACGCAAAAGCAGCAAATACTTATACTTGAACCATTTCTTGGTGCTTTTCCAATCGTAGCGAATATGTTTGGGTTTCACCTTCTGTGCACTTTGCATGCCGGTTCTCAATCCTATCAAGTTGAATTGGTAACAATTACTCGCTCGCCGCTGTTTTGGATTTTGCAGCCGGGATGAGCTTCTTCATATTTATAGTACGTTTCAATTCCCAAGTGGTTTCGTCTTTCTGATCGTAGCTCTCCAAATACGCAATGACCTCTTTGGTGATCGGAGTCGGCGTGGAAGCGCCCGAAGTGACGCCTACCTGGCGAACATGGGCAAGCCAGTTCCGGTCCAACTCGGTGATATCGGATATCCGGTACGCCTTGACGCCCGCAATTTCCTCCGATACTTGGGCCAGACGGTTGGAATTGTTGCTCTTCGGATCTCCGACGACGATGACCAGATCGGCTTCTTTGGCCTGCTCGGCCACCGCCTCCTGCCGTACCTGGGTAGCCAGACATATTTCATTGTGAATCTCGGCTTTGGGAAACAGCTCCAGCAGGCGGTTCATAATATGTTTGATGTCCCACTGGCTCATCGTCGTTTGATTCGTAATAATAATTCGTTCCGAACGGATGTCCAGCTTCTCCGCTTCCTCCAGCTTCTCGATCAGATGCACGTGTCCCGGAGCGACTCCGACAGCGCCTTCCGGCTCGGGATGGCCCTTCTTGCCGATATATATCACGTCATAGCCATCGGCAGCCTTTTCGCGGATCAGGTCATGGGTTTTGGTAACGTCCGGACATGTGGCGTCAACGACGGTAAGCCCCTTTTCCCGCGCCATGCGCCTTACTTCCGGAGAAACGCCGTGCGCCGTAAAGATGACCGTTCCGGTATCGATTTGCTCCAAAATGTCCAGACGATTCTCGCCGTCGAGCGTAATTACGCCTTCTTCCTTAAAGAAGTCGGTCACGTGCGAATTATGCACGATCATTCCTAATATATATATAGGCCTTGGCAGATTCAGGTTTTTAGCCGTTTGCATAGCCAAAGCCATTGCGTCTACGACGCCGTAGCAGTAGCCTCTTGGCGATATTTTGACAACTTTCATGCTTGCTCCACCTGCTCCGGATATAAGTTTTGTTCTTTCATTATAACGGATTAAACGGTTAGAGGGAAGTTGGCGGGAAGCCAGATGATGAAAGTGCTGCCTTCGTCTTTGCGGGTTGTAACTTCGATCGAGCCGCGGTGCTCGTCAATAATCCATTTGGCGATCGACAAGCCGAGTCCTGTGCCGCTCGTCTGGCCTCTGGACAGATCCGCGCGATAAAAACGGTCGAAAATGTGCGGCACATCTTCCTTGTTCATGCCGATCCCGGTATCGGCGATCCGCAGTCCGACAAGGCCCGGCGAGCGAAGCGCATCGAGCATGACGACGCCTGACGGCGTATATTTGAACGCATTTTCGATGAAAATGAACAAAAGCTGCTGCAAATAGTCGCGGTTTCCCTGCACGACGGCGTCGTTCAGCGCATCCAGATCGCCCACCTGCCAGTCGGCTGTACGCGACAAAAATTGCGTTCGGCGTATGACCTCCTGAACAAGCGGCAGCATATCGAGCTCGGACATCTCCATCTGCACTCCCGCATCCGCCCGCGCAAGCGCGAGCAGATCGTTCACCAGCCTGCTCATGCGCTGCGCTTCACCGGCGATATCCTGCATCGCTTCCAGCGATATTTGCATTTGATCCGGCGTGGCGAGCTGCGCATTGCCGGAAGTCTGCTTCCACATTTTCTCAAGCAAATCCACATTCCCGCGTATCGTCGTAAGCGGCGTCCGCAGCTCGTGGGAAGCATCCGATACAAAGCGGCGCTGAGCCCGGTAAGCTTCCTCCAGATCGGAATACGTCACTTGAATGCGGGACAGCATTCCGTTGATCGTTTCCGTCAAGCGGCCGATTTCATCCTGCGGACCGTCATAAAGAATCCGCTTCTCAAGGTCAGTCCCGCTCTCGATCTGATTCGCCGCCTCGATGACCTGATCGATAGGCATCAACGCTTTTCTGGACATGAACCAGCCCAAGGATGCAGCCAGAACAATCGTAATCAAAGCCCAGAATACCAGCGCATAACGCAATTTGAGCAGGGTCGACTCATAGTGTCCGATCGGAAAAGCAGCCTCCAGCACCCCGACCAATTCATCCGGTCTGTCCAGGCTCCCGTATATTCCCATGTGATAAATGAGGATATCCTGGTTCCCGGCTACTTTCGTCTTTTCAAAATAAGACGGTGTATGCGCAAATTTGTCAAGCGGCGGAACAGGCAGAGCAATGCCGTTGTATAGCAGCAATGCCGAACGGGTCACCGTTTTGAGCTTTACGTTGTACAGCTGCAATGAGATGTTATTGGAATTCAAGTCTCTGTTTTCCAACTCCAGATCGATGACCAGCCCTTTGATCGAAAGAGCGACGCTTTTTTGCACGCGGGAATAGCTCATTTCGGCTTCCTCTTTGAGATCGCTTTTCACGCCATCATACAAAAAATAGTTCAGAAAAAAATAAAGCCCGATACCGAAAACAAGCATGGTCACCGCCAATATGCCGGAATACCAGAGCGTTAGTCGGAGGCGGAGAGACATCGCTTACGATTCCCCCCTCAACACGTAGCCGGCGCCGCGGACTGTCTGGATGATCCGCTTGTGCCCGTGTTCTTCAGTTTTTTGGCGAAGCAGGGCGATGTAAACTTCGAGCACGTTGGATTCGCCGCTGTAATCGTAGCCCCAAATTTTTTCCATGATGATGTCCCGGGACAGCACCCGCTTCGGATTCAGCATAAACAAATGCAGCAGATCGAACTCCTTCGTCGTCAGTTCGACAAGCTTGTCTTCGCGAAAAACTTCGCGCGTATCCAGATCGAGCGTCACATCTTCGTAAGTCAGCCGGTTTGTCGGCTGCTCCGGACGCTCCGCGCGTCTGCGCAGCAGTACACGGACCCGCGCCAGCAATTCCTCGAGCGCGAAAGGCTTCACGAGGTAATCGTCGGCGCCGAGGTCGAGACCTTTGACCCGGTCGCTGATTTCGTCCTTGGCCGTCAGCATCAAGATCGGCACCTCGCTGCCGCTCTCGCGAACCCGGCGCACGACCTCCCAGCCGTCGATCTGCGGCATCATCACATCGAGAACGATCAGATTCGGATCGTTCAGCAGCGTCTGCTTCAAGCCTTCGGCGCCATTGCTTGCGGTCACTACCATATATCCTTCAAAGGCAAGGCCCCGCCTCAACATTGAAGTGATTTTTTCGTCATCGTCTATTACTAAAATTTTTTCTCTCATGCAAGCAGCCGCCTTTCTTGTACCCTTCATTTTACAACCCTGATATATACATTGTAACAAAATCGCGCGAAAGCAAAAAGAAAGCAGAGCCTGCAAGCTTGCGGCCGCGGGTCTCCACTTCCTTTAATGCAACTGAGTCTTATTTGTTGGTTGTCGCCGACAATGTGTTTTTATCGCCTATCGTTACGGGGACTTCCATGCGTTTGCCGTCGCGGATAACACCCAGCGTCACTTTGTCGCCTACTTTGGTCGCCTGAACTTTCGTGATCAGATCTTGCGAGCTTTTCACTTTGGCGCCGTTGATATCGACGATGACGTCATATTGGCGCAGTCCGGCTTGGAAAGCTGGGCTTTTGCGCTGAACGCTGCCTACAAGGGCGCCGTCCGTATTTTCAAGCTTCAGTTCGCTGACCCAATCCTTGCCGATATCCTGCAAGCCTACGCCCAAATACGGAACCGGCTCTTTTGGAATTTCCACGTTGTTTTTCAAGTTTTCGAGAACGGATGAGATCGTGCTGGTCGGAATCGCAAATCCGATGCCTTGCGCCTGCGCGCTTACCGCCGTATTGATGCCGATAACTTCGCCGTTCAAGTTCAGCAGCGGACCGCCGGAGTTGCCGGGGTTAATCGATGCGTCGGTTTGCAGCAAATGTTTGTACTCGCGGGTTCCCTTGGAATCCGGAATGCTGATCGGACGCTCTTTGGCGCTGAGCACGCCGACGGTTACGGTATGGTCGAACCCGTAAGGGTTGCCGATCGCGACGACCCAGTCGCCGACGTTCACGTCTTCGGCTTTGCCGAGCGGAAGGATCGGGAAGTCTTTGGCGCCTTCGATTTTGAGCACCGCCAAGTCGAGATCGTAGCTGTTGCCCAGCAGCTTGGCGGTAAACGGCTTGTCGTAGCCTTGAACGGTTACGTGAACTTCGTCGGAGCCGTCGACCACGTGCTCATTGGTCAAAATGTAGCCGGATTTTTCAAAAATAAACCCTGTACCCATGCCCGCTTCCTGCAAGGTGCCGCTGCCTGAATCTTGCTGGTTGTCGTTTTGGCTTCCACCGCCACTGCCGCCGCTGCCTTCATCGCCGAAAAATTGGCGGAAGAACGGATCGTCGAACAAGGAATTTCCGCTGCCGCGGGTCGATTTCTTCGCCTTGACAAAAGATTCGACTTTGACTACGGCCGGACCCGCATTTTGCGCAATCTCGGAGATGTTGTTCGGACGCGCGAAGTCGAGTCCTACGTTTTTCAAATCGTTGCTGCCGCTGCTTGAGCCAGCGGCCGAAGTTTTCGTCGATGCGGAAGAGCTGCTGGCTGACAGCGGTTGATGGCCTGTGAACAGATTCATTTTGTCCGCTCCGAACATCAATGCGCCAACTACCAGAGCGCCTGCCATGAAGGCGGCGAAAATGCTTTTGCCGGACGTACGTTTACGTGTATTGTAATCCCATTGCCCCGGACCTCCCGGTTGCCCCGACTCGGACTGGAAGCTGAACGAACGCAGGTTTTTGGGCGGGGTCACTTCAACGCTTGATGTGCCCTCTGCGCCAGAAACCGATGTGGTCAAAGGCTCCGAGCTGTTGTTATCGCTGAATGCCGACTTGTAAGGACCGTAAGAATAATAGTAGGAAGGCCTTTCTTGGTTGGATGATTGCTCGTTGTGCGGTTTGTCCGAGCCGTTATCGTTGTTCTGCGGCTTGAAAAAATCGCTGTAATCCTTTTTATTGTCTTCCATATTTTTCTTACCTCCATGTTTGAATAAGAATGAGTGCATGCTATGGGGTCCAAATATTGTAGGTCTAGTTGTCTATGGCTCTATCATGCACCCATAACCTTAAACCAACATTAAAAATCAATAAACGGGAGGTAAAAAAACAAATTTTGCTTATTGCGCCCAGGATTGCTCCACTTTTTGCAGTAATTCCGCCGCTTCTTCGATCCAGTTTCCCTCAATTTTCGCGTCGGAATCGAGAGGCGTCTGAAATTGATCGACCATTGCGCCGTAAGTTGCCGCTTCGGCATCGTAATCGAGTCCTTCATTATATACATGCTTAAGCACAAAGGGCGTTCCGAGCCTGACGACAGCATCCGTCGCCTCACTGTCGCCTTCGATTCGACCGGTTACGACTTGGAACGGGATGCGCAGCCAAACTTTGTTCGCCTCGTCCAAATGCCGGTCGAAATATCCGTGATCGTAGTCCCAGTTGCCGCCCAGGGCAAAGTCGAATTCATGCAGGCGTTCACGCACACTGCCGAAACTCTCCTGCACTTGCTCCAGCGAGGAAGAAATGAGTTGCATGGGTCTGACACTCCTTTAGTCGTTCGAATTGAAGTTCTTACGCTTTAGAATGTGCCAAAATGTAGATTTTATGTGCGAATCCGCCTCCGGTCAAACCCATCCTTTGCGGTGGGCGTAGATGGCAAGCTGCGTCCGGTCCTCCAGCTCGCACTTCATCAGCAAATTGCTGACGTGGGTTTTTACCGTTTTGATGCTGATAAACAGCTCTTCGGATATTTCTTTATTGCTCTTCCCATCGGCGATGAGGAGAAGCACTTCTTTTTCGCGGGTCGTGAGTACGTCCTCCTCAGGCTTGGCGCTTTTTTGCCGGATCCCTCTGGTCAGCGCGAGAGAAACGTCGGAATTCATGACCGGCATACCGCGGTATGCGCTCTGAATGGCATGGACGAGCTGATCCGATGAGACGGTTTTGAGCATATAGCTGATGGCCCCGGACTCGATCGCTTCAACGACCTTCGCCTCTTCCAGGAAACTCGTCAGCATGATGACTCTGGTCCGGGGATATTTTTCGCCGATCAGCTTGGTGGCGGCAATACCGTCCATGACAGGCATCGTCAGATCCATCAGCACGATGTCCGGGAGCGATTCCGCAAGTGCGCCCTCCAGCAGGTCGAGCGCTTCTTTTCCGTTGCCGGCTTCCCCGATCACTTCCAAATCCGGTTCCAAAGATATATAAGTTCGTAGCCCCACCCGGACCATATCGTGATCATCGACGATCATAATTTTTATCGCGTTACTCATTCGACTTTTCCTCTCCTTTTGACAATCGCTTCTTCGGTATCGTCCGCAAAACGCGGAATTTTCACCTGCACCCTCGTTCCCGCTCCCGGTTTGCTGAAGATTTCCACATCGCCGCCGAGCTTCTGCGCTCTTTCCTTCATCGTCGTCAGCCCGTGCGAGGCCGAAGGAATGCCGCTCCGTTCAAAGCCCTGGCCGTTATCCTGCAGCTGCAAAATGTATTGGTGCTCCCGCTCGTGAATCGACAGGCGAACTTCCTTCGCGGAAGCGTGCTTAACGACATTCGCCATCCCTTCCTGTACGATGAGAAACAGCTGGTGCTCGATCGCTTCGGATATGGCTTCGCCGAGGATAACATCAAGCTGGCCCTGAAGTTCATGGGCCCGGCAGTATTCGGGGAACCATTTCTCCAGAGCTTCTTGCAGCGTCATATCGTTCAGCTCGATCGGCCTCAGCTGCGAGATGAGTCCGCGCATCTGCTTTTGCGCATGATGCGACATTTGAATCAGTTGAGTCATGACGCCTTCGGCTGCGGCCGGATTTTTTTCCAGCATTTTCGGAAGCGAGGACGCCGACATATGGATAGCGAACAGCTCCTGGCTGACCGTATCATGCAGATCGCGCGCAAGCCTCCGCCTCTCTTCCATGACCGCGGTTTCGGTGAGTTCCTGGTCGCGAATCGCCTCGGCCTCGCCCAACTGCTGCAGCAGCTGTACGCGGGCCTCGATAGCCGAAGCCATCGTATTGAACGTATCATACAGGTAGAGGAAAGGCTCGACCGGTTCCAGTTCAATCCGGCTGGAAAAGTTGCCTTTCGATATTTCCAGCATGGCCAGGTGAAGTTCGTCCACTTTGCGCTGCCACCTTCTCGTTGCCACATAGCCCGTGGATAAACAAACCGCCAGAATGGCGATCAAAAACCACATTTTGAATTCCCAGTAAGCGAAATAATCCTGGAAATATTCAAGCGCGATAAAGATGCTGGACACTATGATCAAGCTTGCAATAAAGAAGTAGCTCAACAACTGCCACTTCATATTGAACATCCGCAATTTGTACATGATCCGACCTCAACCTATTTTTTTAATCGTAATATCTCCGATAAACATGCTGGTCGTCACGATCAGCTTCCGCTGCGCCTCGTCAAAATGGGCGGTTTCCGTCCGAACGCTGCTCATAAACCCGCTTTCCCGGCGATCGAGTACCTTCATATCCCCGATAAACGAGCTGGCCATCACTTTGACCTCCAGATCGATATCGTTGGGAATAAAAATTTTCACGTCCCCGATAAAAGCCGTCACAAAAATCGGCGTCTCCCCCAAAGGAACGGAGGCGCGGGTCAAATCGATGACGGAATCCCCGATAAAATGAGAGATGTGCAGCGGCTTGAGCTCCCATGGCTCCTGCCCCATGTGCACGTCGCCGATAAAGCCGTGCCTGTGAATCGTATCTCCGGAATGATCGCCGCCAAACGTTTGATAGCGCGGATGCCGGTGATTGTGATGGAGCCCCCTCTGCGATTTGCCGGTCGCGTCTTCATGCTTGGACAGGTTAATCGAAGCGGTTTCCTCCGCAGTTTTCCAAGCATCGCCGTATTTGTGCGGATCAAACTCGCCGTGAATGTCTTTCAGCACCGCCTTCTCTTCTTCGCTCAGTTCTCTCTTGATCTCGGGCTTGTCTTCCTTATGGGCCGATGCATCGGATGACGCATGATGCTCCCACTTGAATTCCTTCCATTGACGCTTGTATTTCTCGCGCTCTTCGCGGAGCGCCGCGCGCCGCGCTTCCCTTGCGTCTCTTTTCGCATCGCGGTAAGCATCCCGATCGGCGTGCGAATGCTTTTTCCAAGGTTTGAAAATCACATTCAGCCCGAACAAAATCAGCGCCACCGGCCAAAGGTATCGAAACATTTCCCCGATCGACAAATCGGTAAGCTTCAAGTTATGAAGCAAAAAAATGGTGCCTACCCCGCACAGCAGTACACTCCAGACGGAACTTCCCCAATGATACTTGCGCTGCCAAACGAATCCCGTCAAACCATAGAAAATGAGAATGATTGGCCAGTAAGTGGAAAAGATATACGCGATATCGATTTTGATGAGCCCCATTTGATCCAGCAGGAAAAATGCGCCTGCGGTGACAAGAATAAGCCCCCAGAAGATTCGCCCGAACAGATTCGGATTCATGCTTGCTTCCTCCAATTGTGTACGTGTTTGTTAAGATACCTCTAGTCTATAAGATGCAGCCGGCAATGAAAAGAGACGAGGGATTGAAGGTGTCCTCAGTCTGGAGACCGAGTTTTTGCAGGTATATGCGAAATAACTTACATGCTTTTTGGCAGATTACGAACATTACGGATAATATGTTACGTATTCTTACGTCATTCGTTGACATGTTTATCATCAGAAACGTATAATTTAGGCGAAAGTATTGCTCAATATACAAGGAGAGATGGGATAATGGATGCAATTAAACAGCTTTCCAGCGGTTTGGACACCATTTGGGTCGTTCTGACGGCAGCCATGATTTTGCTCATGGAAGGCGGCTTCGCCTTGCTGGAAGCAGGCTTTGTCAGGCAAAAAAATGCGGTAAGCATCATTATGAAAGTGTTCGTCGATATCGCTTTCGGGGCACTTATTTTTTATTTTGTCGGCTTTGGGCTCATGTACGGAAAAGATGCCGGCGGCTTCATCGGCACGAGCGGATTTTTCATGGGAGGAGACTTGACACATATCGATTTATCCATATCCCATGAAACGTACTGGCTGTTTCAATGTGCTTTCGTTATCGCGGTCATCTCTATCGTATCCGGCGCCGTTGCCGAGAGAATCAATTTCCGCGCCTATATTTTATATACAATCGCCATGACGGGAATGATTTATCCGATCGCAGGCCATTGGGTTTGGGCCGCTAACGGATGGCTGGGTAAGCTGGGCATGGTCGATTTTGCCGGGTCCGCCGTCATACACGCTCTCGGGGGCTTCTCGGCGCTCGCGGCAGCCATCATTATCGGTCCCCGCATCGGCAAATTTTCGGCAAACGGGTCGGCCAACATCGTGCCTCCGTCCAACTTGCCGCTCGCGTCCGTAGGCGCCTTTATTCTCTGGTTCGGCTGGTTCGGCTTCAACTCGGGAAGCACGCTCAGCGCTACGAATACCTCCATCGGACATATTGCGGTAACGACGATGCTGTCCGCTGCGGCCGGAAGCGCAACCTGCATTTTGTTCACCATGTTTCGGTACCGCAAAGCCGATCCTCCGATGGTCATCAACGGCGCATTGGCGGGCCTTGTCGGGATTACCGCCGGATGTGCGTTTGTAAGTGACGTCGCGGCCATTATTATCGGAATCGTATGCGGAATCGCCATGGTGTATGCCACTGAAATATTGGAATCCAAGGGAATCGACGATCCTGTAGGCGCATTCCCAGTTCACGGCATCAGCGGGTGTATCGGAACCGTTGCAGTAGGCTTGTTCGCGCAGCCGGATGCTATCCGCGAAGGAACAGCCGGATTGTTTTACGGAGGCGGGTTCGGGCTGCTCGGCGTGCAGGCTCTCGGCCTTGCAGTCGTTTGCATCTGGGGATATTTGCTGACATGGGGGGTCCTGAAGCTGATCAACCTCGCCGTTCCGCTTCGCGTCAGCAAAGATGAAGAACTGGTCGGCCTGGACGTCGGCATCCACGGCGTGCCTGCATACAGCCAGGAAGACGGCTTCATCGATTTGGGCGAGTTGAAGGGCGGCAAATAAGCTCCGCGCATGCCAGGGAAGCGCGCTCTGCATCGAAGGGGCGCAGAGCCGCTCCCGGCGTGCGTCGTGGCGCTGGGCGGGAGGTGCCGCGCTGGGCGGGAGGTGCCGCGCAGCGCGCGTTGTCGCGCTGCGCGGCGCGGCAGCCGGTTGAGTACATCGGGGAGAAAATCTGCGAAAATCAGATTATTTCCGTTCAGCCAATTTTCTCTATCGCGCCTAATCCACGCAGATTCGCACCGCGCGCGGTGTTGCGCTGCATGACGGCGGTCGGTCGACCACTTGTGTCGCTGCTCAGCGAGGGGCACGAGTCGGCTCGTCAAAGAAAAAGCCTGCGAAAGTGCGGGCTTTTTCTTTGAAAATGGCTTATTTTGGCGAAAAGCCTGCAAAAGTGCAGGAATTTTCGCTGAAAGTGAATCTAAGTCCATATATTCGGTAAAAAGCCTGCACAATTGCAGGAATTGTTCGTGGCCAGCGATCAAGGACACAAATTCATGTATTTTTGCAGGTTTTCTTCGTGAGCCGGGCAGATTTGGGCTATCACCTCTGGCGTGGGGGTTCTGGGTAGCCTGACGTTTGCATATTTTCTTCCGTGCCGCAGTCTGGCAGATTTTGGCTATCACCTCTGACGTAGGGGTTCTGGGTAGCCTGACGTTTGCATATTTTCTTCCGTGCCGCAGTCTGGCAGATTGTGCTATCACCTCTGGCGTGGGGGTTCTGGGTAGCCTGACGTTTGCATATTTTCTTCCGTGCCGCAGTCTGGCAGATTGTGCTATCACCTCTGCGTGGGGGTTCTGGATAGCCTGACGTTTGCACATTTTCTTCCGTGCCGCAGCCGGGCCGATTGTGCCATCAACTCTGACGTGGGGGTTCTGGGTTGCAGACGTTTGCATTTTTTTCTTCCAGTGCAGCAGCCGGGCCGATTGTGCCATCAGCTCTGACGTGGGGGTTCTGGGTAGCTGACGTTTGCATTTTTTTTCTTCCAGTGCAGCAGCCGGACAGATTGTGCCACCAGCCCCAGCGCGGGGTTCTGGTGCCTGTATGATTGCAGGCACACACGCTCCCACCCGTTCATAAACGGCCTGGGCCTACTCATTCTTGAATCTTTGTCCGGCACCGTGTGTAAGAACGGGGCCGTCCCGGAAAATTCCATTTGCGATTGTTAACCCCCGCCCAAATGAGATTTTTAAAAATAATAAAGAACCTTCGAATCCACTTCACTTGCGGATTCGAAGGTTCTTTTGCTTGCTCACGCTCAACGCTTATTCAAATAAGTGCTGCTCGAGCTCGGCCGGTACGGCAATGTCATCGTTCGGCTTGGAATCATTCAGAATGGCGCGCGCTTGGTCGATCTCCTCGCGCAGCTTCCGCACTTGTTCCATCGGTTTCTTTACATAATGAATATATTCGACCGCCAGATGATGATCCGGTTTCTTGCCCGAGAACATGCGCCGAAAAGAAGACATCGATTGGTACGCCCGTTCTTCTTTCAATCTTTTCCTCTCATAGCGTTCGACCACTTGCTCGATTTCCGCAACTTGCTGCTCCCTGCGGGCAATATACGCTTCCAGAAACGGAAATATTTCGGCAGCTTTTCTTGTTTTACTTTGAGGCGTTCCGTCCGATTGCATTGCACTTAACATAACATGTCACCTATCTCCCCATGTTAACATTCATCACAGTAATCTTATTTTACACTAAAACAATAAAAATGAGAACTATTATTTCAGCTCTAAATCGATTCCCACGACACCGACAGGGGTTCCATGCGCGTCAAGTACAGCTTTGGACAGCGTAATGCATGGTTTTTTGGTAATGGCCGACACGTACTCTTCAGATATGAACAGCTCGCCTTCCATAGCCCGTTTCCACCACTCCCGGCCTTTGGCATTAGCCAAGCCCGCTTCCGGCAAGGAATAGATGAAGGTACCGTCCGCGCGATTCGACCAAATCGCTTCGATCCCTTCCGTTTTTCGCAAAACGGCGCTCAACTGCGAAGCATGCGTCCCTTCATCCAGCGATACGATGTCAGGCATCAGAACAATGGAGCCAAGCACCCGCTTCATCTCATTGACATTCGCATGAGCCGCCGCTTCGCGCTTCCGGAGATTGACCGCCTGAATGGCGGTAATTAATTCTGCCGAGGAGCGCCCCAGATTTTGCTTCATATTTTGCAGCATCGCTACTTCCTTGCGCTGCTTTTTCATTTGTTCCAGCGTGTCCTCTACGCTTGTCATGGTCTCGTTCATCAAGTCGACGACATGGCCGAGCGATGACGCCGCACCTGCAACTAACGACGATTGCTGTTCCGTAGCGCTCGTTGTGCCCGACACGAGGCCGTTCACGTGGAGAACCAGTGAAAAAATCTCATCGATTTTTTCCTTCATCACTTTCATTTCTAAAATTCCGTGCTCGACGGATTTTTTCTCCTCTGCTACAGCCGCAACGACTTGAGAAACGCCGCTTTCAATGGATGTGAGGATTTCGGAAGAGCGGGTGACCGCATCATGGCTCTGTGCAGCCAGCTTTTTAATCTCCTGCGCCACGACGGAAAAACCGCGCCCCTGTTCGCCCGCCCGTGCCGCTTCGATAGAAGCGTTCAAGGCCAGAAGCGAAGTCTGGGCCACAACCTCGGCAATAAATATGTTGATTTCCTCGATCTTGGACGTATGTACGGTAAGATCCTGTATTTTCTTTTGCATGATATCGGTATTTTTGTGCAAATCATTCATAACTTCGTCGGTTGCATTCAACGATCTGCATACGTCAACGACCGTATTTTTCGTCTGCTCGCTTTCGCGGTGCATATGAACGGAGGAGTCCAATATTTGATCGGCCGCTGCAGCTACCTGCTGCATGGATGCAAACGCTCCCTGCAATCGCCCGACCGCCTGGCTGCTCCGCGCTTTGAGCTCTTCCTCGCCTTGAATGGAAGCATCGGCGATTCGGTTCAGCTGCCCGACGGAACGGCTCACTTCTTCGACCGCGCCCGCCAAACGGTCCGCCACTACTTGCGACTCCCGGATAAACGCGATCATTTGTTCTTCCTGCTGCAGCTGCTCCGCGCGTTGTCCGGAAGATCTCGAAAAATTCGGGCGCCGAAGCGTTAAATAAACCCCCAAAAACAAAAAAACAGCCAGCGTGGCGGCAATCAGCAACCGGGACGGCCACATGACTGACAATAAGCTGACTGCAATCCCGAGCAGAATGAATCCGTAGAGCAAGCTTGTGCTTTTCGCATCTTCTTTCATAGGTAATTGGCACCCCTCCCAAAAAGGAACTTATGTTATTTTTTGTTACATTATATCGAAAAAAGCAGAGGTTGAAAAGAAAAATAAAAAGAGAGACAAGATTGTCCCTCTTTCGGTTATGTTGTTTATTTCGTTATTGATTTTGGCTTTGGTTTTGAGTTTGAGTGTTCGCCTGCTGCTGCGACTGTTTGTTAGGTACTGCAGCTTCGGAGGCAAATTCCACTTCTTGTGCCGGTTTTTTGTTGTTGTTCTTAGCCATGTCCATCACCTCCCCTATATAAATAGTGTTTCCCAAGCAGGAGTAATTATGATGGAAAAATTTACGGCTCGCTTCTGGAGTCTAAAGCGCCTTGCTCGGCGCCAAAATCTCATCCTTCAGCTGGTTCCAAATCATTTCGGTCACTTTGCCCGTTCCGTTTTTCACGATATAAACTTTAACGGTTTTCTTGCCCCATTCTTTGTAAACCTGATCTTTCGTATCGAAATACAAGTCGATTTTTTTGCCCTTGATGGCGCTGCCGATATCCGCTACGACTCCATATCCGTAACCGGGTATGAACAAAACGGTACCCAGCGGGAATACCGTCGGATCGGCGGCGATCGTAGACAAAGCTTTGTCATCGCGCTTTACTTTAATTCCCGAGTACGTAATTCCGTATTCCGGGTGATCCGGGTTTTTGCCTGTCGATTCCTTGCCTGCGAAATACCCCGTGGCCACAACTTCCACCGCCTTCAGTTTAGACAAGTCAGAGTCCAGTTTAGGCGCATATTTGAAGTTTGCCTGCTGCTCCCTGGATACGGGAATCGCCGCAGGCGCGGTTTGCAGCGGAGCTTCTTCCAGCTTCATCGGTATATAAGTGGCGGCGTCCGCCGCGCCATAGCTTGGAATTGAACGGACGGCCTGCCCGTTTGAGCCGGAATCGGTGTAAGTGTCCGCCGACGCCGATTGAACCTGCCGCTGCGGCTGGGCAACTTGGGCGTCATCGTGTCCGAAAAATGCAAACAGCATATTAACGAGCAAAAGCAAACTGAACCATTTGGACTGGCTCAACATTTCAGTCAACATAATTTTCGATACCTCCCCCTACTATAGCAGGTTGTCCAACTCCTCCCCGCTTTATACCTGCGAAGGGTCCGGACTCACTGTTAAGGTTTCCTGATTATGCCGACTTATGCATATAAAAAACAAAAAAACAGGAGAGCCTGGGGCTCCCCTGCCAAAAACCGTTTTTTATTTTTTGCTGCGAATCTCTTCGCTGATCATTTCAATAACCTGCGCGACCGGATGCGTGCCCAGATCGCCTTGCCCCCGCTTGCGGACGGACAAGCTTTCGCCGGTCACTTCATTTTCGCCCACAACGAGCATGTAAGGGATTTTTTCCAATTGGGCTTCCCTGATTTTATATCCGAGCTTCTCGTTGCGGTTATCGGCTTCGACGCGGATGCCGGCGCGCAGCAGGCGCTCAGTGACTTGATTGGAATAAGCCTCGTAGTTCGGCGAAACCGGAATCACTTTCGCTTGTACCGGCATGAGCCATGTCGGCAGCGCTCCGGCGAAATTTTCCAGCAAAAATGCGGTCATCCGCTCCATGGTGCTGATAATGCCTCGATGAATAACGACAGGTCGGTGCTTTTGGCCATCCTCGCCGATATACTCCAGCTGGAAGCGCTCAGGCAGCAGGAAATCCAGCTGCGCCGTGGAAAGCGTCTCTTCTTTCTTGAGCGCCGTCTTGATCTGAACGTCGAGCTTCGGACCGTAGAAGGCCGCTTCGCCTTCGGCTTCGAAGAACGGCAGGCCAAGCTCCTCTACCACCTCGCGCAGCATCCGCTGCGAAGTTTCCCACATTTCATCATCCGGAAAATATTTCTCCGTATCCTTCGGATCGCGGTAAGACAGGCGGAAGCGGTAATCGGTGATGCCGAAATCCTCGTACACTTCGCGGATCAGGTTGACGACTCTCGCGAATTCCTCTTTGATTTGATCCGGACGGCAGAAAATGTGCGCATCGTTCAAAGTCATCGCGCGGACGCGGTGCAGCCCTGTCAAAGCGCCGGACATTTCGTAGCGGTGCATCGTTCCAAGTTCGGCGATCCTTACAGGCAGGTCGCGGTAGCTGCGCATGTCGCTTTTGTACACCATCATATGATGCGGGCAGTTCATCGGACGAAGCACGAGCTCCTCGTTGTCCATAATCATTTTTGGGAACATATCTTCATGGTAGTGCTCCCAATGGCCGGAAGTTTTGTACAGCTCTACATTGGCAAGCACCGGTGTGTAGACGTGGCTGTAGCCCAGACGTTCTTCCAAATCGACAATGTATCTCTCCATCGTCCGGCGAAGCTTCGCGCCATTCGGCAGCCAAAGCGGCAGCCCTTGGCCAACCTCGCGGGAGAAAGCGAACATTTTCAGCTCTTTGCCGAGCTTGCGGTGATCCCGTTTCTTCGCTTCTTCCAGCAGGTGAAGGTGCTCGTCGAGCTGCGCTTTTTTCGGGAACGCCGTTCCGTAAATGCGCTGCAGCATTTTGTTCTTGGCGTCTCCGCGCCAGTAGGCTCCCGCGACGCTGAGCAGCTTGAACGCTTTGATTCTTCCGGTAGAAGGCAGATGCGGTCCGCGGCAAAGATCGAAAAATTCGCCTTGATCATAAATCGTAATGACGGCTTCCTCAGGAAGATCGCGAATCAATTCCAGCTTCAGCGGATCTTCCGGCTCCGAGAAAATGCGAACCGCTTCTTCGCGGCTTACGACTCTGCGGGTAATCGGCAGATTCTCCTGCACGATGCGCTCCATTTCCTTTTCGATCTTGACGAGATCTTCCGGGTTCAGCGGCGATTCCAGATCGATGTCGTAATAAAAACCGTCCTCGATAACAGGCCCGATGCCCAGTTTGACCGCTTTTTGCCCATAAATGCGTTTAATCGCCTGAGCCATCAGATGGGCCGTGCTGTGACGGTATATTTCCAGTCCGTCTTCGCTGTCGAGCGTCAAAATTTCCACATCCGCATCATGCTCCAAAGCAAACGAAAGGTCAACCGGCTTGCCGTTCACTTTGCCTCCAATCGCGTTTTTCTTGAGTCCGGTCGAAATCGACTCCGCCACCTGTTCAATTGTTGTGCCGACTGCATACTCTCTGATCGCCCCATCAGGCAATTTCACTTGTACAACCATGTCCTGCATCCTCCTGTAACATCGTTATGAACGCAAAAAAGCACTCATCCCAAAAGGGACGAGTGCGTTCAGCTCGTGGTTCCACCCTAGTTCGATTCGCCGGCATCCGATGGATGTATAGCGAACCCTCATCAGCATCCGGTAACGGGGATGACGCGGTGCGGTTTACTGTTAGCCTGTTAAAAAGCCAAGTTCCACAGCACGGCTTCAAAGGGGTAAACTTGCAGATTCACTGAAGGAGCTTGCAGCCGGGTCTCCTCTCTCTGAACAGCTCATGCAACAAATTCGTATCTTTGATCTTAACGCCTTCGCATCTATTATAGTTGGCTCAGCGGCCGAGGTCAAGGGTAAAGCTGATCCTGTTGGCGGTCGCCCAGACGGGAATGACACAGACGGCAGTATGAGCACACGCTCGTTCTGTCTTCAAATATTTGCATGATCGTCTTAATAATCGGAACTTCCGGTTCCCGGGTGTGGATGTAAATGGTGGCGGGAGACACGGAAATCAGGGTGCTGACAATCATATCTTCGAAATTAATGTCTTTTTCCAGCACTTCAAGCTTGAAAGTCGCATCCACTTCATTCGTATCGATTGGCTCAAACCGCTCGTTCAATATAGCAAATTCGTGCCCGCCTTTATGAATCAGATGAGCCGCGGGTATTTTGGCTTCCTGAATATATACGAAATACTGGAGCAGAGAAATAAACTCCTGGTACTGTCGGTCCATCATAAATTCATCGACTGCATACTCGATAATTTCCCGCAATTCGCCCAAATACTCCTGCAGCCGGAACCGAAGAAAGCCTTCCAATACAAACTCGTGCCGCTCTTTCAAATACTGAATAAGCAGCTGCACCAATATTTGCTTGCGACGGGCAGTCCCCACTCCAAGGGTGGAACGCGCAGACTCGGCAAAATCGCTCTTGCCGTCCAATAACTGGTTGCAGTATCCCGCAACGAGATCCATATCTTCCTTGGCTTCGAATTTAAACTCCTTGCTCATCAATTCGCGGAGAATGGACGGTTCTTTGACCGTAATAATATGATCCGCCAGCACGCCGGCAAGCCCTTCCGTCAGCTTGCTTTGCAAGGACGCCGGATCCTCTTTTTTCAAATCCGCTTCCCCATAAATGTATGCATATTTTCCATGCAGCGTATATTTTACTTGAAGCATATGTAAAAGCCTCAGCTCGTTCTCGATCTGTGAACTTAGCTTACTGACATAAGATTCATCCGCATTCATAACAGCAATTGCAAACAGCTCCATGACCCCACTCTCCTTTCCATCTGTACATCCTGATAAAAGTATATGGTCGATCAGAATTAGATATACAACGAACAATTTGCCAGCTGATGTTAGCAAGTATTGTCGAATTTTCAAGGAAAGTTATTCCAATTGGCGAGTTATTCGTGGTATGATACAGATGCTTAGTTCCTAAGTAGGATATTCAGTGGAGTGAAATGCCGATGGAAGCGAACGCGTATAGCCAAGACAGGAAAAAATGGAACCGCAAACTGATCAACATTTACTGGGGAGTTATCATAGCGCTCATTCCTGTAGAATTCCTCCACCTCCTCTATGGGCAAGCCAGTGACCACGATGTGCTCAAACATATCGCCATTCCGACGCTGGTCATGATTCTCGTCATGCTTATATTGGAAATCGCCCACAAATTCGCCGATCAGCTTTTGGATTATTGTGTTATCAGCGGCGGCGCGATAATTGTTTTTATCGTCATTTATGTAAATCCTGACGTGAAAAGCGTGATACTCAGCCTGCTGCTGCCGATTCTCATAGCGATTTTTTATTTCCAGCGATCACGAATTATATTTTCCATCGCACTGACGGGCATTTCGATTTTCATCCTTTATCTGAATCGATTGAGCCATTTTGCGGGCTACATGCCCCAGGACCTCGTCTCCATGATCCCGATTGTCGGATTTGCCTCCTTCATTGCCCTCGGCATTATGAGGCACGGCGTCGAGCTGCTGGACAACCTGAGAAAAACTACAGAGTCGAAGCAAGAGCTCATGATCAAAAATATATTGATGGACAAGCTCTCAAAAACGGATGCCTTGACCGATCTATACAATCACATTTCGTTTCATGAATATTTGGAAAAGCTTATCGAGCAAAGTGAATGCGGGTATTTATTCATCCATGTGGCCGTGCTCGACATTGATAATTTCAAAAAAATCAACGACACCTACGGGCATAGAGCCGGTGACGCCGTACTGAAAAAAGTAGGCGCCGTATTGAAAGAGCGGGTGGGACTCAACGATTTTGCAGCCAGGTATGGCGGCGAAGAATTTGCGATTATTTTCACGGAAAAAAGCATTTCAGAGGTATTCGAGATCCTTGAGCATATCCGCTGGCACGTTTCGCAAACGAAGTACGAGGAATGCAACGGCCACGCGGTAACGATCAGCATAGGTCTCAGCCAGTATCTAAAAGGAAGCAGCAAAGAACAGCTTTTCACCGGCGCAGACCAGGCTTTGTACAAAGCCAAAAAAACCGGCAAAAACAAAACCGTCATCTATACCCCTGCGTTTGAGGAGGCTAATTGACTTGACAGCGGCGCAACCCGTGCCTCCCTTACTCGGGTTGCGCGGCGTGAAGTAGGCCATGCCTCTCCTTCACAGGTTGCGGCGTTGAATGGAACTCGTCTCTCCTACACGGGTTGCAGTACTGAATGGAACTCGTCTCTCCTACACGGGTTGTGGCGCTGAATGGAACTCGTCTCTCCTATACAGGTTGCAGTACTGAACGGGACCCGTATCTCCTATACAGGTTGCAGTGCTGAAGTGATGGGGGCAAGGCGGCTTGGAAGGGAAAATACCTGCAAAAGTGCAGGTTTTTTTCGTAAACGTGGTCCATTTTGGCGAAAAGCCTGCAATTGTGCAGGTATTTTCGATGAAAATGAACCAGAGCCCCTATTCGCGGCAAAAAGCCTGCACAATTGCAGGAATTTTTCGTGGCCAGCGTATCCATCGAGCAAAAAACTGTACTTTTGCAGGTTTTTTCGCGCAACTAGGCAGAGTTTGTGACTAGCTCTGGCTTGTGGGCGGCCTCCACCTTGCTCATAAAAACTCAAACCCGCCATGCGTTTGCCGCAAGGCGGGTTTTGATTCCGGCTAATTTCCAAAGAGATTAGGTCGAATCTTTTTAAATACATCAGGAGGAGCTAGACTCTTATTTGATGCATATGCAGCTTTGCTCCAGTTTTCTTCATGATCTTTATGCCACACATAAGTTCCCACATCGCCGCTATACACCCATACGTTATCATATTGATCCCACGCAAAAAGAGCCGTATCCCGCCTTCTAAATTTCTCCAACGACGTAAAAACTAAAGTGTCGCCTACTCTATTAAAAATGTACGATCATTCGGTAGATTAGATCCATTCTTCTAACATAAATCCACACACAATTCTATCTCCAATCATATACTAATCTATCAACTGGTAAGGAGGTGGACAAACAATGTCCGTAATTGCAATGAGAAATAAATGCAAAAAATATGTGAACCGAACCGTTCAAATCACAACCATTCATGGAACGTACAGAGGCAAAATTGCGAAAGTCGACGGCTCCAGAGTATATCTCAAAGTTGTACCGAACCGTAAAGATGGAAAAGCACACATCTCCTTTTTTCCGTTTATTTTGCCTTTGGTTTTGTTTGACTTGCTTGCTATTGTTTTGTTGGACACCTGCAGGATTTTCTAATCTTTCGCCCCATTTACTGGGGTTTTGTTTTTATTGTTGGAGCTTCTCCAATGCATCAATACTTTAATCGACATTATCATGGTAAACACAGTAATACTTAGAAAAATAAAAATTCCAAGAAAGAAAATTGCATAGCCACCGAGGTCATTAGGGGCCTCTCCTTCACAAGCGCAGGCGAAAGACGGTACGGAGTACGCTAAAATCAAGGAGCATCCAAACACGATAGCGAATGCAGCCCAAGCTGTTCTTTTTAGCTTCATTTGTCATCTCCCTTAACGGTTGTCTATCGTTTTCTCATAAAAAATAAGTTCTAAACCATTAAACATAGCCCTGCTTGTTTCTTTGAATCCAAATTTTTCATAGAGTTTTAGAGCAGGCGATTGTTTGGCCGTCGTGTCCAAATGCAGTTTTTTATATCCCAGCCTGACGGCACTAGCTTCAAGACTTTCGTAAATCAACCGCCCGCAACCCTTCCCTTGAAAATCCGGACGTACCCTCATTCTTTTTATTTCAGCAGAGGTATCCGACGTTTTTCTGAACGCTCCCATTGCAACGACCCTTTCGTCAACAACCCCGACTAAAAACTCACCGCGATTTTGAAGATAAACGCTTTCTATATCATGTAAATCATCATCCCAATTTCCATTTCCCAGATTTGTACCTGTCTGATTTAAACCTAGATTGTGAAGTTCCCACACAGCATCATGATCCGATGAATTGTATGTTCTGATATACATTGCGCACCCCCGAATTATTGCTCATCACGGTTTGTAATTCATTGTACCATTCATTTATCGCTGTTGTAACTCATTCCCCCTATTGGAGCAAGGCCCTGGATGGTCTGTTTAAGGCCAAAATTGCCCTCTTGCTGCTCCTGCACGACAAAAAAACGCTTATCCAAATATTTATCCTTCCAGCGGATTCATATTAGATAAGCGCTATAATTATGCTGCTATTGCCTAGTTCTGCATTACAAAATCCCGATCCACCTTCGCGCTCTCGTCGTTGAATACGCGCAGAGTCTCGTATTTTGTGTTGCGCTGTGCGGGGATTTTGCCCGCTTCGCGGATGATTTGCAGCGTCGAGCCGATGTTGACTTTGTGCGTGGTGCCCGCGGCAGATACGACGTTTTCTTCGATCATTGTGCTGCCGAAGTCGTTGCAGCCGTAGCTGAGCGTCAGTTTGCCGATTTCCGGTCCCATCGTAACCCAGGAGGACTGGAAATTCGGGATGTTATCGAGCATGATCCGGCTGATCGCGAGCGTCTTGAGGTACTCCTCGGGCGACGCTTTTTCGACCTTCATGTTCGTATTGTCGGGCTGGAACGTCCACGGAATAAACGCCAGGAAGCCCGGCGTATTCAGTTTTTGCAGCAGCACATCGTCCTGCGCGTCCCGGATGCGGAGCAAGTGCAGCGCGCGCTCCTCCATCGACTCTCCGAAACCGATCACCATCGTGCCGGTCGTGTGCATGCCGAGCTTATGCGCCGTTTGCATCACGTTCATCCAATCGCGCCAGGAGCCTTTCAATTTGCTGATTTTGCGTCTTGTCCGGTCATCCAAAATTTCCGCGCCTCCGCCCGGAAGCGAGTCCAATCCGGCTTCATGCAGCTGGCGTACGACTTCTTCGAGGGACAGTCCGTCCGACACGTCCTGCATTTTCATAATTTCCGCCGGAGAAAAAGAGTGCATCGTAATGTTAAAACGCTTCTTGATTTCCCGCAGCAAATTCGTGTAATAGCTGAACGGAAGGTTCGGGTTCGTCCCTCCCTGCATGAGGATTTCCGTTCCTTCTACATCAAGGGTCTCCTGAATTTTTTGGAAAATCGTCTCATCCGGCAGTACATAGCCTTCCTCCGAGCCTGGAGGCCGGTAAAAAGCGCAAAATCTGCAATAAACGTCGCAGATGTTCGTATAGTTGATGTTGCGTCCGATGACGAAAGTCGTAATCGGCTCCGGGTGCCATTTTTGCATAATTTGATTGGCGGTATGGCCCATTTTTTCTATTTGGTCGGATTCGAACAGCGTGATGCATTCCTCTACATCAATCCGTCCGCCAGCCGAAGCTTTATGTAAGATGCGATCAATCGGTTTCACGTCTACTCACTCCTCTTTTCTAAGCACTTGTATACGCTTATCGTAACATATTTTCCGCCGAACAGTCACGGCTAATTGTGCCAATACCTAAAACTTACAGACGGGAATCCGTCCAAAAAAACCAAACAGCAACGCGCCGTGTACACTTCGCGTTGCTGCATATGCATCTAGCCCCGGAGCGCCTGCTCCAGATCCTCAATTATGTCCTCGATATCTTCAAGCCCTACGGAGTAGCGGATGAGACCGTCGGTGATGCCGCGCTGCAGCCGCACTTCTTTGGGCATGGCAGCGTGGGACATCATAGCCGGATAAGAGAGGATGCTTTCTACGGCGCCCAAGCTCACCGCAACGAGCGGAATCCGAACTTTGCTAAGCAATTTTTTCGCTTTTTCACCGGAGCCTACGTCAAAAGAAACGACAGCGCCATAGCCGGAGGACTGCTTCTCATGAATGTCTCTCCGCGGATGGTTCGGCAGCCCGGGGTAGTACACAAAATCGATATCCGGCTTCTCGGACAGCCATTCGGCAAGTCTGCGCGCGCTTTTCTCGGATGCTTCCATACGCGTCTGCAGCGTCTTCATTCCGCGAATAAGCAGCCAGGAATCCTGAATGCCGAGCACGTTGCCCATGCCGTTCTGGATCTGCTTCATCCGGCCCCCCAGGTTGTCATTCGCCACGACGGCCAATCCGGCCAAGACGTCGCTGTGACCGCCGAGAAATTTCGTCGCGCTGTGCAGCACGATGTCAATGCCCAGCTCTATAGGGCGCTGGTGGTATGGAGTCATGAACGTGTTGTCGAGCATAGTCAGAAGTCCGTGCTCTTTGGACCACGCGGCGACTTCGCCGATGTCGGTAATTTTGAGCGTCGGATTGGACGGCGTTTCGATGAACACGGCTTTGGTGTTCGGACGCAGCGCGGCCCGCACCTGATCCATATCGGTCATATCGACGAACGTCGATTCGACGCCCATGCGATTCATAATCGTCGTCAGCAGACGGTAAGTGCCGCCGTACACGTCCTCCGTACAGATGACGTGATCGCCGCTGGACAGCAGCATGAAAGCCGATGAAATCGCCGCCATGCCGGAAGCGAACGCAAAGCCGCGTACACCGCCTTCCAGAAGCGCGATGTAATCTTCCAAAGCTTGGCGGGTCGGGTTGCCGGAACGCGTATAGTCATACTCCGGCGAAACTTCGAGATCCGCCTGATGAAAAGTCGATGCCTGGTACAGCGGCACGCTGGACGCCCCTGTCGTTTCGTCGATTTCCGCGCCGAAATGGATCAACCGGGTCGCAAATTTGCCGTGCGGCTTGCGGTTTTCTTTATCGTGAGCGCTCATCGGGCGGCGCCTCCCTCCAGCTCCGCTTGCGCAAGGTCCAGCGCGCGCGCCAGATCGGCAATCAGGTCATCGATGTGCTCGATGCCCACGGAGAACCGCAGCAGGCGGTCGTCGACGCCTACTTGCTGGCGGATTTCCAGCGGAATATCCGCATGGGTTTGCACGGCCGGGTACGTCATCAGCGATTCGACGCCGCCAAGGCTTTCCGCGAAGGCGATCAGCCGGATGTGGCGCAAAACCGGCTCGACCAGGCGAGCGTCCTTCACTTTAAAGGAGAAGATGCCGGTGTTGCCGCTCGACTGCCTGTTTTGGATCGCGTAGCCCGGATGGGACTCAAACGCCGGGTAGAACACTTCATCGACGAGCGGATGTTCCTGCAGGAACTTGGCGATCGCCGTCGCATTGAACTCATGGCGCTCCATGCGCAGCGCGAGCGTCTTCATGCCTCGCATGAGCAGCCAGCTGTCCTGCGGGCCGAGCACCGCGCCGATGGAGTTGTGCAGAAAAGCCATCTGCTCGGAAAGCTCTTTGCCTTTCGTGACGATCAGTCCGGCGAGCACGTCGTTGTGACCGCCCAGGTACTTCGTCGCGCTGTGAATGACAATGTCCGCGCCAAGCTCGATCGGCCGCTGCAGAAATGGCGTCAAAAGCGTGTTGTCGACGATAGACACGATGCCCTTTTTACGGGCCCAGGTACATACAAGCTCAATATCGGTAATCATCATCAGCGGATTGGTAGGCGTCTCGATCACAATGCCTTTCGTATTCGGCCGGCAAGCGGCTTCCAAACCGTCCAAATCATTCGTATCCACGTAGCTGGCCGTCACGCCGAAGCGGCTCATGATCTTTTCCAGCAAGCGGTACGTTCCGCCGTACAGATCCAGCGATACGATCAGATGATCACCCTGGCTGAAGTAGGCGAAGATCGTTTGCAGCGCAGCCATGCCCGATGAGCAGGCAAAGCCTGCGTCACCGGATTCCAGTTCGGCGATCGCGTCTTCGAGCACTTTGCGGGTCGGGCTTTTGGTACGCGCGTAGTCAAAACCAGTGCTTTGTCCGAGCTTCGGATGGCGGAACGCGGTAGCTTGATAGACCGGGAAGCTGACCGCTCCGGTTGCGGGCTCGTTTTGTGAACCGATTTGAGCAAGACGACTTTCGATTTTCATTAAACCTGTACCTGCCTTTCTGATTTTACGACATTCAAGTCATATGGCGTTTGCTGGTAAACGTAATAGTTCAGCCAATTGGAGAAAAGCAGGTTCGCATGCGCTCTCCACGTATTGTAAGGCTGTCTGGCCGGATCGTCGTTCGGGTAGTAATTGCGCGGAATGGCAATGTCCAAACCTTTGCTCACATCGCGGTCGTATTCCCATTTGAGCGTGCAAGCGTCATACTCCGAATGGCCGGTTACGAAAATGTGCTTCCCGTCTTTCGTCGCGGTAATGTACACGCCCGCCTCTTCGGACGAGGACAAAATTTCCAGCTCCGGACATCGCTCGACATCCTCTTTGCGAAATTCGGTATGGCGGGATTGCGGCGCGTAGAACACTTCGTCAAAGCCGCGCAGCAGCTTCGTATTCGGCACCCCGATCGTATGCGGGAATACGCCGAACAATTTGTTTTCCAGGGAGTACTTGGGAACGCCGTAATAGTAGTAAAGCCCTGCCTGCGCAGCCCAGCATATATATAGTGTCGAAGTGACGTTCTCTTTGCTCCAATCCATAATCTGCGTCAGTTCTTCCCAGTAATTGACTTCTTCGAAGTCCATCTGCTCGACCGGCGCTCCGGTAATGATCATGCCGTCGAGCTTTTCGTCCTTGATGTCGTCAAACGTTTTGTAAAATTGCTCCAGATGCTCGACGGACGTATTTTTGGAGGTGTGCGTTTTGGGGTGCAGCAGCACAAATTCCACCTGAAGGGGCGTGTTGCCGATCAAACGCAGCAGCTGCGTTTCGGTCGTTTCTTTCATTGGCATCAAATTAAGCAAGGCAATTTTCAGCGGGCGTATGTCCTGGTGGTACGCCACGGTTTCGTCCATGGTGAAAATGTTCTCTTGGTTTAAAATTTCTTTGGCCGGCAGGTTGTCGGGAATCTTGATCGGCATACTGTTCACTCCTTTTTTTAACATCTGCATGGTGAAAATAAAAATGGCCTTCTCCGCGACGAGAAAGGCCATACAAGTTCATTGTCAATGTCCTCTCTCATCTCTCAGAATTCGCGTATCCGCGTTCCGCAAGAATTAGCACCGTGCATCCCTTTGAAAACAAAGGTTTGTCGGTTGCCGGGTATCATCGGGCCAGTCCCTCCACCTACTCTTGATAAGAAAAGCAACTATTCAGTTGTCTTTAATCATACTATAATTTTCGCTTATGTCAAGGATTCTGTTTGCATGGACTTGTTAAAACCGGCAAAATTGGCAATGTCCAACACCCGACAAGCCCTTGATCCATACATTATTCTAGAAGCCGAAAGGCATATGAAAAATCGAACTTTTTGGCTTGAAACGCCCATAATGAAGGGTTATACTAGACAAGTATTCGAACAAGAACCGACAAAGGGGGGAGTACGCGTGGACGGAGACCCGAGGAGTAGAAGCTGCACGGAATATACACAATTTCATATGGCAGGAATGCAGCCGGTGCTTCGTTCAACCGTAGCCTCTTAACCATACGGAGTCTGCTTTGGCACGGCTGCTTCCATTCGAAGGGGTGGAATCAGATGAAAACACGATGGGTACAAGACGGCGTATTTACTTTGATTGAGGATGTGACCGTCGCGCTAACACCTCCGGAGAGCGGCTTTTATTGGATAGATGCAGGTGTGGAAGATCTGGAGATTTTACAACCTTTGTTTCATCTGCACGATTTGGCCGTGGAGGACTGCTTAAGCGAGGAAGAACAGCGTCCCAAGATTGAATTTTATGACTCGTACTATTTTATCGTTATTAACAGCATCCGGTTTGACGACGAAGAAATTTTTCTGCGCGCGCTTAATATTTTCCTCGGCAAACATGTCATTATTACCGTCACCAAGCAAAAGATCAACGAACTCCGCGCCTTGAAGCCGTTTCTTTGGGAAGAAGAAGTGAACGGCGCCGACCGTTTCCTCTATCATCTGGTCGATCTTGTCGTCGATAATTACGTCGCTGTCGGCGATCGTATCGAGGCCAAGATTGAAAAGCTGGAAGAAGACATTCTCATGGCAACCAAGAAGTCGCATTTGAATGAAATTATCGGACTTCGCTCGGAAATTTTGTGGCTGAAAAAGGTGCTGGTCCCTCAACGCGACGTGATCGGTACGCTGAATAAAAAAGATCTCAGGCTGATTGACCATCAGCTGCAAAAATATTTCGGCGATATTTACGAAAATGCCGTAAAAATCGTAGATACGTTCGATACGCTCCGCGATCTGATGGGCAACTTGCGAGAAGCTTACCAGTCCAGCGTAGCGAACCGGGCGAATGAAATCATGCGCGTGTTTACCGCGCTGACCACGATCTTCATGCCGCTCACGTTCATTACCGGCGTGTTCGGGATGAACTTCGAAAGCATGCCCGGGCTGCACATCCCGTACGGCGGCGAAATTATTCTCGCGTTCATGGCAGCGCTTGGCGTCGGCATGTATGTGCTGTTCCGCAAAAAAGACTGGCTGTAAGCGCTGCTGGGCTCGTTGGTCCGGCACACCGCAACAATTGAACCTCCAATCCGCCGACGCGGCGCCTGGAGGTTCTTTTTTGCGCGGATCAGCCGATTTTGATTTTCGCGAATTTTCGTTTGCCTACTTGAACGATATCGCCGTCCTGCGGCGCGATGTTCGCATGAACATCGGACACTTTGTGCTCGTTGATTTTGACGGCTCCCTGCTCGATGCTGCGTCTTGCTTCCCCGTTGGACGTTTGCAGCTTCAAGGCGACGAGAAGTTTAACAACCGAAACGGTTCCCGCTTCAAGCTCGCTCGCCGGCAAAAGCACCTCCTCGACATGCTCGGGCAGCGCCCGCTTTTGAAACACGGTGACGAAATGGCGCTCCGCCTCTTCCGCAGCTTGTTCCCCGTGGTACGTACGCACGTATTCTTTGGCCAGCCTGACCTTGGCGTCTCTGGGATGCACCGCTCCCGATTGCAAGCCCTGCCGCAGCTCATCCAGTTCCCCGTCGGAGATTGACGTCGTAAGCTCGTAGTATTTCAGCATCAGGCTGTCGGGTACAGACATCGTTTTACCGAAAATTTCGTTCGCCGGCTCATCGATTCCGATATAATTGCCGAGGCTTTTGCTCATTTTTTGCACGCCGTCCAAGCCTTCCAGAAGAGGCATCAGAATCGCCACCTGGCCGTCTTTAACCTCATACGCCCCCTGCAGCGTTCTGCCCATCAGGATATTGAACGTTTGATCCGTGCCCCCCAGCTCGATGTCGCTTTGCAAAGACACCGAATCGTACCCCTGCATCAGCGGGTAAAAAAATTCATGAATATGAATCGGCTGATTGTTCGCGTAACGCTTGGCAAAATCATCGCGTTCCAGCATGCGCGCCACGGTCACTTTGCCGGCCAGCTTCAAAACTTCCTCGAACTTCAGCTCGCCCAGCCAGGAGGAGTTGTAATAAAACTCGGTCTTTTGCGGATCGAGAATTTTGTACAGCTGCTGCTGGTACGTCAGCGCATTCCGCTTGACATCCTCGTCCGTAAGCTGCTTCCGCGTCTCCGATTTGCCGGTCGGATCGCCGATTTTTCCCGTAAAATCACCGATAATCAATTGGACTTCGTGGCCCAAATCCTGAAACTGCCGCAGCTTTTGCAGGACAACCGTATGCCCGATGTGAATATCCGGCGCAGACGGGTCGAGACCGAGCTTGACTTTAAGCGGCCGGCCGGTAACAACCGCATGCGCAATTTTACTGCGCAGCGCTTCTTCCGGAACGATTTCCGCGACACCGCGGCGGATTGCACGCAGCTGGCGGTCCACTTCCCGCTGCTGAGCCTCAGTAAGGCGATCTGTTGTATTCATACGAATTCCTCCCGTTTATAAAAATAAAAAAGACAACCTCCAACGTCCACAAAGGGACGAGAAGGTTGTCTCGCGGTACCACCCTAATTAAAGGGAAACATGCCCGCCAACACGCCGGCGCACATTTCCTCTTTCACTTCGATTCAATAACGGCATTTGACTGCCGGGTACAAGCTACTGATGCCGGTTTGGCACGTTCCCTTTACCAACTCGGGACTGTAATTCGGATTTCATGCACGCATCGGCTTGCACCAGCCACCGACTCTCTGCAGCAGTCAACATGAATCTTACTCGGGGATTCGCCCCATGTCCGTCATCGCTTTCGCTTTATGAAGATTAGAACCCATTAAAGCATATTCTATTTAGCCTGTCAAACCTAAATTTCCGGCTGTTCGGGTCGCGCTCTCCTTTTCCCTGCGGAAACGCAGACGCAGCAGGCGCAGCCATTCGTATGCGCGGTCCAGCTCCTTGCCTTTCAGCTCCTCGGCGGAGGCGATGCGTTGGAGGATGGGCTTCAGGTAACGGTGGCCTTCCGTCTCAAAAGCGTTCCACGCCTTAATCTGATCTTCCTCCGGGATCACAGTCAGTTCCGCTTCGATGAGCGGCTCCATATCGTAGCCCTCCCGGTCCAGATCTTCGATCCATAGCAGCAGGTCCCGGCGCTGCAGCGGCAATCCCTCTTGCAGATCGGCCAGTGAGCCGCCCGACGCGACGATTTCCAGCAGCCGGCGCTTGTTCGCTTCCCGGTCGAGCTCATCGCGCAGCTTTTGCTCTTTTTGCGCGGTCAGCCAGGCTTCGAACCGGCCGGGGTCTACCGCCTTCGCGACCCAGTCGAGCGGAAAGCCGGTTTCCCGCGGCAGCCCGGCGGTCAGCTTCAGCACATCGGCGCCGTACATCGCCGCCTTTTGCCCGCCGAAGCCGGGAATTTGCAGCAGCTCGTCCGCAGTCTGCGGGCGAAAAACAGAGATCATGCGCAGAACGCGGTTCGTCGCCAAAATGTAAGGCGCCTTGCCTTCGCGCGAAGCCTGCTCTCTTCTCCATACCCGCAAGCTCTCGTAGGTCTCCTCTTGCGGATTGGTCTCGCAGTAGTAGGCGAGCATCTGCGTCATCCGGGCTTTGCCGGACAGGCTCTGGCCCGATTCCCAATCCCCGCGGATCAAGGGGCGAAAGCCTTGGCGGATTTTGTCCCGCAGCCCCTGGCGAAAAGCCGTCAGCATCTCGTCCCAGCTGATCCCCTCGTACCATAGCTCCTGCACCTTTTCGCCCTGCTCGTCCCTATCGTGCCAAAGCACGCTCCATATGCCCTGGTCCTCTCTGATTGAAACTTGCGCCGATCTGACGCTATGATCCCCCGCTTCCTTCTCCAATGTGTTCAAAAATACGACGTTCATTGCACTCCTCCTGACTATCCCTATAGTTTGTAGTTCGGAAAAAACAAAAAGCACCTCTCCTGCGCCACCTGGCGTAAGAGAGGTGCTTCCTCTTTTCTGAATATCCAAATCATACCATGTTCGCCGTCCGGTTGCAAGATAAGTTTTGCTAACCTGTATTTTCAGGTATAATCAGAATACTACGCCAAGCAGATGGAGGGCATTATGTCTGAATTTGATTTTTTATACGACCACAAGGAAGAAACGACGACCCGGTTTGTTTGTTTTGTCGGCGAGACGCTGCACCGCTTCGATCTTGCGATTATGACGACGACCCGCTACTACGGTAAAAAGATGGTGATCGACCTGCAAACCGGGCGCAGCGCCGTCATCGGTCCGGACGATCTGGCCGAGGAAGGCTACCTGGAATACGCTTATAAAATCAGCGAGGAAGAGGCCGAAGAGCTGCGATCGTTTTTATCGGAAGTGATAGGCTCGATTCATTTTACGGATATTTAACAAGCGCGCTGGGAAAACTGGAAAAAGCATACACAGCGACTTAGGAGACCGGCTGGCGCACCTAGTGGAAGGCATACAGCTGGGAGCTGCGTGCGGTGGTATGCGAAAAGGCGGATTTATGCGACGTGAGCGTGAGCGGCAAGCATTTAGGCGGTCGCTATTCAAAAAACAACTCGCCCGCCGGCTCTTAGGTCCGAGACACAGGAGGCTTTTTCCATGAGCAAAGATTTCAGCGAGCAAACCGACAAGCAGCCGGACGGCTTCATTCAAGAAAGCTGCCGCGAGTCGGCCGATCTGGCGACGGTGGAGTCGCAGCGCAACGACCTTGCCGCCGAGGAATTTCCCGAGGGCCCTTATGGCACCAGCCTGCCTCTGGAATCGCTCGGCAAGAGCACGCCTTGGCGGGAGGACCAGCGCTCGCCCAGCCCGTTTTCGTACGAAAACCGCGAACTGCACGAAGGGATGCAGCGGAACTATCCGGGCGACCATGAGACGCATGATGAGGCCGCAGACGAATGATGAACAAAATCCCCCTGTCAGGGGAACCAGAGGCGGCGCCAGCCGAACTTTTCCTGCGCCTCTCCAACGCAGATTGCGTAGCTGAGGGGCGGGACGTTGGCGGCCGGCAGAGAAAAAGCCTGCAAAAGTGCAGGCTTTTTCTGCGAAAATGGTTCATTTGGGCAAAAAACCTGCGAAAGTGCAGGAATTTGCGATGAAAATGAATCTGAGCCTATGCTCTCGGCGAAAAGCCTGCACAATTGCAGGAATTTGTTTGCGTCCAGCGTAGCAACGAGCTAAAAGATGTATTTTTGCAGGTTTTCTTCGCGCCAGTCTGGCAGATGGTGCAAAAGGCTCTGGCGTATGGGTTTCTGGGCAGTCTGAGGCCTGAATTATTTTCATTTTGTGGGGTGTCCCGTTGATGACGTCTTGGGAGTTTTTGCAGGTTTTTTAGTGCCAGTCTGACAGATTGTGCGATCGGCTCTGACGTTGGTTTCTGGGCAGTCTGTAGATCTGAATTATTTTCATTTTGTGGGGTGTCCCGTCAATGACGTCTTGGGAGTTTTTGCAGGTTTTCTTCGCGCCAGTCTGGCAGATGGTGCGACAGGCTCTGGCGTATGGGTTTCTGGGCAGTCTGAGGCCTGAATTATTTTCATTTTGTGGTAATTTCTATCTATGACGTCTTGGGAGTTTTTGCAGGTTTTCTCCCCTGGCCCCCAGCCAAGCCGCCTATGACTTCCCGCTGTGCAGCGCAGCAAATGCCCCCGGGAGAGGCGCACGTTTGCTAAGGGGCAAGCCGTTTTACCAGCGTTAGCACTACCGTCTTTGTGCGGCGGTCCAATAATGTCCTTGATGTCGGCAGGGGATTGTGCTAATCCCCCTCTCATGACGACGGCCCGCCGATGTTCGGCGAACCCGATCTTGTTTCAGTTAGTCCAGCTTGCCGAAAACCGCAAAATCAATATATGATGTGCTCGACCGACCGCCGTCATACAGCGCAACACCGCATGCCGGGAGCTGCGAGCAGTAAAAAACCAGCCGAAACTCTTTCGCTAAGAGTCCGGCTGGTTTTTTTAGGTTTATGCGTACCGGTCTTCCTGCAGCCACAAAATCGCAGTTACACCGCGCGGATAATATTTGCTGCCCGTTATTTCTCCGGAAATAATTTGATCGCTCCAGCTCCATATTGACAGCTCCGGATGCGTGAGCCAGGCCGTATGGGCGGCGTCCGCGGCAGCGCCCTGTTCCTCCCATGGGAGGTCGAGAATTTGCCGGGCGACGAATTGGCACAAATAAATTTTGCTCAGCCAAGAATTGTTGCTCGTGGACGAAAGCTTCCATCCTCCGTCAGGGAACAAGCAGATGTCCGGGACCAATACCGTCTCGAGATGCTTTTTGAGCGCCTTGATGTAAAAGCCGTAGCGCCCGCTTTCGTCCAACGCCTCGCGGCAGCCGGTGAAATAAGGGAACACCAGCCCTTCGATGGCTGGTATAATTTTCGAATCGTTGCCTTCCCCGACGACTGCCGGAATGTAGCCTTTCTCGTTGACAAAACCGACCAGTGTCTGCACGCATTTGAGCGCTTGCCCGCTTGCGGTTTCGGCAAGGTCTTCGCGGCCGTTTTGCCGGAAAATACGCTCCATCGCCACATAGGACGCCCAGCATTTTCCAGCCATATAAATGTTGTTGCGCGCCTGTCCAAGCGATACGTCGAGGCTGTCGTACGTCGTAATTTCGGCCCCGCCCATCGTGCGCGTGCTGTCCAGCGCCATGATGCCGTTGCGCAGCTCGGGGTTCGGGTTATCCCGGTTCAGCATGCTTTGCAGACACTGTTCGAAGAGAGCCAGGTTTTGCTGCAGCCACTCCCTGTCCCCCGTTTGCTCGACGTACACAGCCCCGCACAAGATCCAGTTTACAAGCTGCTCATGCGTCATGTGCGAAAAGCAGCCGGTCAAGCCATACAATTCGTACGAGGAATAGCCGGGTCTGGAAAGCGTGTTGGCCACGCCCATATCGTGGGTAAAGCTGATGCCGCCGGGATATTCCGCCGATTCGCCGGGAAAACGGACACGGTCTTCGTAGCTGTAGCGTTTGGAGAACATGTCGAGCTCGTTTTTGACTGTCCACGGATTGAGTTGCAACTCGTAGAACAGTTGATCGACGGTCAGATCGAACGTGTTCATCATGCGATATTCGCCTTCGTTGACGATCCAAAACGGCTCGTCGTCCATGTCGAGCAGCTGCGTGCTGCCGTAGTAGCTGCGGATCGCGTGCGCGAGCATAAATTTTTGATCGGCCGATAACCGGGAGGCTTCGATGCGCTCATCGGCCTTCGCCGCCAGCGCGCCGAGCTCGTCGAAATGATCCAAAGCGTAACCGGCGACCGCTTCGATGTTTTTGAACAGACGTGCATATGTGTAGGAAGCGTCATATCCTGCGGTAACGATGCCCGAGCGGTGAAAGCAAAGCGCGAAGCGGTACGTCCGCTTTTCGCCGGCAGGCGTATCCATGAACAGCGCCCCGACGGTACCTAAACCGAAGGTCAGATTTTCGGCGGGATGAACGGTCAAAATATCCTCAATGCTGAAATGAAGTCCCGAGCGCACACCCGCATCCCGTGACACGATCGCCGTATTGCGGCCCTGGCCGACGCCGGCAATGCCATCGCAAGTATCGTCAAGCCTGCGCATGGAGCTGTACGGATCAGTGCCCTGGTAACCGAAAAAAGCTCTTCTCGGCGCCGCTCCCCGCGTATTATCGACAGTAATCTCGGCCAGAATGGCCGGCACCAGCGCCAGGCGTAGCGCTTCATCCGCCGCCACGCTTGGATCCGGGACGGATTTCACGGGCGAAATGAGCCGGAACTCCAAGTCTCCCGCCCGCCACGAATCTGTGCTGACGCGGAATTGTCTGGAGACAGATTGCCTCGGAAAAGGAAAAACCACTTTCGGCTTGTTCGGATTCGGGTCCGGATTCTCGATATCATAACGCGCGCTCTCGTCCCCGACGGCTTCGAAAAAAGGAAAAGCCTCATAGGTACCGCCTTGAACGGACTCAAGGCCGATATAAATATTTTGGCCCGGAGGCCGCCCTTGCTCCAGATCAAAGCCCCCGCTTTTGCCCGGAAAACCTAGCGTAAAGCTGGCGAACGCCCCGACCGGAGAATGATGTGTATTGAAAAATGAATTGGCTGGCATAACAGATGCTCCTTTCTGCTTATGCTTTTATCATACGTCCACCTTTCCGGCTAGCCCATGGGCAAACCTGCACTCGATTTGTGCAAAAAACGCCTCACCCGGGGCGTCCGTATCGGGGGCCAGCCTTGCGGCGCCACAAACTCGCACCGGGTGAGACACACTCTGCGTGCGCAGCTCCCTGCGCGCGGTGTTGCGCTGCATGCCGGCGGTCGGTCGACGCCCCGGGAGGGCGCACGTTGCCCCGGGTGAGGCGTCCGCTTCGACGCTCATGCTATAATAAGGAAATAATATCCGCGTAAAAGGAGCGAGCATCATTGCGCATGGAACATCTCCCCGCCGGGCTTGAACATAGCGTAAGCGGCACTACGCTGCCTGATTTGCACATGTCGTTTCGCCTGTTTGCCGCCCACCGCCGCAAAGTGAGCGCACAGTGGTCTTTCCCGGAGCATAAGCATGCCCTTTACGAAATTAATATCGTGTTGGAAGGTTCTCAGCATATGCGCGTGGAGGGTAAGGACTATAGGCAGGCCAAGGGGGATTTGCTTTGGATTTTACCGAACCGGAAACATGCCAGCCTGGGTGCTGCGGACGGAAATACGATGGAGTACGTATGCCTTCATTTTGAAGTGGACGATCCCTGGTTCCGGGCCCAGCTGAACCAGTTGAACGAAGGGCTGTACCCGGCGGGTTCTGCGCTGGAAATTGCGCTGCGCCCCATCCTGAACGATGTGACGGACGCGGCCAAAGAAGAAGACGCCTCTGCCGCCAACCTGAAGCTGCTGACGCTGCATGCTTCTTTTCGCTTGTTCGGCGCGCTGAGCGAGCTGCTGCTGCAAACGGAGCAGAGGGCGGCGGGCAAAGCGGGAACGACGGAGCTCGCCGAACAGCTGGCGGTCAGCATCGAGCAAGCCTGGGCGCAAAACGGCGGCGCGGATGCGGGCGATGTCGTGGCCCTGCGGATCGAGCAAATCGCCGAGCAGCTCGGCTACAGCCCGACGTACTGCAACCGCGTTTTCCATAGAGCATACGGCATTTCCCCGCGCCAATATTTGAGCATGATCAAGCTGCGCAACGCCAAGCTTCTTCTCATGGACCCGGCGCTTTCCATCGAACAAATCGCCGAGCAGCTCGGCTACAAAGATTTGTCCCAATTCAGCAAGCAATTCAAAAGATGGACAGGCATGTCACCAAGCGCATACAGGCATCTGTCCTATTGAATGGCGGAGAGGCGGCCTTTGGCGGTGATGCAACGGCCTTTGGTGGCGCTGCATCGGCCTCGCCCGCACTGCATCGGCCCTCGCCGGCACTGCATTGGCCCCCGCCGGCACTGCATCGGCCCCAGCCGGCACTGCATTGGCCTCGCCGGCACTGCATCGGCCCCAGCCGGCACTGCATTGGCCTCGCCGGCACTGCATCGGCCCCAGCCGGCACTGCATCGGCCTCGCCGGCACTGCATCGGCCCCAGCCGGCACTGCATTGGCCTCGCCGGCACTGCATCGGCCCCAGCCGGCACTGCATTGGCCTCGCCGGCACTGCATCGGCCCCAGCCGGCACTGCATCGGCTTTCGCTTCTACAAGCCAAGGGAGACGCCGCCCCTGATTGTACCGACGCCATAAGACTGTCGGATAAGCGAACGCTAGAGGCAGCGCATCTGCTTGGCAATGCGTAGAAAGCCTGCAATAGTCAGGCTGCCCGAGCAGGTCGCAACACTCTGCGAGGGCTAGAGGAACGAGTGTGGCTATTTGGAGGACAGCCGCTTTTTCTGGGCGCGCGCATCTCCCGGTGCAGGTTGTGAAACCGCACAACTGGGCTGGAAGCAGCTTGCCAGGGAGAAAACCTGCAAAAGTGCAGGTTTTTCCTCTGGAATCGGCTTATTTTGGCGAAAAGCCTGCACTTTTGCAGGAATTGTTCGTGGACAGCGATCAAGGACGCAAATTCATGTATTTTTGCAGTTTTTTTTCGTACAGCCAGCCAGGCAGATTATAGCTATCTCCTCTAACGTTGGGGTTTTTCAATAATAGCCTGCAAAAGTGCAGCTTTTTGCTCGTTGAGACGCTTGCCAACGAAACATTCCTGCAAATGCGCAGGTTTTCCAGCGCATACATGCGCTCAGACCCGTTTGCATCCGGAATTCCTGTACAATCGCAGGCTTTTCCGCCAAACGGACTGCTTTCGCGGAAAATGCCTGCACTTTCGCAGGTTTTGCGGGTTTTACGGGTTTTACGGGTTTTGCGGGTTTTGCGGGTTTCACAGGCTTTGCGGCCGGCCAAGCCGCGCTTCACAAGCGACCGCACCGGCTTGGGCGGCAGTTGCTTCGAGCACACCTCCCGCGCAAGCCAAAAAACGCCTCAACACCACGACAAAAGTGGTGTTAAGGCGTTTTAAGGGGCCCAGCCGCCCCCGCAAACTATTTGCCCAGCAGCTCCAGGTGCTTGCCGATGTGCTTTTGCAGCCCTTCCGCAAATGCTTCCTCCTGCTCGGAGAGCGTGCGGAAAAACTCGTCGGCGAACTGCTTGCTGCCGTCAGCATTTTTCGCCTGCAGCAGCAGGCCGTACGTAATGTGCAGCAGTTGGCGCGCATTGTTTTCGTTCATATACTCCGGCAGATCCGCGTCGTTCGTTTGATCCAGCGGCGCGATAGCGGCGATGTCCGTCGTCACATGATAATAAACGGTCGCTTCTTCAAAATGCTCCAGCGCATATTGGTGCATGCGGCGGTACAGGGACGGATTCGCCTTGGCTACGACGCGAACGGCTTCAAGCCAGTTGGTGCCTGCCGTTTTCAAATGGAACAGCCCCTTGGTGTACTGCCCGATCAGCGGGAACACGCTGAACTTGTCGCTGCCCGAGTGGATGCTCAGCTTGAAGCCAAAATGATTGGCAATCGCCACGTGGCTGGCAAGCTCCTGTTCGAACTGGGCGATATCTCCGATGTAATCGATGCCTTTTTGGAACTCCCCGCAGAAGCGCGGCGCCATGCTGAAAATCGTTACGCCGCGCTCGTGCAGCTCATTGGCTACCAAATAATGGGCCTCCGGCGAAGTCGGCGTCATCGTTTCGTCGATGGAGATTTCAAAATCGACCTCACGGTCCAGCGTTGCGATGTACTTGCGGAAAATCGCTTCCATAAAATCGACGGCTGCGCTGTAAATCAGCACGTCTTTTTTCAGCGTTTGCGGCGTAAACGTCAGGCTCGCTCCTTGAACGGACGGCGCCTGCTGCAAATAACGCGCTTCATAGCGGCTGCGCACATCGGCGGGAAGCTGCTCGTATTGGGCCGCCACTTCCGCTTCGGTCAAGGAGTCGATCGTATTATCGATGTTCTCCGAGCAGTCCAGCGTCAGCATCGTAAAACCGAGCCGCAGCGCGTATTCGATGTCCTCTTCCTTCTTCAGATGATCGCCGTCCGCGCCGAAGCCGTCCCGGTAGCCTTCCTGGAATACGGCATAGCAAGCGGCGTCCAGCACGTCCTCATAAGTGCGGCCCGTCAAGTTCAGCTCGCGGATGCTTTGCTGAGCGAGTACGGGACGAATGTCCTTTCCGCGCAGCGTTTGAATGTGTCCGGGGCTGGCGATGCCCAGGCGGTCGCCGAGTCCCATCGTCGCTACCTTAGTGCCGAAAGCTTGCGGCGCCGTATAAGGCAAAAATTTGTTCAGCGTCAGCCTGTTCGCATGCGTGAGAGGGCATACTTTACCGCCGTCCGCGATTTCTCCGTCCAGCTGATCGTACAGCTCGCCGTCTCCGGTCACCACGATCCGTTTGCCCGCTTCCGTCTTCACCATCACTAAAGCCGTATTGCCATACTGCGCCAAAGATTGCGGATACGCTTTCACAGCTTGCGAAACAAATGAGGAAATACTGCCGGATTTCACTGCTTCAATAAGTTGGTTCATATTTAGAATCCTCCTTGATTGCTCCATTATGATAATCCGATCATATCGCAATTTAAGCAATATTTCTCATCATCTATTCCGATTTTTCCTGAAAACTATTCATATTTTTACTTTCATTCATGATATAATAACGACGGGCAGCCCTCATCCAAGGAGGAAAACGATATGACCCGCACAGTTACCTACGGCAATGAAGAAGGGCCTTTTTACATTCAGCACATTCAACGGTCCGGTTCGTTCGAAAGAACCCAGCATATGCACGAGGTTTTCGAGCTGTATTATTTGTATGAAGGCGAGCGGATGTATTTTATCCGCGATCGCGCTTATTTGATTTTGCCCGGGGACCTGGTCCTGATTAACCGGCGCGAGCTGCACGCTACCGCGGATTCGGACAAGCTCGGCCACAAGCGGGTCGTGATGAACTTCAGCGAGCCGTTCCTCGGCGGGTCCATCACGGAAGCTCCCTTTTTGCTCGATGCTTTTACTTACGGGACCCCGGTGCTGCGCCTGGACCCTACGGAACGGCGCACCGTGGAGGACATTCTTGGCAAAATGGTGCAGGAAGCCAAGGAGCCGCTGCTCGGCCAAGCTTTTTCCCTGCGGCACCGCCTCATCGAGCTGCTGCTGTTCACGGCGCGGTTCGTCCGCCTGCATCCCGTCCAGGCGCCGGAGCATCTCAGCCCGCTGCACCGCAAAATATCGACGATCGTCCGCTACATCAATACCCGCTTTGCCGAGCCGATCCGGCTGGAAGAGCTGGCGGAGCGGTTTGAAATCAGCCCGGCTTATTTGAGCCGGATGTTCAAGGAAATTACCGGCTTCGCGCTGATCGAATACGTCAATTTCGTGCGGGTCCAGGAAGCCCAGCGCCTGCTCGCCGGAAGCCAGGACAAAGTCATTACGATCGCCGAGCAGGTAGGGTTCGGATCGCTTGTGCAGTTCGGGCGTGTTTTTCGGCAGATATCGAAAACGACGCCTCTCCGCTACCGCCAGTCCTCCCGCAAAGAGTTGGACAAGTAGCCGGAAAGTCGCCGCTGTACGCCGGATAAGCCGCAGAATGCGGCCATCCCCATTACCTGTGTCTTATTGCTTGGGAGGGTAGACTCCCTCCAACGCGATGATGAAGTTCATGACCGCGAACGGCTGCATGTTGTTATGCGGCTGACTGCCCCCCATAGGGGTAATCGCCTGCGGGTTCATCGTCGTATCTAATATGTCGGAATAAAATTGGAACCCGCCGCGTCCGGACGCGCCCGCATTGGACCAAATGGCCCCCTCTGCCGTCATTTGATCCGATACTGTCTGCGCATTAGCCAAATGATTATGAACGGGCATTTGATCGTACAACAAAGTCACCGTCGCCTCTCCGCCCTTTTCGTTGTACTTCCGCGGCGTAAGCCCTGCGCCGCCGCCCCAGTGCATGGGTGCCCGTCCTCTAAGATCGGGCAGAGCGAACGTCGTTCTGCCGTCTCCGCCGTAAACGTTTCCGATTATAGAAAATAAAACAGGGTTTACCTGAACCTGCATGATTTGACCGTTGCACAGCGCCCAGCCGACCGGGGCATAATTGCCTGCAAACAACCGAATTTCTCCAACGTATGGATCCATATGCTCATCCCTTTCTCCACATTTAACTTCTAGGCGGGAATAACCCTTCTACAGCTATACAGAAATTTAACACTGTATAGGGCTGCATATTCACGTGCGCCTGACTGCCTCCGGCATTAGCCAACGCGTTGGGAGCCATCGCGGCATTCGCCGTCGTCTCATAGGGTTTTACGCTGGCCGATGTTCCCCAGGTATTGTCCGAAGGGGCTGCCGAGAGCGCACCCGATCCTCCTGTCGCCAGATGTGTGTGCTGAGGCATTTCATTGATAGTTAAAGGGTGCGCTTCCTCCCCGCCGGCTTGACCGAACGGAGTGCCCGCCGATACGTGAACCGGAGTACGTCCTTGCAAATTTGGAACGGCAAACGTGGTGCGCCCGTCGCCGCCATATGTATTTCCGATCACCGCAAACAGCGCCTGATTGTGGATAACCTGCAGCAGCTGTCCGTTGCACTGTAACCATCCCCTAGGGGCAAAATTAGTAGGAAACAACCGAATTTCCCCTACAAAAGGTTCTGCCATGAATGATCCTCCCCGCCTTTTTCAAATTAATTTTGAGTAGGATAAATGCCTTGTAACGCAATGATAAAAGTAAGGGTAGAGAAAGGCATCATGTTGTCATGTGACTGATTGCCTCCAGCTATTCCGATTGCCAAGCCATTCATCGTCGTATCGGGAGCCGCGTTGGAATATTGATTTTTGGTGCTCTTGGCCCAAAATGCATTAGCCGGGCTGGCCAACGTCCCTTCAATACTGGAGCTATTCGCATTATGCGTGTGAGCAGGCAGTTGGTTTAGCGTTAAGGTTACTTTTTCCACGCCGGTCTTTTGCCCAAGCGGGTAAAAAGTGCCTGTTGCCGGGTTCTGGCCCGTGTGCACAGGGATTCTCCCCTGCAGGTCCGGCAGAGCGAAGTTCGCCCGCCCGTCTCCCCCGTAAGTGGTTCCAATTAAACTATACAAAGCTTCGTTGTCGTTGATAGACAGCAGCTGCCCGTTGCACAGCGCCCAGCCGATGGGAGGATAATTGCCGGAGAACATACGAATTTCCCCCAAATATTGATCGCTCATGTAAAATGCTCCTCTCTCTTTATAGCTGCCATGCCATTGCAACGTAAGGAAATGATTCTCCGGTGACCTTGAATCCGAGTCTTTCGTACAAACGCTTGGCCGGATTATCCCCGAGCACATGCAGCGTGACCGGTCGGCCGGATGCGGCGGCCTCCTGCTGCAAACGCGCGATCACCGCGCTCCCCAGCCCCCGGTTGCGGTAAGGCGCCAGCAGGGACAAATCGACAAGGGCGACAGAGGATTGCCTGGACACAATCATCCGCCCGATCCTCACACCCTCGTGCACGATGATCTGAGTGACGGCACCCGGGTACTGCATAGCATAGGATTTTGTCTGAAGCTCGAACTGCATACGCAAAAAAGCTTCTCTTTCTCCGGGCGGCCATCCCCAAGCTTCCATCTCGCTATGCCTCGTTTCCGCATAAACTTCGAACAAAAAGCTGTCGTCCTGGGGCAGAGCTGTTTCTAGCAGCAGCATAGCACCTCCAATTAGTCAGTATCAGGAATGATCTGAAACTAAAGTACTATTCTACTATAGATAGCAAAAGATCTTTTTGTCAATTATTGTATATATTCGCAAAAACAAAAAATCCGCTCCTCTTTATAAGAGAGGAACGGATTTGGGCAAAACCGCTTATTATCCGGTGTGTTCATCCTGCAAAGCGGGTTACCTTATGACATCGATCAGGGGATCAATGTCTCGCTTTGATCGGACTTACGACTGGCATCATGCGTCCGGGATGCTTCCTCGATGTCCGCAAACGCCCAGAATGACGGCTGTACATCAGACCAGGACGGAACGGAAACTCCCGTCAACGGCCCGCGCTTGAGGATGCGGTTGATGATGACGACAGCCTCCGCCCGCGTCAACGCCTGGTCCGGCCGGAACGAGCCGCCGGCATACCCTGTCATGTATCCCTGCCCGGAGACAGCGGCAATTTGGGCTGCGGCCCAGTGCTCTTCGGCGTCGCGGAAAGCTGGCTTCGCCGCAGACGGATCCAGCTTCATCCATTTTACGATAATCGCTGCCATTTCGGCGCGCGTGATGGAAGCGTCAGGCTTGAAGCTTCCGTCCGGATAACCGGTCAACAGACCCGCTTCCTGTCCGCGGCGTATCGCATCTGTCGCCCAATGCCCTTTATCTACATCCGTAAAGGTCCGGGACGCAGCGTCCGACTTTGTTCCCGCCGCAGTTAATCGGGACAGTATAGCGCTCATCTCCGCTCTGGTCACGGCCTGCCCGGGCCTGAACGTACCGTCCGGATAACCGTTGATATAAGCCTCATGGCGCACAGTTTCGCTGCTCGCGGATACAATCGTAAACGTGCTGAATTTGTTGACATCGATTTTAATGCCTGCAAGGCTGCCTTGGGTACCGTATACAAGTTGGCCGCGCTGCAATACCTTTTCTCCGTCGGAGTGTTCAATATAAACACCGAGCGTTGACAAAAACAGCTTTTTTTGCGCCGCATCGCCGGGAATCACGCTTGGATCAAGTGGGAACGTCAATTGAACGGGCACTTTCTGCAGGTTCGTTTCAATCGTCATCGGCATGCCTACCATGCGCACCTCGCCCGACTTGATAGCTTGCCGCACCACATCGGCGGTAATTGTTCTCCCTTTTACAGCCTGCTGCTCTTCCTGCTTCCGGATAGGCACAATGTTGAAGTAGTAATCCTGGCTGCCTGCCAAAGTCTTAAGAGTATCCTTGGAAAGATACAAGGTTGCATGATCGGTGCGAATCTCGAGATTGACCGATTTGTCCGATAAAATCGGGATCGCCTTCGCAGGCAGCATAACCTTGACGACATCCGCAGGATCGTCCGCAAGGTCGTCTATCTTGACTATCACCGTATCCTGATTCGCCCGAAGCGCGCTGGAAACGGATTGTTCGATTTTACCGTCGCTCAAGAGAAGCGAATCGACTTTCTTCCCGCCGGCCTCTTCCCGTACAATATCGACTAGCTCGACTGTCTGCGAGCCGCCCGCAGCTTCGACCAGAACCTTCACCTGCCGGACGTTAGATGGAGAGCTGCTTCCGCTCGAGCCGCCGGACGAAGAACTGCTCCCGCCGGAATCGCCGGATGAATTGAGCACAACGATTTGAGTCTTTGCATGTATGCCGCCGTAGGTAGCCTCCAGCACGGAGGTACCGGGGCTTTTGCCCGTAACGCTGCCTGATGCCGACACGACCGCGCTGTCGCCCGTCAACGCGTAGCCTGCAAGAAAGGTTACATCCGTTTGCGAATTGTTGGAATACTGAGCCAAAACGTTTGTCTGGAGATCTTGGCCAACCTTGATTTGATAAGTCGGCTCCTCGAAGGCCAGGCTGATGACAACGGGCGTTACCGTCACTGCGCTCTGAGCCGTTTGCCCGCTGTAAACCGCCTTAATGACAGTTTGGCCGGAAGCCAGCGCTTTGATGATGCCCGGTACGGACAAATCGGCGATTTGCGCATCGGCGGCCTGATAAGCAGCCTGAGCCGTAACGTCGACTTCATGATTGTCGGAATATTTCATGATAACCTGAAACGGAATCTCGCCGCCCTCGGCTACCGAGTAAGAAGTCTGGTTGAATCGCAAGCCCGCAGGTTTCGAAATCACTTGAACGGTGCGCAAAATTTCCTGAGCCGGATTGCCCGCAAGATCGAGCGCATTATAGCGCAGCACATAAGTGCCGGCGTGATTGACATCAACGAAGCCGGTCACTGTGGCTAAAGCCGACGCCGGGTGCTCATCCTGAACTTGCGCTCCAAGCTCCGTATAAGCCTCCCCTTCAACAATCGTGATGTCAGCGTCGCCGTTCAAAACAAGCGTCGGCGCCGTTTTGTCGATTCGTATTTCCGCCGAAACAGGTTCGCTCGCATGATTGGACGGGTCGATAGCTCTGGCGAAAAAAACAGTCAGCCCTTCCTGCGAAACGATGACAGGAGAGGTGTAGCTGCTCCACACTCCATCGGTTCCGAGCTTGTATTCGATTTGATTGCCCGGGTCGCTGGCGACTGTGGCGGTTACGTTTTGATTGGTCCAGCCGGTATCGCTAAGCGTTATGGAAAGATGATTGCTTACAAGCACATTTTGAAGCGCTCCGATATTGTTTAACGCAGCATCGGCGGCATTGCCTGCCCTGTCGGCGATTATCGCTCCGTTTAATGTCAGGGAAGCGGATGCGACACCGATCCCGTCTTCGTCCTGGTCCTGCATGCGGACCGTATAGCGGAATTTCAGCTGACTTGGCGTCACGGATTCGGCATACACGGCTTCAACCAACGAGGAGCCCACCTGCAATTGAATGGAGGGGGTCCCTCCTGAAGTATTCAGCACAACCGGCTCGCTGTAATTCACCGTAAAATCGAGATTCGCGCCGGCACTGTATGTGCCGTTCGCAGGCACGCTGACCGAGCTCACCGTCGGCGCAATCGTATCTACCAGCACCGCATTCGTGCTGCCGACGCTGTTCAGCGCAGCAACCGCATCGTTGCCTGCAGCGTCTTTGACCGTGCCGCCGTTGGCGGCTATCGCACTGCCGACCGCTATGCCGTCGGCATCCGCATCGCCGCTGAGTACCGCGTACCGGAACAACAGCGCGTTCGTTCCTGAGCCTGACACGTACGACGCTTGCACTGTCGTCGAACCGATTGTCACGGGCAGATATGGCGTGCCGCCTGCCGTATTCACCGTTACATTTTCACTGTAGTTAACGGTGAAATCCAGATTCGCTCCCGCTTTGTACGTCCCGTTCGCTGGCACATTCACGCTGCTTACCGTCGGCGCCACCGCATCCACCAGCACCGCATTCGTGCTGCCGACGCTGTTCAGCGCAGCAACCGCATCGTTGCCTGCAGCGTCTTTGACCGTGCCGCCGTTGGCGGCTATCGCACTGCCGACCGCTATGCCGTCGGCATCCGCATCGCCGCTGAGTACCGCGTACCGGAACAACAGCGCGTTCGTTCCAGAACCTGACACGTACGACGCTTGCACTGTCGTCGAACCGATTGTCACGGGCAGATACGGCGTGCCGCCTGCCGTATTCACCGTTACATTTTCACTATAGTTGACGGTGAAATCCAGATTTGCTCCCGCTTTGTACGTCCCGTTCGCTGGCACATTCACGCTGCTTACCGTCGGCGCCACCGCGTCCACCAGCACCGCGTTCGTGCTGCCGACGCTGTTCAGCGCAGCAACCGCATCGTTGCCTGCAGCGTCTTTGACCGTGCCGCCGTTGGCGGCTATCGCACTGCCGACCGCTATGCCGTCGGCATCCGCATCGCCGCTGAGTACCGCGTACCGGAACAACAGCGCGTTCGTTCCAGAACCTGACACGTACGACGCTTGCACCGTCGTCGAACCGACCGTCACAGGCAGGTACGGCGTGCCGCCTGCCGTATTCACCGTTACATTTTCACTATAGTTGACGGTGAAATCCAGATTTGCTCCCGCTTTGTACGTCCCGTTCGCTGGCACATTCACGCTGCTTACCGTCGGCGCAATTGTATCCACCAGCACCGCGTTCGTGCTGCCGACACCGTTCAGCGCAGCGACCGCAGCGTTACCTGCAGCGTCTTTGACCGTGCCGCCGTTCAGTGTCACGCCAGACCCGGGCTGAATGCCGTCTGCGTCGTTGTCTCCGGCCTGCACCGTGTACCGGAACAACAGCGCGCTTGTTCCTGAGCCCGATACATACGACGCATGCACCGTCGTGGAACCGATTGTCACGGGCAGATACGGCGTGCCGCCTGCCGTATTCACCGTTACATTTTCACTGTAGTTTACGGTGAAATCCAGATTCGCTCCGGCTTTGTACGTCCCGTTCGCTGGCACATTCACGCTGCTTACCGTCGGCGCCACGGCGTCCACCAGCACTGCGCTCGTGCTGCCGACACCGTTCAGCGCAGCGACCGCAGCGTTACCTGCAGCGTCTTTGACCGTGCCGCCGTTCAGTGTCACGCCAGCCCCGGGCTGAATGCCGTCTGCGTCGTTGTCTCCGGCCTGCACCGTGTACCGGAACAACAGCGCGCTTGTTCCCGAGCCCGATACATACGACGCATGCACCGTCGTCGAACCGATCGTCACAGGCAGGTACGGCGTACCGCCTGTCATATTCACCGTTACATTTTCACTGTAGTTGACGGTGAAATCCAGATTCGCTCCCGCTTTGTACGTCCCGCTTGCGGGCACATTCACGCTGCTCACCGTCGGCGCCACCGCGTCCACCAGCACCGCGTTCGTGCTGCCAACGCTGTTCAGCGCCGTCCCCGCATCGTTGCCGGCCGCACCTTTAAGTGTGCCGCCGTTTAGAGCCAGCGCAGCGCCGACTGTCACACCATTATTATCCAACTGACCACTCTGCAGCGTGTACCGAAAGATCAATGCTTGCGTTCCCGAGCCGGATACATAAGACGCATTGACGGGAGAGGAGCCGATTATCAGCGGCAAATACGGCGTGCCTCCCGACGTGTCCACGGTAATATTTTGGTCAAAATTCACTGTAAAGTCCAAATTTTGCCCGGTACTGTACACGCCGTTAGCCGGAACGGATACTGACGAAACAACCGGATTGCTCGCCGCAATGTCATAGGTGACGCTTAACGTCGGCACGTTGCTTCCTGTTTCCTTGGAGGCGATGGCGAATTGGCTCGTCCCCCCCGAAGTGCTGCCGCTCAGCACCAAAGTCGCGATTTTATCGCCGGACAACTGGCTGTTTATAAAGCTTTTGACATCAATGACCAGATCCTGTCCTACTGTAATGCCGGACGTAATATTGGACGCTATGTTCACATCCTTGGAAGGAATCGTTGTCGCGTTTTCCGTCCAACTGTCGTTATTAGACCCGGATACATTCAAGAAAGGGGCAACCGTATTCTCACCCAAAGCCGTTACACGCAGCTTAAGCTGTGCGCTTGAAACGGTTGCACCGTTCGGAATCGAAGTCAGGTCGAATTTCAGTACCGTCTGAGCGCTCCCGTAAGCGACGTCGTAAAAATTGCCGATCCAGTTAAAGTTCTTGAAATCGACGGTCGTATCGCCTGAGGGATAGTGCCCGGAATTATCTACGTAATAGTCCGCAGTCGTGGACAATGACGCCGTCGTCGACGCGTAACTGTTATACGCGGGCAGCAAGCCGCATACAAGCAGCGCAAATACCGCCGATAAAACCGCATTGCCCGTTCTTTTGTAAAGCCCTTTCATAGTCGCCTCCTTAAATTTTGAAAACCCAGGGTGGGATTTCAGTCACTTTTCGCCGGTAAATCCCTTTTTTCGCCCCGCTCTTCGTTCAATACTGACAATTCACCTGATGAAAAAGCAGCGTTTTTTAGCTGTTTATAGGTCTTTTTTATCATTTCTACACTTTTTTCCAAATCCCTTTTGCGTTGGCGCAAAAAAATAGAGACACAGCCTGTTATTACCAAACGGCTTGTCTCCATTATTTTCCTTATCCGATTAATTTTACCAAACTGTTAAACTCAAGCTCTTCGAATTTTTGAAGTGCGGCGCTCTTGTTGATTTTCCAAACGCATTCTTCAAAAACGCATTGAATAGGAACATCCACTTTAATAGTTGCCAAATCTTTGGACAAGTGCAGCATGTCCGTGTCATTTTCGATTTTTGTTTTAACATTAGCCGATAACTGTTCCATATTGTCCAATACGCCTTGGACGGAACCGTATGTTTTAATAAGCTTTTGGGCCGTTTTCTCGCCAATGCCGCGCACACCCGGGTAATTATCGGAAGTATCGCCCATAAACGCTTTTACATCGATAATTTGAGAGGGGTGCAGCTCTTTCTCTTCCCACAAAGCAGCCGGCGTGTACACTTGATAATTGGATTTGCCCTTTTTCATGATCACGACCGAAATGCGGTCCGTAATGAGTTGAAGCATATCATGGTCGCCGGTCAATATGAGCACTTCCGTCTCGGCGCTGATTTGGCCGGCAATCGTGCCTATACAGTCGTCGGCTTCAAAACCGGGCGCGCCGAAATTCGGTATCCCCAGCGCATCCACAACCTCTTTGACCAGGCTGAACTGGGGGACCAGCTCTTCCGGCGCCTCGGCCCGGTTCGCTTTGTAGCCGTCGTACATCTCGGTCCGAAACGTAGAGCTGCCCAAGTCCCAGCAGCAGAGCAGATGCGTAGGTTGAAACTCCTTGATGGCATCGAACAAATAATGAATAAAACCGAAAATGGCGTTCGTGGGGATGCCGCTGCTCGTTTTGCGGACATACCCTCCGTACGATTGCGCGTAAAAGCCTCTGAATAATAAGGCCATGCCATCTACAATTAAAGTGCGGTTCTTGTTTTCCATATTTCCACTCCGACAATAAATTATGTACCATTATTAAACATACCAGACCTTTACGCCGATGAACATAGATTTTATAAATATTACTTGTGGCAATCTATCCCATATCGCACCCATACGCTCATTTCGCCTTCTTCCAGTCGCCAAACGACAAAAGACCATCGGGATCGCGGATTGCCCGGTGGTCTTTCTCAGCCCAAACACTTTATCGATTTAGCCTCATGAGGGAGTCCGAGCTTCCGCTTATTGCTTGGTTACACGAACATCATCAATATGGAGCGTTGTGCCTCCCGGAGAATCGACGTAGAAGCCAATATCGATCTGACCGTTCGTAACCATAATGTCGCTAACGCTGACATACTTCCATACACCGTCATTGCTGATATTGGCATATATGGCAGAACCGCCGTAATTTTGAATCTCCGCTCGCGCTGTTGTCGGCGTCGTATTTTTCATGCGGACCCATGCTTCGAATTTGTATTTCACGTTGTTCACTGGAACGCTGATCGTCTGATGAATGCTTTGCTTGTAAGCGCCCGGCGCATAAAAGTAAGCGCGCTTATCGCCCGTCCATGGCGATTCCGGGGGATTCGTTGTCGAGCCGCTATCAATGCCGTAAGCGACCGCTTGTGTACCGGGATGCCATTCGGTCCAGTTGCTGCTCTGGCTCGTATCGCGTTCAAAGCCGCCATTGTCGAGCAGGTTCTGCTCGGAAACCGGCGTTCCCGCCGCCGCTGTCGAGAGCAGCATCCGATCCAGATTAATGCCGCCGCTATCGGCAGCATCATATTTGAACGCGATGGTGTTAGCTCCTGCGTTCAGCGACACGGTTTGAACGTTGTCCTGCCAAACGTTCCAGTTGCTTCCCGGACTCGCGAAGCTCGTTTGACCCAACTTCGTTCCGTTCACGTAGGTGCTTAGCGTCTTCGCAGCGTTCGTGCCGTTGGCATAGCGCAGCGCGACTTGATAACTGCCTGCGCTCGGCACATTGACATTGTATTTCACCTGCGCGCCGGGTGCGCTCATGCCGTCGACAAATGCGGCGCCGCTGTAGTACCAATGATTCGTGTCCATACTGCTGCCTCCGGAAAGCTCGGCGCTCTCTGCCTCGTATTTGCTTACCGCAGGCGCGAACGGCACCGTGATGTTGTCGATGCTAACGTTACCGCTATCGCCCGCTTCACTGTAATATTTGTACGTGACAACGTTCATGCCCGCCGTCAGGGGCAGCGTCTCGGCTTGGGTCGACCACGTGTCCCAATTCGCTAAATTCGCAAGCGACGTTGACTTTACTCGCTTGCCATTGACGAAGATGCTCATCGTCTTGGCCGAACCTGAAGCGTTAGCATAACGCAGCGTAACGTTATAATCGCCGCCTGTTTGCACTTTCGGATAAAACGTCGCACCCGCTCCCGCATTGCCGAGCCCATCCACGAAGCCTGTTCCCGTGTATCCGGCATGGTTCGTGTTCACCGTCGCTTTAGTTGACGCTGTGATGCCCGAAAGCGATGCATCTTCAGCTTCGTATTGCATAACGGCCGCGCTCACGGAGCTGCTTCCGGTCACGGCGATGGCCTTGGCGGAAGCTGCTCCCGCCGACAATTTTACGAAAGTGACGTCGCCGTATACGTCCTTGCCTTTCGCCCAGCCTTCGCCTGAAGCGGCTTTCAATGCTTCCAAGCCGGCATAGGATGCCATGGCCGTACTGTTATTCGTCACCGCGGTTCCAGCAGCTCCGTGGAGCTTGATGATATAAGATTGCAGGGCAGGGATGTAGCTGCCGCTTTTGGCCCCTAACGTGAAGCTAAGCGTACCTGAGCCGTTGTCTTGCGCAGTCATATTTTGCTTGAAATAAGTGCCGTTCTCATAGTTATAACTGGCTCCGTCATCGTCATAATAGGTGAAGCTGCTTTGCGATGTATCCGGGAATACATCCACATCGACGGAGGTCACGGAAGATTGTCCTATATAATCCTGCACCTTTTGCGTAGGAATGATCGCTCCTTTTTTGATGAAAAGAGGAATGTCCGTTAGCGTATCCGGATTCACGGCGTAGTGAATCGTCTGACCGCCGGTCAGCACATTGCCGCGCGCATAATCGATCCATGTGCCGGACGGCAAATAAATATCTTTGGCGGTCTGCTGTTTATCCACTACCGGAGCGGCCAGCAGCCAATCGCCGAACATCCAGGCGTCCGTATCGTTTTTGACATTCGGATCGGTCGGATAATCCTGCATGAGCGGCCTTACGAGCCCATTTCCGTTCTCGTAGGCGCTTCTTTCATAAGCATACATGTAAGGAATCAGGGAGTAGCGCAGCTGAATCGCTTCTTTGGCCGCTTCCTCTGCGGTCGATCCAAAATACCAGGGCTGGCGCTGCTGGTGATTGTTGCCGTGAACGCGGAAAACAGGCGTAAGCGAGCTAAACTGCATCCACCTTGCATACAGGTCCGGATTCGGATTGTTCGTCGTGCCGTCCTGCTGGTTGAACCCCCCGGTATCCATGCCCCATTTCACTTGGCCGTTATTTACGGATGACAGCATAACGGCTCGCTGCTCCTGCATGCCTGCCGCCCAATCGATGCGTTCCCCCTTGTTGTACTGAATGCCGATGTCGCCAGACCAGATCGTCGTCGCGTAGCGCTGTGCGCCCGGATAGAAGGTGCGCGCTGTTTGCCAAACACGCTGCGCATTGCCCGTATAAGCGCGCTGACCCTCGTACATCGTTTGCGACATATGGCCCGTCGTGAAATTGCCGAACCAATAAGTCACTCCGCCCGATGATACTTTATCCGTCTCATCGTTCCACCATCCCGCAATGCCTTTATCCAACGCATCCTTGGAGTGATTCCAGAACCATGTCCGCTCGCCGGCATTGTAAGGATCGATGCTGCGTACCTTCACGGGGATGAAATAGTCCTGATATTCGCTATGTCCCGGGTAAAAATAGCCGCCGTTCGCCGCATCCGTCCCTTGAATCGTCGCCGTGTTCGAAGCATCCTTGGTCACGATCCGCGGTTTCGTAATGCCGATCATTTTGATGCCTTTGGCATCCATTGCCGATTTGAGCGCCGTCGAGGCGGCGGAAGGGAAATTCGTGGTGTTCCATGCGAATTCGCCGTAGTTGTTCTCCCCGTACTTCTTCCAATCGTAATCGAAGGCATAGGCGTCGATGGGAATGTTTTTGGCGCGGTACGTATCGACATTATTCGTAAATTCCGTTTGATTCGTATCCCACTCGAAATTCATGAATCCCAAGGACCACTTCGGCAGCATCGGCGGTTTGCCGGTAATCTCGGCGACGCCGGACATAATATCCTTCGGCGTGCCGAGCATGATGTAGTATTCGACGTCCTGCTTCGTATAGCGCCGTCCTTCCGCAGGCGTGCCGCCGTAGTAAAACTCCATTTTACCGGTAGCGTCATCCGTATACGGATAGCCGCCGTCGCTGTCGACAAGCAGACCATAACCTGCCGTACTCCAAATGAGCGGCCCCCCGGAATCTCCCTGCTCGCCGGCATGGGCGGCGTGACTGGAATTGTTCCGCAGCAGGTCGCCGCCGCCATCGAAAGCGTTGAAGCTGCGGATGCCGTACATGTTGTCCCCGCCGGCATGAACGAAGCGAACGCCATCCGAAAACACCCCGCCGCTGGAAGGTTCCCAGAACAGTGCCGTACCGTCCGGCTTTTTCACCGTCATGCGCACGGGATTTTTGGTGATCTCGATCTTCATATTCGGAGTCGTGACCGTCATTGGATTGGAAACCGTATTTATCGTCGCTCCGACGGCCGCCCATGTTTTGTTCGGGTCCAGCATCGGCGTATCCGGGCTTGGCGTCACGCCATTCGGACGATAGTCCACCTTCAGGATGCCGTTCTGTACAGCTTGAATGACCAGAATGTCATCGCTTGGCTCCGCGCCGTTATCAACGGTTAGCGTCAAAGTATCCCCGGAAACGCTCGACGAAAGCAAATTGCCGAGCGAGCTTACATAAGCGCGAGCAGGGGGCGCGGGAAGAAAGGTAAAGGTAGAGCCAATCAGCGTGCATACTGCCAACATAGAGAGGACGCGCGGAACTTGATTGTTCCGTAGACTCATGATTTATACCGCCTTTCGCTTTTGGAATGCGGGAGGGACAAGCCCTCCCTGCTTTTACTGTTCTTGGATCGCGATGTTATCCAGATTAATACCGAGCGAACTGGTGCCGTCGTAGCTGACTTTCACCGTATTCCAGCCGGCATTCAGGGTCACATTGACCGCAGCCGTCCCCCATGTGTCCCAATTCGCTGTTTGCGGCAGCGATAAATCCGTCACCTTGGCGTTATTGACATAAATGGCGCGCGATCCGCTGCCGGCTCCCGAAGCATAGCGCACTTTCAACGCGAAGGTGCCGGCAGCTTTTACAGAGACGTCAAAGGTCACGGAATCGCCCGTTGTTTCGAAATTGTCCACGAAGCCCGTTCCTGTATAGCCGGTATGATTCGTATTCGTGGAAACGCCTGTTTGCGCGGCAAACTCGGCTTCGTATTCCACTTTGTTGACGCCGTTTAAGACGACCGATTGAGCGGACGCGCTTGCGCCGAGCTTAACATAGGTGAATTTCTGAACGGTATCATAGTACCAGCCTGCTGAAGCTCCTATTAGTGAGCTAAGCGAGCTATACGCTGTCATCGGCGAACCGTCTACAGTCACAGAAGACGGTTTCGTCGTGAACACTTGCAGCGTCTTGGCCGCATTGATCGCAGGCACGCTGACCGTCTCTTTGTTCAGACCATACTGCTCGGTGGACGTGAAGGTTTTGACCGAACCGCCGATATCGTCATTCCAATCGTAAGCCGTCGTACCGAGCGGATAAATTCTGAAAGCCAGGTTGGTATAGCTTGTAAGGTTATTGCCTATGGTTGCGCCGATTTGGTATTGCGCGTTCAGATTCATCGGAATAATGCTGCCTGACTTCACAAACACAGGAAGATCATCCACGCCTGCGGTATAGTTGATCGTGCGCCCTCCCGGACGCTGCGCGCCGTACCAGAAATCGATCCAGTCCCCCTGCGGGAGATAGATGCTTTTGTTCGTCTCGCCTTGATTCATAACAGGAGCGACAAGCAGGCTGCCGCCGAACATATACTGCTGCGTCAAACCGTACGTATTGCTGTCGGTCGGATATTCAAGGGCCATGGCGCGCATCATCGGCACGCCGGTATCGCTCGATTTCTTCGCTTCGCTGTAAATGTAAGGGAGCAGATTCATCCGGGTATTCGTATATTTCGCAAAATGGCTAATAATGGTGTTGTCCCCTGTGCGGGCCTGCGCATTCCAAGGAGAACGCTCTTCGTTCGTGCCTGAGCTGCCGTTGGCTTCGGAATGGAACTGCATCACCGGAGCGAAGGCAGCCATCTCGGTCGCGCGTTTATACAGTTCAGCCGTTGGATACGTGCCTGTGAAGCCCGCCAAATCCCAACTCCAATAAGGAACGCCGGACATTCCGGCGGTCAATCCGGCCGATACGGCCTGCTGAAATGCGCCGAACGTCGACTCTTGGTCGCCGGACCAGAAGACTTGATTCGCCTGCGCGCCTTGCGTGCCGGAACGGCTGAAGCTGACGGCATCGCTTTTCTTCGAACGCGCGTATTCGTTATACGCCTTCACGTACTCGTTCGGATACTGATTGCGCATTTCGTCGCCTTTTTTGCCGTTCGAGAACGTGTTCGAGCGTCCCCAGACCATCTCGCCGCCATCGGTTTTGAAGCCGTCGATGCCAACGCCGTCAAACAAATAAGCGCGTTTGGACATCCACCAGTTTTTCGCATTCACATTCGTGAAATCAAGCAGCAGCGAGTTGCCGAACCACTGGCCGTCCGGTATGCGGTATTGCCCGCCGCTGCCATTGCCTACAGCATAGTTCTGGGCAATCATGTAAGCCTCGTCGTTGTCCTTCTGGGTATAGGGCGTTGAGGTCCATTTCTGAATAGGCACTTGCCATAACACAAGTTTCATCCCATTGCTATGCACGTTGTCCGCCATCGCCTTCGGATCCGTCCATCTGCCGCCGGAAGGGAACGTGAAATCCGTGTAGGCAAACGAAGCGCCGCCTGTTTTGGGCGTATACGTGGCATCATTGAAAATATAGAATGTATTCTCATCGCTCCACTGCTCAAGAACGAGGGCCGTCGCCGGGATATTGTTGGTATTCGCGTTCGAAATCGCCGTCGATACTTTCGTTTGACGGTCCCACTCATTGGCCGACATCCATAAACCAAAGGCCCATTTCGGCAATGCCGCGGGCTTGCCGGTAATCGTGGCATAATTGCTGACGACGCCTTTCAAGTCATTGCCATAGATGAAGTAGTAATCGAGCGTCGAATTGGCGCTGCCTCCCGTATCCGCCGTAAAACTGTACATATCCGAACGTTCTGTCGCCAAACGGAATTTGGAATAATACGTAGAGTTTACAAATATACCGTAACCGCTGCTGTTCAGCATAAAAGGGATCGCCATATACGTGCGGTCATTCTGATTTTTGTATTGATTGTATACATATGTGTCTACATTATTTCCGCGCTTGCGGAAGTTGTTGTAGTGCTCGCCGAACCCGAAAAACTCCTCGGATGCAGGTGTGTAGAAATGATCTTCCACCTTGTTAATGATTGTGCTGCCGTTGGTCAGCCAAGCCAGGTTCCGATTCGTCGTGCTGTCATATTGGCGTGCGATAAGCGTCGTGCCGTCCGGTTTGTAGACGTTAAGCCGGAATGGATTTTTGTCTACCTTGATCTTCAGTTTGGATGTCGTAATCCAAGCGGTGGACGCCGTATCCGACACGGAATAGTTGCTTAATCCGCTGCTGAGCGTCCCTGTCCCTGTCGGAGAAACTTGCACGCGGAACACATCGTCTGCCGTGAAAGAAATGTTGATTTTCGGCGTTAGCGTTCCTGTGTTCGGCACCGCGTTCAGTACAATGCGGTTCGTGTTATTGGTCACGGAGCTTATGCTGCTGACAGACTCCCAGTCCGTTACCGTGAAGGTGAACGGTCCGACGGTCTTTTCGTTTGCGCCATCTTTGTTGCCATGAACGGTATAGGCGATCACATCCCCTTTGGCAAAGCTGCCAAGGTTCGCCTCCCAATACGTATTGTTGCCGCTGTTGTATTTGTAGGCCGCTCCTACCGGCGTCTGATTGACGCCGTTTTTGGTCCAGGTCACCCAAGCCGTTTGTCCGGATTCAATCGGCCAGGTCGTAATTTTGATATACACCGTCTCGCCCGCTACCGGATCTCTCGGACTCCGCTCGGTAGTCTGAATGTCATAAAGATCGTCAATCCCGTAGGGAGCGTGGTATACGCCATCGATCGCATAAGCACTTGGAACAAGCAGGAAAAAACAGAGCAACAAAGAAGAACCGAACTTCACTGATGATAGTATTTTCCTTGCGAGCATGATTATTTCCCCTTTCATGTCGAATGATTGACAAACTATGGATGAGAACTGACCGACTGCTGCCGCATCGTCTTTTCCAAGCCTGCGCGCCTTCTTCCAGGCATCCCCCCTCTCCGGATTGGGCAGTCCGAACATAAGCTCTTCGAGACTGCCATGAATAACACCGCATATTTTCCGGCTGCATTTCCATGACGATCAACCTTCGATCACCAAACTTCCCGCTGAATCCCTGGTACAGAACATCACCTCTCTGTCCCTTAGACAGTAACTTCCTGGCAGCAGCTGCTCAACCTGCGCCGCAAGCGTCAGCTCGAAACCATTCAAGAGGACCGATTGCGCACTTTCCGGCCAATACAGAAGAAATGTCAACTGCTGCTGCACACTGCTCGACCAGCCCAGACGAATCCGTTTACCTTCCCTTTGCGCAGAAATGGTCACTTTGTTGCCCAAATCATCCTGGAATTCTTCTTGAAGCTCTGCCTTGACATATACGCGGAAACATAAGTGTTCATAACCATCCACCCGATTACCGACATGACCGCCGAGTTTGTAATTCTCCGCCAAGTTGATCGCGATCACGCTGTCTTCCTTTTGGTAGACAGGAATTTTCTCGATACCTGCAGCGACTTTCAGCAGACGCGGGCCTGCAACTTCCTCCTGATCAAACAGTGAGAGCCATGTCCCCTCCGGGAAATAAACCTCCTTCACACGATGTCCCTCTTCCGTAACCGGAGCAACGAGCAGGTGTTCGCCGAACATGTACTCGCTGATCATTTCCGTACAATGCGCATCGGCCGGATATTGCAGCGACATGGCGCGCATCATCGGCAGACCCGTTCGGCTCGCGCGGATGGCCTGATCATAAATGTATGGCAAAAGGTTCATTCGAATGTCCGCATATTTTTTGTACAGCTCAATAACGATCTGCTGTCCTGTCCGTTCGGCAATGTTCCACGGGGTCCGGTCCTGATTGAACTCGCCTTTCGTCTCGGCATGATATTGCATCACGGGGCAAAATGCCGCCATCTGGGCGGATCTCACGAACAGTTCCGCTGTCGGAATATCGCCATGAAAACCGCCCAAATCCCAGCCCCAGAAAGGGATGCCCGACATACCGCTCGACAGGCCGGCAATCATCGAGGAGCGAAACGCCTGGAAGGTCGAACGCTCGTCGCCCGCCCAATGCAGCGGATACCGCTGCGCCCCGGTGTATCCTGCACGGCTGAACGTAATGCCGCCTTCTTTGGTATGCTGTTGAACAAAATCATAATAACTGCCCACATACAAATTCGGGTATAAATTACGCATTTCGCGACCGGTGGAGCCATCGTGGAACTGGAGATCGTGGCCGAAGACGAACTCGCCGCCGTCGGTTTTGAAACCGTCCACGCCGATTTCATCAAGCAGATACTGGCGTTTATCGAACCACCATTTGACCGCATCAGGATTGGTAAAATCGATAATGTGGCAATCTTTGAACCAGTTATAAGGGAGTGTAAACGGCTCCCCTTGGGCTGTTTTCACGCAAAAGCCATGCTCAAGCAAAGTTATTTCATCGCGATCGCGCTGGCCATGGGCGACACCATACATAAACTTATGAATTGGTATCTGCCATAAAAGCACCTTCAACCCTTGGTTGTGAAGTTCTTCAACCATCCCTCGCGGATTCGGCCAGCGCCCCCACTCCGGGAATTGGAAGTCGCCATAGCGGAACGGCTGACTGCCGTCCTGCACCTCATACTGCGCATCGTTAAAAATATAGAACGTCGCCTCGTCGCTCCACTGCTCGATGACAAGCACTGTTGACGGTATCTCGTATTTGGCGGTTAACTCCGCTTGCTTCATGACCTCGTTCTGCGAGTCCCAGTTATTGCTCGACATCCACGGACCGAACGACCACTTGGGCGGCAGTGCGGGCTTGCCGGTAATATCCGTAAATTGTCCGATCATATCCAGAGGTTTCCCGGCAAATAAATAAACGACCAGTTGCTGATTCACCCGCGAAACGTCCGCTTCTACTTCTACCAAATCGGATAATCTTGTATGAAATCGGAACGCAGAATAAAGCGCTGTATCCACAAAAATGGCATACCCTCCCGATGAGATGGCAAAAGGAACGGGCATGTAGGTTTTCAAGCCTTGATCCCGGTACTGGTTGTACACATACTGATCCACCTCCTGTCCGGAGTATTCGTAATGGGCAAAACGTTCCCCCATGCCGAACCAGCGGTGCTCCGGCCTCGTCTTCATGTTGAGCCGCAACTTATGGACCGTTCCCGAGCCGTCGGTCAACGCTTCGATCAGCGGCTTCCCTTCGGCGGCGAAGCCTTCGGCAAGCAAACCCTCCGCGCTGCGCAAGGCCAGCGCAAGCTTCCCCTCGCGCACGCCGGCTTCCAGCCGTGCGCGTCCCATCTGCAGCGCTGCCTGCTGCACGCGCCGGGCGTATGCCCGTTCGCCCGCTGTGGCGAACGTTATCCGCACCGCGCCGCCGGCCTCGGCGCGGAATGCCAGCACAGACGGCTGCGCCATGTCTGCGCCGGCCAGCTCGACGACGAAGCCATTCGTCGTCTCGTACATCGCATGGACGCGCTCCAGCGCCGTCCATGACCGGACCTTAAAGCCATAAGTCGGCGAAACTGCCGACTTCCCCCCGGCCTGAAGCGCAAAAGCATAGCTGACCTCGTCACCCGCGAGGTAAGGGCCCAGCTGCGCTTCCCAGACCTTCTCCCCGCCGGCGAGCACTTTGACGACGGCCGGAACAGCTTGCGCCGCCGGAATACCGCCAACGACGGCCTGCACCGAAACCGCCTGACTCGGCTGGAACGGCTGCGTCAGCAGATGCACCACCACCGCATCGCCCGCTTCGGGCTGGCGGGGGAACCGCTCGCAAGCCAAGGTTACGTACGGATCGTCGTAACCTGTAGGCATATGTATGAGCGCGACGCTGTCCGCGCTCGCGTGCGCACCTGCGCCTGACACAAGCGCAGTCTGCGCCAATTCCATCAGCACAGCGCACCATGTGCTGATGGGCGGCAGCCCTTGCCCTTGCCCTTGCTCTTGCCCTTGCCCTTGCTCTTGCCCTTGCTCTTGCCCTTGCTCTTGCCCCTGCATCCGCTCACGCCAATAATCAAGCATCAGCGGCTCCTTCGCCGTCGTCATATCCACCTCATAAAGCGCGCCCTGCTCCTCTTGCAGCGCCTCTACCCGGGCCAGCAGTTCCTTCGCCCGCACTGTATCGCCTTTTTTGGCGTAGTACCAAGCCAAGAGGCAAGTCACATCAGGCCGCTCACAGCCGCCGAAATAGGTGTCGCTCTCCCACAGTCTAACGCCCTTGCCGACAAGCGTCTCTTCCAGTTTATACAGCGCCTCTATCAGAATTCGGTCTTCAATACCAAGCATTCCGAAGGGAATAGCCGCAGCGGTAATTTCTCCGTGAATCGCCGTATCCCCAAGTTGGCTGACAACCCTTCCATTTTTAATAAACTTAGCAAAAAGGAGTTCTCGTAACGACTTCATCAAATGCAAGCCTATTTCGCCTGCACCGTGCTGCATATTCGATTGGATGGCCGCAAAATATATGGCAAGGTGACTAAGATAGATGCCTTGATTTTCCCCTTGCAGCCAATGAGGCTGCGGTTTTTTCCAATTTGCATCGATCAGCCGAACCGCAGCATGAATAAACTCCTGAATTTCCGCGCCGAAAGATTCGTCATCACTCGCCTTAAGATACTCGCCGGCAGCCCACAGCACCAGCGCTTGATCCGTCAGCGCCGCTTGTTCCAGACGCTTGCTTCCGCATAAAACCCTTAACAACGGCAGCGCCCGATCCGGCTCTCCACGCCGCACGAACGCATAGCTTAAAAATGCCGCTTCGCGAAAACCAGCCTTCTGTCCGCCTATCGCCAGTTCTCCTGTTAAAGCATCGATCTCAACGTTCGCATACTGCTGCAAATCCGGTTTATTCACAATAAAATCCTCCTTGCTAACGTTCTTATTAGGGAAACCAAAAGGGGCAGTTGCCGCAACAATGCCCCTCCATGCCGACTCCAAGTCTGCCTGTTATTTACTTGCCAGCTTCTCAATCTTGGCTTGCGCTTCATTCAGCGCCTTTTCCGCCGTGTAGTCCTGCTTCAGCTTTGCTTTATCGATTTCATCGCCGATCGCTTTCGTCAAATCGCTCCATTTGTCCGGAATCGGACCGACTGGCGTAAGCACAAGTGTATTCAGCGCTTCAAGCACGACTTTCTTCGATTCAGGTGGCGTTTGTTTGAAATAAGCCTCCATCGCTTTCTCATCGGAAACCGCCGGAACGCTCCAGCCCTTCTCGATCCGCTTACTCACAACCGCAGGGTCGGAGGACATGAATTTAATAAACTTCCAAGCGGCTTCCGCATTCTTCGTTTTATCTGAAACGACAAGACCGTCGGCAAAGAAATGATGCGCTTTCTTCGTATTGCCCGGCTCCAGCGCAATATCCCATTTGAACGGCGCATCCGCAAATCGGCCGAAATTCCAAATACCGCCGCGCAGCATCGCGATTTTGCCCGCTTTGAAGGCGTTCAAATCCGCGTCCGGCTGGTTGAAGGTGTCGTCGTTCAGCGGAGGAGATACTTTATACTTTCTGGCTTTATCCAACATCCAGTTCAAAGCTTCGATGTTCTCCTTGCTGTTAACCGTTGGCTTGCCGTCTGCGCTCCAGATGCCTCCGCCGTTCTGCGAGATCGTTTTGTAGAACTCATAGAATTGGATCGGCGAATAAGTGCCCCAGACGCCGCTTTTGGCGTCGGTCAGCTTCTGAGCCGCTTCCAGCTCCTCTTTCCACGTCCAATCCGCCTTCGGATAACCAACCTGCTTTTTGTCAAACAAGTCCTTATTGTAGAAAAGAACGACATCCGAAAACGACTCTACAACCCCGTATTGCTTGCTATTGTATTTGAAAGAATCATAGGCGAGACCTTTGTAAATGTCCGGTTTGAACGCTGCGTCCTGCGCAATGATCGGGGTCAAGTCTTTTAATGTATTTTTGGCGGCATAAGAGACGAAGTTTTCGTATCCGACCTCGAATACGTCAGGCGCATCCCCCGATGCAAGCTGTGTATTGAGTTTCGTGTAGTAGTTGTTATAATCGACGATATCCACTTTGACCTTCACGCCGGGATTTGCGGCTTCGAACGCTTTCACCATATCGCCGAGCGTCTGCTCTTGAGAGCCGCTTGCGGTGTACTGCATGAACTTGAGCGTAACCGGATCTTTCTTCGCCTCCTGTGTTGCCCCCGGCGCAGTTGCGTCCTGTTTCGGAGTCGCCTGAGACGACGCTTCCGGTTTACGATCCGACCCGCACCCCGCTGCCGCAAGTGAAACAATGACGCTTAACGCAACGACCCAACCTGTTTTTCGGGCACCCATGCAGAACCCTCTCTTCACATGAAATTTTGTCTGAGTCTTCATTACCAACCATGCACGCCTTCCCCGCGGTAAGCGCATCCCCCCTCTCATTATCCTTTTACGCCACTCATGGTCATGCCCTTAATGAAATATCGCGATGCGAACAAGAACACGACGAAAATCGGAATAAAGCTAATGACATTGCCCGCCATCAAAATGTTCCATTCCGTCGCCCATCTGCCTTGCAGCTTGCTCAGCCCGATCGGAAGGGTCATCAGTTCCTTGTCGCTCGTGATGATAAGAGGCCATAAGAAATTGTTCCACGATGCCATGAAAGCAAAGATCGCCAACGTGGCTAGGGCGGGTTTGCTGAGCGGGAGTATGATACTCGCAAACACCCGTACATAGGAAGCTCCGTCCATCCTTGCCGCCTCGACCAGCGGATCGGGAATCGTCATGATATGCTGTCTTAGCAGGAATGTGCCGTAAGCGCTGAAAATGCCGGGCAAAATGAGACCCGGATACGTGTTCGTCAAGTGCAGCTTCTGAAAGACGATAAAGAGCGGGGTCATCGTCACCTGCATCGGAATCATCATCGTGATCAGGTAGAGTACAAATAACGGCTCCCTGCCCCGAAATGGAATTTTGGCGAAAACGAACGCCGCCATCGCGCACACAACCACCTGAGCAATCGTTGTCACGGCCGATACGCCAATGCTGTTGCCTAAGAAACGATAGATCGGAAAGTACTTGGCAATTTCAACATAATTGCTGAACTTGAATGTATCGGGAATGAGATTGGGCGGCATCCGAACGACCTCCAGGCTGTCTTTGAAAGATCCGGACAACATCCAAACAAACGGGAACACGAGAACGACAGCCGCTGCGAGCAAAATCATATGCGACAGCAGGTTCCGATATGGCATATATTTATCGGTCATAGGTAACCCACCTTTTCTGAAGCTGCTGTTGAACGACCGTGACTGCGAAAATAATAACGAACAAGATCCAGGACTGCGCGGAAGCAAAACCCATTTTATAACTTTGGAAGGCGTTTCCATAAATTTGCTGCACGAGCGTACTCGTTTGCCCGGCCGGACCTCCGTTTGTCATCACCAGCACCTGATCGAACAGTTGGAAGCCATTGATCAGCGAAATGACAAGCACGAAGAAAATGCTCGGCGTAAGCAGCGGAAGCGTCACCCGGAAAAATTGCTGAAATCCTCCGGCTCCGTCGATCGTCGCCGCTTCATAGTAGTCATCGGAGATATCCTGCAAGCCCGCAAGCAAAATCACGGTCACATACCCGATGTCTTTCCATACGCTCACTGCGATAATCGAGGGCATTGCCCATACGAAATCTTGAAGCCACACAGGACCTTGAATCCCGACCAGCGACAACAGGTAGTTAATGAGTCCGTTCTGACCATTGAGCAGCCAGCGCCATACGATGGAAACGGCAACCCACGAGGTGATGACCGGCACGAAGATGAAAATCCGGTACAGCTTAACGCCTCTCAGCTTCCGATTCAGCAGTACTGCAAACAACAAGCCGAACACGAGCACGGAAGGAATATAACCTACGATATATTGAAGAATGTTCAAAAGGGATGTAAGCGTTTTCTCATCATGCAAAGCTTCGCTGTAATTATCCAGTCCGACGAACTTGGCCGGCGTAAGCAAATCCCAATCGGTGAAGGAAATCACAGCCGAGGAAAGCATCGGGATAAGCTGGAAGAAAAGCAATCCCGCCAAACTTGGGAATAAGAATCCGATGATGACAGCCATTCTGGAAAATCGCTTTTGTCCTACCATGTCATTCTCCTTTTCCCGGCTCCCGAGAGAGGACTACTCCCTCCGTCTGACCGTACCTCTTTCCATAATCGCAAGCGGCAGCATGATTTCATTCGTTTCCTGCCCGCCGCTTCCCTGAATCATATTGATGAGATGTTCGGCTGCAATTGCTCCCTTTTCGGTAATATTTTGACGGATTGTTGTGAGGGGCGGCAGAAACATTTTGGACATCGATATATCGTCAAAGCCGATGACCGATATATCTTCAGGCACTCTTTTGCCCACATCCATCAGGCTGCGAATCGCTCCGAATGCGACCATATCGCCCGTAGCAAACACGGCTGTAATTTCCGGATGTTTACTTGCAATTAGTTGCCCTGCCGCCATCCCGTGCTCATAGCTCATCGAATCTTCAAACACATAATCCGGATTGTAGAAAAAGTTCGCTTCGCGTATTGCCCGCTTGTAGCCGAGAAAGCGTTTTTCCACGACACCGTCCCGGCGAATCGCCCCTGTAATCAACCCAATATTCGAATGCCCTTTGTCGATCAAATACTTCGTCGCCAAATAACCTCCGTACTCGTCGTCGATGCCGATCCGTTTAAAATAACTGTCGTTAATATAGCTATCGATCAGCACGATTGGGATGTTGATTTTCTTGAATCCGTCATAAAACTGCTCCGGATATATCCCCATCATAATAGCGCCGTCCAGGTTCCGCTGGACCGACAGGTCCAAATAGCTCTCGCCCTGATTCACGCCGGATAATAACAAATGGTAACCGTACTCGCGCAGCTTGCTCTCAATGCCGCTGATCATTTCGCTGTAGAAAGGATTTTCAAGAATGAGCTGTTTATGCGATTCCGTCTGCGGAATAACGATGCCGATGAGCTTCGATTGATTTTTGACCAGGCTTCTTGCAGAGAAATCAGGAATGTAGTTGATCGTTTCAATGATCGTCTTGATGCGTTCGATCGTTTCCGCCGACACCTTGTCAACCCTGCCGTTTAATGCGTAGGAGACAGTTGCCGTTGAGACGCCTGCGGCTTTGGCTACATCTTTAATGGTTGGTTTTTTCATTATTTATCCCTCTATTAGTTATACGTTTAACTAAATTATAAGGGATTCCATCTCATTTTACAATATGATAGCGCTTTATTTTTTGTGTAAAATCATTTATAGGTTTAATCGTTTAACTAAATTTTATGGTTTGCCCCGCGATTTAGAACTCTCTTTTCCGCCTGAACGAGCCTCTTAATCGGCAATAACCCACACCTTATCATCAAGATGTGGGCTTAACTGTGATTGAATCAGGATCACTTGCGGCAATCTATCCCATATCGTACCCATACGCTCATTTCGCCCTGCCCCCGGTTGCCCCACAAATAGTACGGCACGGCTTTCCAGCGAAAAGACTGCGTATGCCGGACCAGAGGCCGGTACGGCTGATCCGCCCAGGAAGACGCGTCATCGGCGTGTCCTTCCCCTACAATGACGATTGCGCCTCCCGGAAATTGCTCCTCGCGAACGGCAGCAAGCCTGGAGTCCGCCGATATCGAAATCGCCGAAACGGGGCTTCCGTTGTCGATTTCTTCCAGGCAGTAGACCAGCGGCCCGCGCTGAATCGCAGCTTTGCCGGCATTGGCCCGGATCTGCGGGTTGGCTTCCAGCAATTGAATGTCCATCGCCAATTTCCATTCCACACGATCCCCTTGCTTCCACACTCTCGCTGCCAGCGCATAGCCGTCCTTCACGGTATACGGCTCGGGGGTCCCGTTAATGATCATGACGGCTTCGCCCCTGCTCCATTCGGGAATCCGAAGCGCGAGCGTTACCGGGGTTTCCGGCGCGGAATCGATCTCGAACGTTACTTTGCCGCTCCAGGGCAGTTCGGCACGCTGCTTCAGCGTCACTTCTCCGGCATCGGTTTGCAGCGACGCCGAGCTGCCGATAAACAGATGAGTATAAACGGTGTTCGCCGGCTTGTCGACGGTATAAATATAGTCGTTCAAGGAGCTTAACAGCCTTGCCGCATTCGGAGGGCAGCAGGAGCAGCCGAACCATTTTTGCCGGACCGCCTTGACGTGGCGTCTGCCCGGATTTTTAGCGCTCGCCTCCGGCCATACTTCAAGCGGATTCACGTAAAAAAAATGCTTGCCGTCCAGCGCCATGCTGCCAAGCACGTTGTTGTACAGCGCGCGTTCCATCATGTCTGCATACTCGCTCTTAGGCTCCAGCTGCAGCATGCGCTGCGCGAAAAAAATAAGCCCGATCGATGCGCAAGTTTCCGCGTACACCGTATCGTTCGGAAGATCGTAGTCGAAGGAGAACGCTTCGCCATGATGGGTCGAGCCGATGCCGCCGGTAATGTACATTTGCCGCCCGGTCATATTGCTCCACAGCCGCCGGCTCGCTTCCGCCAATTCCCGATCGCCGGTCAAGCGGGCCAAATCCGCCATAGCCGTATACATGTAGACGGCGCGCACGGAATGCCCGACAGCGACCGATTGCTCGCGCACCGGAAGATGGCTTTGAGTGTAGGCGAGGTCTGGCTTGGCGGTAATCCCCTGCACCCAGTGGCTGGTGCGCCCTCTTCGCTCCCACTCCAGATGAAAATAATTCGGCTCCTGCCCCCGCTGATCGATAAAATACTGGCTTAACCGCAAATAGCGCGATTCTCCGGTCGCCTGATACAATTTGACCAGCGCCAGCTCTATTTCCTGATGCCCGCAATATCCTTGCAGCTTGCCTTCTTCCGGGCCGAATACGGAATCGATATGATCCGCGAATTTGCACGCGATATCCAGCAGCTTTCTTTTCCCGGTTCCGTGGAAATAGGCTACGGCGGCTTCGATCAAATGCCCTGCGCAGTACAGCTCGTGGCATTCGTGCAGATTGGTCCATTCTTTTCCGGGTTCCTTGATCGCATAGTACGTATTCATGTAACCGTTATCGCGCTGCGCCTGCGCAATCAGCTCAATCGCCTCGTCGGCCGTCCGCTCCAAAGCGGGGTCCGGATGATGGCCCAGCGAATACCCCACCGCTTCCAGCCACTTGGTCAAATCGCTGTCCTGGAACACCATTCCCCCGAACTCGCCCTCTTCCAGGCCTGCGGCAATCCGAAAATTGCGGATCGCGCAGCTGGGCTCCGCATCTTTAATACGATCGTTCAGCGCCTCCCATTGGTAAGGGATCACCGTATTTCTTACAAGCTCCGTATAGCGATTCCAAAAATCGTCCTCAATGCGGATACGTTCCATATGTCATCCTCCCAAAAACATCATGAATTAACCCTTCACTCCTGCAAGTATATCTTGTAAAATAAAGAGAAAATACGAATAAAATGAACTCATTTTTATAAAATTCAACACAAGCACATGGTGTGTCCGGAGGGATCGATCGATGAGTGCGGATATCCATTTTTCATTTGATCTGCCGCCTCTGCCCTACTATTTGGGCTGCGGCAAAAGCGTATACGCCCCCGGGGAACAGCATCCGAACCGGCGGCATTTGGGCATGTTCGACCTGCTCCTGATCGTGAAGGGGACGCTGTACATGGGCGAGGATGAGCGGTTGTGGGAGCTGAGCGAAGGGCAGATGCTGCTGCTCCGCCCCGAAGGGCACCATTATCCGACCCGGCCATGCGCGGAGGAGACGGAGTTTTATTGGGTGCATATAAATTGCGCCGGGGATTGGCAGGAGGTTCGGGAAGAGGAACGCCCGCTGCAGCCGAACCGCCAGCCCTTCGCGAATCCTTATACGCTGCGGCTTCCGCAGTTTGCCGCCCTGCTGCAGCCTTCCGTCGCCTTCCGAATCGTGCAGCAGCTTATGGATATTTCCGGCAACCGCCGCTCCACGGCTTTCTGGCAGGAGCAGGCGCTGTGCATGGAGCTGCTGCGGCTGTTGGAGCAGGAGAGCCGGGATCATCATTCCTCGCCCGTGATGAAGCTGGCGGAAGCTGCGGAAGCTTTTCTCAAGCAAAATTACCGGAAGGACATTACGAACGAAGCTCTCTCCAACGCTCTGCATTTTCATTCCAACTACATCGTCCGCTGCATGAAAGAAGTGTACCGCTGCACGCCCATGGAATATTTGCACGAATACCGCATCGAGCAGGCCAAACGGCTGCTTATTACGACGGAGTGGCCCATCGCCCAAATTGCCGAGTATGTCGGCTTTTCCTATACGCCCTACTTTTCAAGCTGCTTCCAAAAGAGCGTCGGACTGCCCCCGCTCCGCTTCCGCAAGCAGTATTTTGCGCTGGCGGCGCGGTGATTACCGCGATGCTACGTCGCGGGCGCGGTGGGTGCGGCGGGTTGCGGCGCAGGATCAGACAAGGCTACGTCGCGAGCGCGGCAGGTGCACCGCAGGTATCAGGCAAGGCTATGTCGCGGGCGCGGCGGGGTGCGGTAGGTGCACGGCGGGTTGTGGCGGGTACACGGCAGGTATCAGGCAAGGCTGAGGGGAAAGCCTGCGATTGTGCAGGAGGCTTTTGGCGAAAAGCCTGCGGTTGTCAGAGTGTCGAGAAAGTCGCGACACTCTGTCAGGGCAGCCGGAGGGGGTTGCGGCTTGGCAAATTTAAAAGCCTGCAAAAGTGCAGGCTTTTTCTGTGCATGAGGCTCATTTTGAGGAAAAACCTGCAATTGTGCAGGAATTCCCGATAAAAATGGGCCTGAGCTCGCGCAGCAGCTAAGAAGCCTGCACATTTGCAGGAATTTTTCGCTGAAGGTGTATCCGCGAGCAAAAACCTGCACTTTTGCAGGCTTTCTCCGCGTTGTCAATCAGATGTGCTGTCAGGCTGTTGAGAAAGTCCAACTGAATTCCCCTCAGATCAATTTGTATGCGGGTGGCTCTCAGCTCGAAGAGGAAAAATTGATCTAAACCGATCTGAGAAGGGGTATTTCGGCTCGCTGCCAGCGCATGAACGGCTGCGCCGTCTTTGGGCGGCTTCCCGGGGGTCGCTGCGTAGCAAAAAAAACCGCCGCCGGACCCACGATGGACCCGGCGGCGGCCTGCCTGCAACGCTCTTTTATACCTTGCGGCTTGTATGCCACTTGATTTCCTGAATAAATTCCGCAACCGATTCATGCAGGCGCGCGGAAATTTCTTCGTCCAAAATGGCCTGCCCCTGCTCGCCCCAAGTTACCTGCTTATCGAGCGCGTAAACGCCCTGCAAAATGTTTTGCGCGCCCAGCGAAGACAATACCGGTTTGAGCGCATAGTCGATCGCCAGCAAATGCGCGATCGTTCCGCCGACTGCAAGCGGCAGCACGATTTTGCGGTCGAGCCCTTTTTGCGGCAGCAGGTCGAGGAACGCTTTCAATACGCCCGTGTAGGAAGCTTTGTACACCGGGGTAGCGACGAAAACGGCATCCGCTTCGGCAACCAGCGCGTTAGCTTTGACAATCGCCTCGCTGTCAAATTTTGCATAAAGCAAGTCCTCGGCCGGAATGTCCCGCACTTTAATCCATTCCACTTCCAGGCCTGCTTGGAGCAGCTCGCTTTTGGCCGTTTCAATAACGCCGTGCAGACGGGATGTCGGGGTCGGACTTCCGGAAATAATAACCACTTTTGCCATGCCAGTTCACTCTCCGCATGTGATAGTTGATGAAAAAGAGACTCCGCAGCTTTGTTTGCAATCAAAGGGGGGAGTCTCCAGAGGTCCGGTCGACTTGCTCGTATTAATTCATAGTAAATAACTTGGTTTTATCTTACCACCGGCATTCCGGCCCGTCAACCATTATTTGCACGCCCCCGGCCGCTCCAGAGGCTTGCAGGCAGCTCCGGACGCCGGCCGCACTAGAAAAAGTTCCAGCCCGGCAGCCATCTAAGGAAATGCGAGTAAGCCGCAGGAATAACCATGCCCGATAAAATCGGGTAAAATAGCGCGAACATGACGAACACGGCTCCCAAATATCCGTACACCCATCTCCGTCTGCCGGCGGTGGCGGATTCCTGCATGTATCCCTTGATGTAGTAAGTCAAAATCAAAATGAGGAACGGCACCATCGCGAAATAATGATAAATAAAAGTCAGCCGCGGCACGAGCATCCACGGCAAATACTGCGAGCCGTAGGCGATGAGCAGCATGCCCAGCTTTTTATCGCGCCGCTTCACTGCGACATAGAGCGAAACGATCACCGCGGCGAAGCCGGGCCACCAAACAAGCGGGTTGCCGAACGATATGATGCTGGACAGCATGCCTTCCGGCAGCATTTTGCCTTGATAATACCAGATCGGCCTGAGCATCAGCGGCCATTCCCACCAAGGCGAAGAGAAGGGATGCGTCGCGACGAGATCTTTGTGGTATTTGTACATGTGCACCTGATAAGTAACGACATCCTTCAGGCTGTGGCCCGGACCCGGCACCATCATGAAAGGGATATAGGACAGCGTGTAAATAATCGCAGGCACGATAGCGAACATCAGGATGCAGTAAGCCAGCGTAAGGAGCGTATACTTCGGAAAAAGACGCCTCACCTGCTGCAGCCTGCCGCGGTCTTCGTCCGCAAGCGTCTCGCCTTCCAGCGCGCTCCGCGCAAGCCGGTATTCGCGGAAGCGCTCCAGGAGCGTCAGGAACAGCAGCAGAGCGAGCCCTGCGCCGCCGTAGATGACGATCCATTTGGACGCGGCGCCGATGCCGAAAAACAAACCCGACAAGCCGAGGGGCACTAGCGTCTTCCACAGCCGTTCCCGATAAAAGCTGAGCGTCGTGTAGCGGTACATGAAGTAGAACATCAGCATGATGAAAAACACGCCGTACACATCGATCGTAGCAATCCGCGTCTGGGCAAAATGCATGAAATCGAACGTCATCAAAAACGCGGCGATAAACCCGAACTCGGAGCGTCCGAACATCCTTTTGGCAAACACGTAGATGACAGGAATCATGCCGATTCCGAATACCGTGCCGACGATTCTCCAGCCGAACGGATTCAGCCCGAACAGCCAAATGCCGAGCGAAATCAGTATTTTCCCAAGCGGAGGGTGGGTGCTCTCATACGGTTCGATCTTGTGAAGATGCTCGTAGGCCGTCCGCGCGTGATAAATTTCGTCGAAATAGCTGCCTTCCATAAACGTTGGCGTGTACGGAACTACGGCCGGCTCGTCGAACACGTTTTCCGGCTTGCCTTGATCGGCGGGGTTCGCCTCCTGTGCGGTCACCGCTTGAACCGGCACAATCGTGCTGCTGCCGTCGGCGAAAATGCCGACTTCATGCAGGCGCAGCCCCGAACTTTCCAGCGAATCGGCCGTAATTTTCACGTATCTCGCCTGTACTTTCGGCTCCACCGTATTCCAGGTGAGCACTTTCGTGTGATCGGATTTGACGGTCGTTTGCTGGCTCCACGCTTGGCCGTCCGTGGAAAACCAGAACGAATACGAGCCCTCGCCAACCCCGGCGAAGCTGTTGATTCTCGTAATGCTGCGCGTGCTGCCGAGATCGGCGACGACCGCCTCTCCCGTCTTGGCAGGCTTCCAGAACGTGACCGGATCCTCGTGCCCGCCCAGACGGTACAAGGCGATGATCGAATAAACCAAAATCAGTCCGCCCAAATACCAGGCATCTTTTTTGGAAAAAAAGCGCCCTTTGCCGCTTCGCTCCAGTTCGTCCTCCGCAGGCTGGAAAATCGTTTTCCAGCGGTCGGCGGGCTCGCCCTCCTCGTTCTCCGCCCCGGCATCCGTCTGCTGTGCCTGGCCTTCGGGCTTTTCGAACGTTTGGTGCTGTACGAAGTACCGCCATCCTAATACAGCCGCGTATGCAAACAAAATAACGTTGACGGCCGAGACGACGAGCATCAGCGGATCGAAACGGGGGATGTGGTAATCCTGATGGAAGCTGCGCAGCAGCACATCGGCCACGTTGATAAAATGCGTAAGGCTGAAGCCGATAAACAAGCCGAGTACCCGCCTGTCCTTCAAATAAATGAAACTCGCCAGCGCCAAAAGCAGTCCGTAATGCAAATACCGCTCGTGCATTTTGGTCGAACAGATGAAAACGGCCGTAATGAACAAAAATGCGACATACAGCAGCGCCCCCTTCCGGTCTTTGCTGCGGATGTACAAGTAGCAGCAGTAGAGCAGCGATGCGGCCATCAGCACCCAGCCCAGCGATTGGTACGATACGTGCAGCATGCTTTTGGTCATTTCGGTAAAATTGCCGCCCAACAGCGCCATGAGATTAAACGCATTGAGCGAAGCGTATGGATATGAAGACAGTGTGCTTATGTACAGTTCGAACAGCCAGCCGTACCCTCTGCCGATGGCAAAAGGCAGCGCCAGCACGGCTATCGTGGCCGCGCCGCTCAAGCAGCTTAATGCGAATGTCATCCAGCTGCGCTTTTTGATGACGTCAATCAGCAGGAACGGCCCGAACAGCAGCGCCTGCGGCTTGAGCAAAATCGCCAGTGCCAGAAATACCGCAGCCAGCGGCAGCTTCCCCTTCTGCTGCTGCAGCAAGGCGGCGAGAATGAACATCATAAAAAAGGAGTCGACCTGCCCCCATACCGCCGAATTGACCCACATCGCCGGATTGAACGCGAACAATGCGGCGAGTCCGAGAGCGGGGAGCCAGGCCCGGCAGCCGCCTCCAACCTTGACGGCGATCCGGTACACGGCGTAGGCCAGCCCGATATCGGCGAGCATCGCAGGGAGCTTCAAAATCGTCAACGATAGCCCGCTTTCCCATGGAATATGGAACAGATGATGAATGAGGCCGATCAGGTATAGCACATACATATACCCTGGGGGGTAATCAAGAAAAAAATTGGCGGCATCCGTGTACAATCCCGAAAGACCTGCGGTATATGCGCGGTCCGCCCAAGCCATAAACGTGCGTACGTCCGTATCGTAACCGGTCCATACCGGTGCAATGACGATCCGCAGAAGCAGCGCCAGGATTAACATGCATCCTAGCAAAAGGTGCCTTTTTGAAGCCAAGCTTTGAATTTGCCTGAATCGGCTGAACATGCAGCAATCTCCTTTTCCCCAACATGACTATATCCATTATACCCGCCGCTTCCTCCGCAGAAAAGCATGAGAAAAGAAGCACCGACAACAGGTGTCAGTGCTTCGGTTCAAGTTTCTCGATGCGTTCGCAAATTTCATGCAGCCACTCGTAGTCATGAGTCAGCGATGCGCACAACGATAAATTATCCAGCTTCAGCCGGTTCCACACATACGTCGCGTTCGCTTCCAGACACAGCATCAGCTCATCCTGCTCCGCCTGGGTCAACTCGCGCGCTCTGCGCATTGTCCATAATTCTGCCATACGTTGATGAACGGCCAACATGATCCGACATCCCCCTGCCCAAAAAAATTGCTGCTATTATGCATTATGGACAAAGAATGCCGGTTTATAACCCGGAGGCCAAAACTGCCGCACAGTTTTGACGTCATTGCGCCTGCCGGGCGCCAACCCGCTCAATCACGCAGTGGAGATCCATATCCAGCATGGAGTTTAATGTCAAATGGACGCCCGCAGGCGCCTCCAGACCGCTTGTAACTTCGTTCGGGACGACGACGCATTTCATGCCCGCGCGTATGGCGGCCAGCGCACCGTTCGGCGAATCCTCAAAAGCGACGGCTTCTTCCGGCCGAACCCGAAATTCGGCAAGAACCTGAATGTACAATTCGGGGTCGGGCTTTACGTTTTGCGCATCCTCATGTGTGCGGATACAGTCGAAATATGTTTTCAAGTTCCACTTTTCAAGAAACGGAAAAATCCAGTCCTTCGGCGCACTTGACGCAAGCCCGATTCTTAGCCCCATCTCCCGCGCGCAATCCAAATACTCTCGCACCCCCGGCCTCGTTCCTTCATTCCCGAACAGGACATCAAACTTGTCCCGCCTCAGCTTTCTCAGCAGCTCCCGATCATGCTGAACGCCTGTCTGCTCCTGCAAATAGCGGTAGGGGTCAAAAGTGTCGGCATCCCCTCCGATTCGAGTGCAATAAAGCGCAAGCGGCAAATCTACTCCGTAATCTTTCAAAAGCTCCCGAAACGAATAGTATTCAAAAGTTTCCGTATCCATCATAAGTCCGTCAAAATCGAAAACTACCGCTTTAATCAAAAATAACCGCTCCTCCGCAATTTGCTTTATTACGGTATCACTGTACCATTTTATCTAATTAAAGTAATGATAAAGTAAATCTTCGCGGTTGTAAACTGTGAGTCAGGCGTGGGATTCGCGTCACTCGGGATTGGGGGGCTTGCCCAATGTTGTCAGGTTAAGCGGTTATAGCCCCCGCCGCTTGGTCTTCGTGAATTTGTTAGCTTTTGTCTGTTTGTTCCGTTTGAAAGAGCGATCCTTCACTATGGGGACGATGTTGCGCTGAAGCTC
>NZ_JBYLHY010000018.1:0-156739 GCF_057749925.1 Paenibacillus sp. sgz302191
CTGTTGGCGCGAAACCGCGCCGACTACCCCCGTATTGTAACACGGGGGTAGTAAATACAAGGAACATGGTCCGACGCTACGCGTGGTCTGCGATTTCGGGTTTTGATCTTAAATTACGGGTTTTGTGCATATGTCTTTGCGACCTCAAAAAACGCTTTTTCTTTTCTTGTGTACTGTCCACAAATTTAGTCCGTTTCGCGACACAAATTATGGTCTGTTTTATACATAAATATCACGACACAAATTTAGTCCGTTTTGGAACAATGATGTGTCCTTCTAAAAAAAACTAAGTATTGAAAACCGTTCCTCTTTTATAAGGAACGGTTCGTTATAACCTGATAAATTTATTATCTTTTGTTTAGGTGTCATTTCTTCCAATTTTCTACAAAATGATCTACCGCTGCCTGCTCAATAGCCAGCCCTTCCGTGTAACGCTCCATAAACAAGGCAAAGCCATTCACATCTGCGCTGTCAGGATAAACCTCTTGTCCTTCTGCATCATTGAACACTTTAGTGGTAAGGTAATCAGCCAAGCCCTCGTGCTGCTCCTTATTAACCATATAGGATGCCAAAATTGCCATCCCCCATGCGCCGCCCTCACCAGCCGTAGACATGATCGAAACAGGAACATTCAGTGCTGCGGCACACATTTTTTGACCAACTAGCGGCGTTTTGAACAATCCGCCATGCGCCAAAATACGGTCAATTGTCACATGCTCCTTCTGTGTCAAAATATCCATCCCGAGCCTTAGTGCAGCAAACGCGGTAAACAGATGTACTCTCATAAAGTTAGCCAGATTGAAGCGGCTTTCTGGAGAACGAACGAACAGCGGACGACCTTTTGCAAGCCCGGTAATGTTCTCACCTGAATAGTAGCCGTAGCTTAGCAAGCCGCCGCCATCAGCGTCTGCTTCCAGCGCTTTGTTGAACAGGACGCTGAATAACTGATTCATATCGGGTTTCAGTCCCATTGCTTCATAAAATTCACGGAACAAGCCGAGCCATGCATTAATATCGCTGGAGCAGTTGTTAGCAAGAACCATGCCGACAGGGCTGCCATCAGGTGTAGTCACGATGTCAATCTCAGGGTACACGGATATATCTTTATCCAGTACGATCATGGCAAAAATCGATGTACCTACGGAAATGCTGCCGGTACGCTTTTTGACACTATTCGTAGCGACCATGCCTGTTCCGGCATCTCCTTCTGGAGGACATAGCGGAATACCTGCTTGCAGGCTGCCTGATGGATCTAATAGTCGGGCACCAGCTTCATTGAGATATCCAGCATGTTCACCAGCAGTATAAACTTTAGGTAAAATATCTTTAAGATTCCACGGGTAATCTTTATCGGCAATTAATTTGGCAAACTGCTTCACCATCTCTTCATTATATTGCAATGCAGATTCATCGATTGGGAACATGCCAGAGGCATCCCCCAAACCAAGAGCCTTGCTGCCGGTCAACAGCCAATGAATGTAACCCGACAAAGTTGTAATATAATCTATTTTAGTGACATGCTCTTCATCGTTTAAAATCGCTTGATACAAATGTGCAATGCTCCAGCGTTGAGGAATTTTAAATTGGAATTTCTCGGTTAGCTCCGATGCAGCTGTACCCGTTGTGGCATTGCGCCATGTACGGAACGGAACCAATAGCTCCCCTGCTTGATCAAGTGCAATATAGCCCTGCATCATAGCAGAACATCCAATTGAACCGATCTTTTGCAGTGTTACGCCATAATTATTTTCAACCTCTTGCTTTAATTGGCGATAGGTTTCTTGCAACCCGTTAATCATTTCATTGAGATGGTAGGTCCAATAACCGTCGATCAATTGATTTTCCCACTCATAACTGCTGGAACCGATTGTTTCAAAATTGTAATCAATCAGTATAGCCTTGATTCGTGTGGATCCAAATTCGATGCCAAGCGAGGTTTCTCCCCTGACTATCGCTTGTTTAATATTTTGATCCATGATGGCTTTGCTCCTCCATTAAAATGTGAGTATAAGTTTTGGTTATCATGGTGTGATGATAGCACTTGTAACTTAGTTTGTCAATTAAACAAACTAAGTTTTTCAAACAAAGTAGAGCAAGTGCGAGCATAGGTTCAATGGCACATCGGCAACCTTACTTTCTAATTGGATGAGCCATGTTTTACCCTCGATTGGCATCTTGTTGTTCACATACATTCGTATTTAATATTAGAATTTGCGTCTTCTAATAATTCAACAATTGTTTTAATAGGATTCTTTTGTACAATTGCATGTTTCTGGTGAAAATAAACTACCGATCTTCTCAGAATTATATTTCTTAGTTAGCCATCTTCTGGTTAATGTGTATTTTATTTTTAATTCCTTTCGCCAATTAAACAATCGATTTCTTAAATCTTCAAACTGAAATCCATATTTACAAGTAAATGCTGCACTCATTGATTTATCTGACACTTGAAATTGTTTTAATATTTTCTCTAGTTCAAAATCACCTCTCGATCGCAAAATAATACGTCGTACTTGCGCTGAGTCCAGTCACCGTAAAGCTCTGAGACGTTCCTGCTATTGCAGGGGTTGGCTCTCGGGTTGCTTGGGTCGCACTCCACCCTGCATTTCAATCGATCTTCAATACTTCCCGCGCCTCTATGCTACTTACGAGGGATAAGATATGGTGCCATTCCCATTGCAATAACTTGATGCCCCTTATCATTTGGATGGATGGGCAGTGATCCGCTCAAGGCATCCTCAATTTTTCCATTTCGATATCCATAGATAAGATTCGCTTGTTTTCCTTCGAACCATGCATGAGCGGGAGCAATACTTACATCGTAACTTTGGGCGAGCTCTTTCGTTATACGATTAAGTTTGTCTACTGACTCAACAGCAAGAGGACTGTTAGGGAATGGGTTGTACTGCGTGCAGCAGATGATGCGGGCATGGCATCCTTTTTTTATTTGGGATACAATGGCACCTATGTTGCGTATATAGTTTGCTGCAATTTGTTTTGCGGCTAATGGCTGCTGATTTCGAAGTGAACTCAATGCTGCGTTTGCTAAATCCACGCCTCCGATCCATATCGAAACAACAGCAGCCTGCCGAATAACTGAAGCCCCCCGCCATATCACTGAATCTAACAGATCATCGCTGGTCCAACCAGGCCGAGCCATAACACAACAAGTAGCTTTATGGGAGCTTGAATTTAATGTAGATACGGTCAATTGGGGATACGCATTTGCAAAAGAGGAGGCGTTTTCCCCAAATGTGATAGAATCTCCAAGAGCTGCATAGATCATAGCAATATTACCAACTCCTTAATTTATCAGACATACAACACAAATAACCAAATGAAAGAACAATGCTGCTTATTCCTGCATTTCATCAAGTGCATCTTAAAGGTATAATATTGCAATTATGCTAAGGTTGTGTGGGTATTAATAAGTATTGATTCAATTAAGAGTGATATGTACTGTAACAAAGTTCTTGTCATTAGTCGGTTCGATGACCATCGAATTCCACGTGCTGAAAAGGAATATTGGACAACTTCGAATGGCTGCTCCCGGTAAAGATCGCAACGGCAATGAGCCGCTTATCCTTATTTCGATAAGCGGCTCTCTATAAGTTCAAATAAAATGGATGCTACAAGCTATCCCATTATTTGCGCGGATAACCTAACGGGTTTGTCTGTTGAAGTTATCTGATTCAAATAAACGATTTCATTCATGCAGCTGTTAGCCCGTTCCCGTTAGACCTTTTGGGCCATTAGATGATTAAGCATGTCTTCAAGCGGGACGGTAGCCAAAGCGATGGCCGTATCCGTTACACCGTAATAGATGTGCAAAATCCCTTCATCCAATACGCAGCCTGTTGGGAAAATCACATTCGGAATCTGGTAGCCGAACTTCTCATAATAGGTTTCCGGCTCCATAATGAAGTTGGACGTTCTGGCCAGCACTTTATTCGGATTGTCCAGGTCAAGCAGCATCGCGCCTACGCGGTAGATAGTGTTCTGGTCTACGCCGTGATACAGCAGCAGCCACCCATGTTCGGTACGGATTGGCGGCGTGGAACTGCCGATTTTTTTGCCTTCCCAATCGTTCTCCGCTTTGGCCAGCAGAACAGGCTCTTCCCATTTCACCAGATCGTCGGAGTACGTGATCCAGATAGCCGCTTGGTCAGTGCCGAACGCTTCGCCAATATATTCTTCAGGTCTGCGGAGCAGGACGTATTTGCCGTTTACCTTCTCAGGGAAAAGCACGTTGTTACGGTCGTTGATTTCAAGCGGCGTTGTAGTCGTCACATATTCCCAGTCGGTCAGGTTCCGGGAGGACATCAGGATCGAGCGTGTCAGCCAGTGCCCTTCTTCTTCTCCCCAGCCGTCTGGATAGGTCGGAATCGAACGCTCCGGAATTCCGGTGCCCGTCGGATAGTAGTTCATCGCACAAGGCCGCACCGCAATCGTCATGTAGAAGGTATCATCAATTTTGACCATCCGCGGGTCTTGAACACTGCCGTATGGAAATCCTAACATATCCGGGGTTACGACTGGCTCGTCTGTGACATGCGTAAAATGTACGCCGTCTTCGCTTTCCAGCAGGCCCAGGAAGTTTTTGCACGGGGTAAGCGAACCGGCGGTCCGTTCGATCATGTAATATTTGCCGTTATCTTTGACAACGGCTGGATTAAATACGGTAGCCAATCTCCATTCATATCCACCGGGTACTACGATGGGGTTTTCAGGATGTCTTGTAATTTTCATTGATTGTGCCTCCTTGATCCAATGCATCTTGGTCATGTTGAAATGTTATTATAATATCCCGAATATGGCGTTTCAGCGGCCCGAGCCATGAATGAAAGCTATTGATGCTGTTCCTTTAATGACGTTAACGCTCCACATCTCTAACGGCGTGATCCATAGCGCGAACAACATCCTGTTCGGAAGCCATCGGCGTATCCCCAGCTACAGTGTGCGCCAGCATCCCAGCGGCCGCCGCAAAAGCAACGGTTCGCTGGGGTTCGAACCCTTCTAGCTCTCCGTGAATGATCCCACTCGCAAAAGCGTCTCCGGCCCCGATCCGGTCATACACCGGGAACGTCAGAAGATCGGAATGGACAACAGCCCCTTCTTTAAAAAGATAGCCCTTCAAGCTATGACGGTTATCGCTTTGGATGGACCGGTGCGTTCCGGCGGCCGCCTGCAGACCGTAACGTTCGGCGACAGCCGGAATCAGCTCCGCCAGTTGCTCTTCCCTCGACGTGCGGCTTGTATGCAGCCCAAGCACATGGATCGCGTCTTTTTCGTTCATGAAGACGATATCCGCGAGACGCAGCATGTCTTCATAATGCGGCCTGGCTTTGGCGTAACCCCCGTCTCCCCACAAGCCCGGCCGGTAATTGCAGTCGAAAACCACCTTGCCGCCGCGCTCTTTTACCGCCCGGGCAAAAGCCTTCATCGCCTCCCTGACGTTATCGTTCATCGCCAGTGTAATACCGCAGAAATGTGCGGCATCCAGTTCGCCTGCGATTCCCTTAAAGTCGTAGGTTCCTGCCGGAGCCGTATTGAAGCTGCTTTCCTGGCGATTGGAGTAAGTGACACGGCCAGGTCTGAGTCCGAAGCCGTTCTCCAAGAAATACATGCCGATATACGCCCCGCCTCTAAGCACACGGTTAGTGTTTAATCCGAGCTTCCGCAAATAAGCTTCGGCCGCATCCCCCAGCGGGTTGTCCGGCAGCCTGGACACCAGGCGCCCATCGTGACCGTATCGGGACAAGGCCGCCGCGACATTGACCCCGGTTCCCGAAAAGGAGTAACTGAGCGTACTGCTCTGCGTTAAAAGATCATAGCCCGGCACCGTAAGGCGCATCATAACCTCTCCAAATGCCGCTATACGTTTAGGCATAATGGTCGGCCAGATTCATCATCATTCCATGCAGCTTCTGCACATCCCGGATGATCGTCAGACCAGTAGAAGCGTCGATGATAGAAGAATAAACGTGCGGAATCACCCGAGGCACTCCGGCCTCCAGCGTAATGCGCAAAATCGCTTCAAAGTTGTCCAAATCGATGCCGCCCGTCGGTTCCAACGCAAAACCGGCCTCTGCACAAGCTTTTGCAACGGCACGCAGCTCTTCTTCCCGTTGTAATCCTTGCGTCGGGAAATATTTCAGAGCGTTGCCGCCCATATCTCTAACCAATGCAATGGCCGCCTCGACAGGCACCACTGCAAGTTCCTTCTGTGCCGCGCTGACCGGACCCGTAGAGATGTTGACATAACCAGGCCTGCCTGTCGGCGAAACAAGGCTGTTAATCCAGCTGTCTCTACCGCCCAGGTTGGCGCGGGTAGCTCCTACCGCCGGAAACACTTGATTGATATGACTGCCCGGATAATGCTTGGCGATTTCCGCAACGACAGCGGCCTGCCGGTTATCGCCGGCGCCCAGACCGATGGAAACCGCATCGTCAATTTCCAAGCCGTAAGCTTTCATCGCTTCCACGGCTTCCGGCACCGTGCCGTAATCTTTGGATAAAACACCGACCAGCACATGCCCTTCCGCAGCTTCAAACACCTCCTTGGCGTTGGAGATGTTTTTGGCCAGAACATTTAAAGCCACCCGATGTTTGTAAAATCTTTTTGCTATCTCAGGCATGGTTAGAACCTCCCGTTAACTCCCGGATTCTGGATTCGATGATCATGATGTCGTCGCCCGCCAATGGACGGGGATCGATGTCAAAGTAGCCCTGTCTTATGCCGTAATCCCGGGTATAAATGGCGATGTCGCCGTTTTGAAGCTCCTCGTTCAACCGTTTGGCGCTGATCCCCGCCACCGCTTCGTCCACCTTGACGCGGCCTCTATAAATCGCCCGGCCCGCTTCATCCTGAACGATAGTCACTTCCAGACCGGGAATCCGGCTGAGCGGCATCAAAGCCTGCAAGGAAGCTTTCTCCTGCTCGCTGTTATCTTTTTTCACGGCATATTCATCCAACGCCTGGAGCAGGCCGAAAGTGGTTTCTTTGCCCACCTTCATGCTGCGGCCGATGCCGTGCAGCTGAACTTTCAACCATTCGATATAAGACCGCTTCCCGGCTACGATGCCGGAGGTCGGGCCCTCGATCGCTTTGGAGCCGCTGTAAATCGCCAAATCCGATACTTTTACATATTTTTGCAGGTCTTCTTCTGCCGCCGCATCCACGATGAGCGGAATCCCTTTACGTTGAGCGATTTCCCATGCCTCTTCCACGGAAATCATATTTTTTTGCACGGCATGGTGGGATTTCACATAAAGGATCGCCGCCGTCTTATCCGAAACGGCATCGGCTATGTGCTCGGCCCGTCCTTCATTCGCGTACCCGACCTCAACAACCTTGCCGCCGCCGAGGTAAACCATCGTTTCAACCGGAGCGCCGTATTGCACGTTATGACCCTTCAGCATGATGATTTCATTCTGTTCAATGGGTTCCTGATGCAGACGCACGCTTGTCCGACGGTCGCCCTTCGTGACGATCGCCGCAACGGACAACACAATGCCACTGGAAGCGGAATTAACGACAACCGCGGCTTCGGAACCGACATATCGGGCTACGTAATCGCCCGCTTTATCTACCAAATCCGCTATCTCCACATAGCTTTGTCCGCCTTGTCTCATCGCTTCCATAACGGTGTCCGTCGGTGCCGAAACGCCGAGAATGCTCATCCGCCCGCTTGCGTTGATAACCCGTTTCAGCCCGTATCTAGCATTTAATGAGTTTGTCACCTATGATTGCCCCTTTCGCTTCAATTCGCCGCACCGCCGTTCTCGTTTCTCCTTCCGAATCGATCAACGCGATCGGCCGTTCCTCCAGCCCGAACAAGGTCAGGTTGGCCCGGTCGCCGACTTGGATTCGCCCGAGCTCCGGCCGTTTCAGCCACTCGGCAGCCCGTACCGTCACCCAACCGATGGTTTGCTCGAGCGTGTAACCGAGGTAGAGGAATTTGCTGAGCAGGTTGGACATGCTGTATACGGGGCCATTCAGCCGATTGCCGCGATAAATGTCCGTGCTGATCGTGTTCGGGTCTATGCCATGCCGCTTGGCGGCTTCCGCTACCCGGAACGAAAAACTCGCCGTCCCGTGCCCGACGTCCAGATGAACGCCGCGGCGGACGGCTTCCCGAAGCACTTCCAGCGGTTTGCCGACTTCGTCAAACAGATTGTTGCTTTTTCCGTTCAAGTAGTGCGTCACCACATCCCCGCCGCGCAGCAGCGGCATTACTTCGCGGATATTCGGCGGCGCCGATCCGATATGGACCATCAGCGGCAGCCCTGTCCGCTCAGACAGCTCGCGGGCAATCAGCAGCGGTTGAATGCCGCTTTCCCCAACGACGCTTCGGCTGATTCTTGCCTTCAGACCGACGATGAGATCGGGATGCTCCGATACAGCCTGAAGCAGCTTGTCCCGATCGATCCACTCCAACCGGCTTAACTCGTCGACCCGCAGCAGTCCGATACGCGAAATGTTCAGAAAAGCCAGCAGCCGGGTATCCGCTTTCCGCCCGCCGGCGGCCAGATCACCGATCCGATCGGCGCCGCAGCTTCCGGCATCGACAATCGTTGTGACCCCCTGCTTAACCCCGATTTCATCGATTTCGTCGCCATAGGGATCAAACTCCGGAAAGGCGTGTACATGCAGATCAATCCAGCCGCTGGAGACATATGTACCGGGTTGCTCCCAAATCTCGCTTTCCGAATCCGCGCCGCAAGAAGCCGCGCCTCCGGGAACAATATCCGTAATGATTCCGGCGTTAATCGCCACATCCACTTCTTCTCCGCTCACCAGGCGGACACGCCGCAGTAATAAGCTTCGATCCATCGGCTTACCTCCTGCCTCAATGAGATAAACCTCTTTCGAGGTCTTTCAAAGATGAACGACCGCGTTTAGAGGTAGGTTTGCTTGTTATCATCTTATTTGTTGCTTACTTCTATAGTAATTCAGGAAACTGCGAGAAAATATCCAATAGAATTGCGATTCTATCCGCTAAATTGTAAATGATCGTACGACGCTCAATTCGGCGGAAAGCGTATCGGTCGCGCTGCCGCCGACCTTAACCTCGATCCGGCAAGGCTCGACGGCGAACTCCATGTTCCGGTTCCAGACAGCCAGCTCTTCATGCCCCAATTCCAAAGTAACGATTCGTTCTTCGCCCGGATGCAGGTTTACTTTGCGGAAGCCTTTTAATTCGGCAATCCGACGGGTAATTCCCGATTCAAGGGCGCGGATATATAGCTGCACGGTTTCCGCCCCGCGGACGGCACCGGTGTTTTTTACCTTGACGCTGATTTGGACCGTGTATCCTGCGGCAAGCTCCGCCGAAGAAACGGCCCTTTGCGAAAGCGTCAATTCGCTGTACGCAAAACGGGTATAGCTCAAACCGTATCCGAACGGATACAGCGGAGCCGAAGGCATATCGATATAGTTGCGGAGACGGTGCGCCGCCTTCTGGTTGTAATATACCGGCAGCTGCGCCGCGGAGCGAGGCAGCGAAACCGGCAGCCTGCCGCTCGGATTCACCTGGCCGAACAGAATCTCCCCAATGGCAAGACCGCCTTCCATGCCGGGGTACCAGGCGCATAGAAGAGCGTCCGCCAGCGGCTCCAAATCCGTCAGCTCCAGCGGGCGGCCCTGAATCATCACCGCAATGACCGGCGTACCGGTAGCGGCCACCGCTTCCGCAAGCCGCTGTTGCATGCCGCCCGGCCGCAGGTCGGCCAGATCCACGCCTTCGCCGCAGTCCATTTCGGACGGACTGCCTTCGGAAATGACGGCTTCCCCGTTGCCGTCAAAATCGCCGCCGAACTGGCGGGCGCTGCTTCCGCCCAGCACCAGCACGGCAGCGTCCGCTCCGGCGGCGAGCTCTACGGCCGCAGCCAGGCCGGTGCCCGACGTATCGCGGATGCCGCAGCCGAGCGCGTGCACGACCTCAACCCCGGATGGCGCCGCTTGGCGGATGCCTTCTAGAACAGTGGTTCCCCGCCCCTTGCGCTGCACGCTGGTATAATCGCCAAGCTGATTGTACAGCCGGTCCGCATTGGGGCCAATCACGGCGATTCTCCGCTGTTTGTCCGCCTTCAGCGGCAGAATCTCGTCCTCGTTCTTCAGCAGGACGACCGATTCCCGCGCGACCTGCAAATTCAGCCGACTCATGCGGTCGCTGCCGACAACAGCCAGCGGGCGCTGCTCATCGGCATACGGCCGGTCGAACAAGCCAAGCCTGAACTTGAGCGTCAGTACCCGGACCACGGCGCGGTCAATGTCCGGCTCGGACACAAGCCCTTGGGCAGCCGCCTCCTCTAGCGTCGTAAAGGCCTTGTCCCACAGGCTTAAGTCCACGCCGGAGGTCAAGGCAATCGCCCCTGCGCCTTCATGGCTTCCGGTCAAAGCCAACAGGCGGTCAACCGCCTGACCGTCCGCCATGACGATGCCGTCAAATCCCCACTCCTCCCGCAAAATGCCGGTCAACAGCTTGTCATTGGCATGGCACGGCACGCTGTCGATTTCGTTGTAGGCGGCCATAAAACCGGCCGCGCCGGCCGCGGCACCCGCTCGGGCTGCCGGGAGATGGATTTCGCGCAGCTCGCGTTCGCCGATATCCGCGGGTCCAGCGTTTCTCCCCCCCTGACCTGCGCCCTGCGCGCAGAGATGCTTCAGTACCACAGCAATGCGATCCGGGCCGGCCAATTTCTCTGCGCCTGTCCCCTGCATGCCGCGCACCGCGGCCGCCGTGAAGGCGGCGGCCAAATAAGGGTCCTCGCTGTAGCATTCCTCGGAGCGACCCCAGCGGGGGTCGTGAAGAATATCCAGGGCGGACACCAGCCCGATATGTGCGCCACGGCTGCGGATTTCGGCCGCCACGTGGCCGTAAGCCTCCTCGAGCAGCTCCGGATTCCAGGTCGAGCCCGCACCCAGATTGACCGGCAGCATCGTACCGTCCAGCGCCTGATGCCCGTGCGGGCACTCTTCCGTCAGCAGTACGGGAATGCCGAGCCGCGAATGCTCGATCACATAACGTTGAATTTGGTTTGCCGCAACCGCGCTTTGTTCCGCGGTAATGCCGTTGGAATAGTCGACCCCGGACCAGGGGTCGCTGCGAAACAAACCGTATAAAGCGCCCATTCCGCCATACGCTTCCACTTCTTCTTTAAATGCATCCGTAATTCGGAACTCCCCGTTTTCCATCTTGTAAGCGTCCCAGCCGTACATGCGCTGATTCAACTGTCCGACTTTTTCCTTCAATGTCATGCGGGACAATAGATCCTGAACCCGTTCCTCCAACGGCAGTCCGGCCTGTTTGTATGTCTCCACCGTCCGCTTCACCCCTTCTCGGTTTTACTTGCGCGAAGTCCTCTATATTCTTTGGGCGTCAAGCCTGTAAACGATTTAAATACCGAAACGAAATATTTGTATTCCTTGTAGCCGACCTGATCGGCAATTTCAAACACTTTGTCGTGAGTCGTCGCCAGCAGCGCTTTCGCCTGCTCAATGCGCAGCTCGTTCATATATTCCGTGAACCCTTTACCGGTACTCTGTTTGAAAATATAACTGAAATAGCTCGGCGTGATCTTGAGCCAAGCTGCAACCTCCGAAGCCTTGAGATCGCTTCGATACTGATCGTTCATATAGCTTTTGGCTTTTTCGATAATCCAGTAGGAACGGTCGATGCCGTTTTTCTCGATCAGCGCGAGCAGTTCCGACATATCCCGGTTCGCCGCTTCCTCAAGCGCATGATACGAATTGTAGAGATTCAAATCCAGTGAAGGACGGCTGCCTTCAAGTCCGGTCATGCCGCTTTTTCTGAGACGCTGGCGAAGCAGCGCGAACAACTCCTCGCAGACGGCGACAACCTCCTGCAGCAGGTAAGCTTCCTTTTTAAAAAAATGAAACATATCGGACACTTCCGCTTTCAGTTCCTGTTCGCCCTGCTTGAACAACGCGGCGACCAGATGCTGCACCCGCGCCGATACATCCAGCACTTCCGGCCTGCGGCCTCCCTGCCATTTCGCTTCATAGGCGGCATTCAGTACCGGTTCATGCTCCAGCACGTAGTATTTCAGCCTGGACGCCGCTTCCGAACAGCGCTGAGCGGTCTCGTCCAAATGTCCGTACGGCTCCGACACACCGCAGTAGAACTGCAGTTGTCCCGGCGACGGCAAGGTATCTTGCCACAGAAGCAAATCCCACTCCCCCTCGTCCAGGAACCGGTCCGACACGGCCAGCGTGATCAGCAAATTTTCATGGTCGAAGATGGAAAAGGGGCGCAGCCCGGGATTCTCCAGCCGGCGGTGGAGCGTGTGAATCCATTGCTCCTGGATAAGCTCGTACTGGTCGGGCCGCACATCCTCATAAAGCTCATGGAAGCATGCCAACTGGCTGGCCAGAATCCGGAACTGGACGCCGTGCAGAGGCGGAGGCGCCATTTTTCCGTAGACGATGCCGCTTCGGGCCATATTCGCCAGCCACAGCTTCACGTCCTGGTCTCCGCTTACATTCCCTCTGCTTCTGATGCCTTCCACCAATTTCTGCACGACTTTGGTCAATTCTTCTACTTCCACGGGCTTCAGCAAATAATCGTTGACCCCGAGCCGCATGGCTTGGCGGGCGTAACCAAAGTCCTCGTATCCGCTAATAATGACCATCTGCGTATCCGGGTAACGCTGCCTGAGCTGCGCGGCAAGCTCCAAGCCGTCCATACCGTCCATCCGGATGTCCGACAGCAAAAAATCGGCCTGCTCCTGCTCCATCAAACGGAGCGCCTCTTCACCGTCATATGCCTCGCCGATGACCTCGACGCCGAGCTCCTCCCAATCGATCGTGCAGCGCAGACCCATGCAAATGATCGGCTCGTCGTCCACGATCAGCATTTTGATCCGCCGCAGCTCTGCAGCTTCCTGTTTGCCCATGAGATGCCCTCCTAGCTTTCGGGCTCCGGCCCGGGAAGTCTTAAGCGGATTCCCGTACCTTCATCCGAGTTATGAATGATCTCCAAACCGTACTGTTGTCCAAAAAAGATGGTGACCCGCTCATGAATGTTCAGAAGTGCGCCGATGCGGCCCGCCGAACGCTCCATTTGCCTGCTCGCCAAAGCATGGCTGATTTCAAAAGCCCGATCCGGCGGCATGCCTTTGCCGTTATCGGTTACATCGATCCAAATTTCGTCTTCCGATCTGTAGCCGATCACTTCAATAATGCTGAAGGGTTTCTTCTTATCGATGCCGTGTTTGATGAAGTTCTCGACCAGCGGCTGAATCGAAGCTTTGAGTGCGGGAGTCTCTTCAATCCCGGGTTCCAGATAAAGCTTGTACATCAGCTTGTCGCCCAGGCGAAACTGCTGCAAAGATAAATAGGTCTGAGCAAATTCGATTTCTTTGGCAAGCGTGGTCTGATAATTTCGGTTGCCTGCGCTGGAACGAAAAAATTTGGACAGCATCTCGATCATACGGCTCGATTTGTCCGCTTTTTCCAGCCGCGCCGTCCATCGGATCATATCCAATGTATTATACAAAAAGTGAGGGTCCATCTGGTTTTGCATCAGCTTGAGCTCGGACTCCCGTTCTCTAAGCTCCAGCTTGTATTTGTGCTCGATCAGCTCTTCAATGGTCGTGACCATCTCGTTAAATTTACGATTAAGCTCGGCAATTTCATCCTGGGAATCTATGGGAACCCTGGCGCTGAAATCGCCGCCGGCTACCCGTCCCGTCTCTTTCTTCAGCCTCAGAATCGGCCGGATGATCGTCAGGTTAAAGCCGAATAAAGCGACTAAAGCCAATAGAAGGATCGCGGTCAGTATAATCATCATGATGGCCTGGACGCCGCGCAGTTGTTCGGAAATATTCGCTTCTGAGACCATGGCGATGATTTTCCAATCCGTATTTTCCATCTGGTTGTACAAGACCAAATACCGTTTCCCCTGTACCTTATAGCTGAGGAAATCTTTTTTGCCGGAAGACAGCTTCTTCAGCAGCGTTTCATCCGGAACATAACCGCCCGGCATCGCGGCCTTGGAAGATAAGATCAGATTACCTTTCGGTCCTACGATAAACACGCCCCCCGCTTCCGCCTCCAGCACGCCTTTCTCCAGCTGGGAAGCGATGCTGGCTTCATCCAGCCTGATCGTCAGTTCGCCGAGCGGCTGAGTAATCTTAATGTATGAATTTAAGATGCGGATCATGGACAGCACCCGCACCTGACCATTCCAGGAGCTCTCCAGGGTGTGGCCTTCACTCCAGAAGATGCCGCCTTTTCGCCCGATGGCTTCTTCCTTCCAGCGGCTTTCATCGCCGGTGAACGGCTCGCCCATTTTGATCTGGTTCCCGTTATACCCCGTAATTTCGATAGAGCGGATATAACCTTTGGACATCAACTGGAAGGTCAGAAAGTTTTCAATATTGTTCTTGAGATCCGCTTTGAGCTCATTATCGAGCGGCGGTCCGGTCCTTAAGTAGCTCCGCATATCGGGACTTAAAATGAGGTAGTCGGCGATATCCTCAACCATCTTTGTCTGTTCTGACAGCTGGCTCGTCACATTATCCAGGTTGCGTCGGGTAGAGCTGATAAACTGCTCGCGTAGCACCTGATTGTATTTGTACTGCACAACGACGCCGACCCCTATCGTCGGCAAAATGACGAACAGCAGGAAGATGACAAGTGCCCTGCGTTTTAAGCTTAAGCTGCTCAGACGTCGGATGTAGCTTGTCTTCATGTCATCTCTCCTTTGCTGTCAGGACGCAGATTGATCAGCCTTTAACTGCTCCTGCCGTCATGCCTGTTACCAATTGCTTTTGCAGCAGCAGATAGAAGATAATGATCGGAATCAATGCGATGGTAAGCGCAGACATTTGCAGCGTATAGCTAGCGGTTTCGATACCGACGAAATTGGACAAGCCCAACGGCAGCGTCTTCAGGGCGTTGGATGTAATCAAAACGAGTGCAAACAAATATTCGTTCCAATTGTATATAAAATTCAGAATGATCACGGTAGCCATGGCCGGACGGGTAATCGGTAAAATGATGGACCAGAAGATCCGGAAGATGCCGGCCCCATCCATAACGCCCGACTCCTCCAGGTCTTTCGGGAACCCCCGCATGAAACCTTCCAGAATAAATACCGTCAGAGACAGGTGAAATGCTGTATATGGCAAAATGAGCGACAGATATGTATCGATTAGGCTCAGCTTTTGCATGATTAGAAAGATCGGAATCAATGTGGCATGAATGGGAATCAGCATACCAAGCAGAAACAGGCTGTAGGTTAATCCGCGCAGCTTAAAGGAAAAGCGGGCCAGGAAATAAGCGGCCATCGATCCGAGCAGCACAGTCACGATCAGTGAAGCAAAGGTGATAAGCAAGCTGTTAAAGAAATAAACGTTCATGTTGGCGATTCTCCACGCTTCCGCATAATTGGAGAACTCGAAGCCGGACGGCAGCGAGAACGGATTTGCCGCATACTCTTGCTCCAACTTAAACGAGTTTATAACCATCCAAAAAATCGGTACTATATTCATAATAGCGAACAGAATCAAAAATGTGTATGCGAATATTAGGAATAACGGAGACTTTTTCTTCATTCAACGTATTCCTCCTTTCCCTCTTAATCTTTCTCACGGGTGATCCGGTTGACGAAGGAAATGACGATAAGACTGAACAGCAAAATCATAATGGAAGCCGCACTGCCGTATCCGTAGCGTAAATTCACAAAGGCGCTGTTGTACATATAAATCGTCATGACTTCCGTCTGGTGAGCCGGTCCGCCGCCCGTCAGAACCTGTATGAGATCGAATACGCGGAACGAGTTGCTTATACTGTATACGATCGTGACCATTAAGGTGCTGCGGAGCATCGGAATGGTAATGAACCGGGTCTTCTTAAAGCCTGTAGCTCCATCCAGCTCGGCGGCTTCGTTGATCTCGTCGGGAATGTTTTGCAGAGCTGCCAGGAACATAACCATGTACAAACCGCAGTTCTGCCAAATATAAGCCGCGCTGATTGATAGCATCGACCATTTGGAATCGCCAAGCCAATTCTGCTGCCAGCTATCAAGTCCGAAAAAGGCGAGCAGATTGTTAAGCAGTCCGTATTCGGTGTTGTAAACCATTCCAAAAATCAGGGATACCATGACCGAGGAAATGACGACCGGCATAAATCCGATGGTCCGGAAAAAGCCGGAGCCCTTCAACCCGCGGTTCATCAGCAGCGCCAACAGCAGTCCGAGCGGAATTTGCCCGATCAGTCCGGTGATCATAATAATAACGTTGTTCTTGACCGACAGCCAAAAGGTATCGTCCTGCAGCATTTGGATGTAATTGTCCAGTCCGATAAATTTCATGGAACCAATACCGTTCCAGTTCATGAGCGAGTAGTAAAGCGAGATGCCTATCGGAACGATCGCGATGCTGAGATAAATCACCAGCGCCGGGAACAAGCCGATAAAGATGGCGTATCTGCTTCGTTTCAAGGTTTGCATCAGCAGTTCTCCTTTCGGTCAGCTTTGACTTTGAACAAAGAAAACCCGGTATGCGGGTTTTCTTTGCATCGGATTAAGCCTGTTTAACTGAGCATTAATTCGTAATGTTGTCCATTGCTTTTTGCGCATCCGCTGCTACTTGTTCAGGGGTACCGTGTCCTACAGTCAACGCCTGCAGGCCGTTTTGAATAACGTCCACCACCTGGGTCGGAATCATGCTGTCGAATACAGGAGCTGTTCCGTTGCTGGTCAGTTTAAGCAATTGTTTCAGATAAGGGTTCGCATCCTGGGGAATCTCCACTTTCGCCGGAACAACGACGCCGTTGCTGATCAATGCTTTATACAAATCTTCACTTACGAAATACTTAAGGAATTCTTCGGCTGCCGCCTTCTTCTTCTCATCCAAGCCGCTCTTGATTGCGATGCCGTACTGTACGACACCCGCGCTTTTTTTCGGATCCCCTTTACCGCCGTCCACGCTTGGGAACAGGGCAATGCCGAATTTGCTGCCGTCTTGGTTGTTCACGCGAATTCGGGCATCAACAGTGGAAGAGGAAATGTGCATAGCGGCTTTGCCTTGAATAAGATAATCCTGTCCTTGTACGGTGTCCATATTATTGGCATCCACATTAAAAGCTTTAAGTTTGGTCAGTTCGTCGATGACGCTGATGGCTTTCACGAATTCCGGATCGGTAAACTTGGCTTCCTTGTTCACAACCTTCTGCAGAAAGTCGCTGCCTGTAAAGCGGTCGCCGATTATCGACAGATAGGAGGACTGGAGCGGCCATTTCTCTTTGTTGCCAAGCGAGATCGGCGTAATGCCGGCGTCTTTCAGCTTTTTGACCAGATCGATAAATTCGCTGTAGGTTTTAGGAAACTCATTGTAGCCAACTTTGGCCAAAAGCTCTTTGTTGTAATAGACGATGTCTACAAACGTTTGTTTGGTCGGTACGGCATACTGATTGCCTTTCACATTGAAGCCTTTCAGTGCCGCTTCCGGCAGAATGGACTTCCAGTTGTCCAACAGACCGTTAATCGGCTCAAGCAGTTTGCCCTCTACCAATGGATCCATATCCGCCCCTGGCCAAACAACGTTGATGTCCGCCAAATTGTTTGCCGCAGCCATTGTACGGATTTTTGTTTTGTATTGCGCGGAAGGAACCTCGTCCGTCTTGATCACGATGTTCGGATGTTTTTTTTCAAACTCGGCAATTCTTGCCTTGTACACGTCATTGTCGATATTGGGCGTCGTCCATGGGTGCATCATGGTCAGCGTCACTTTATCGCCTACCGCCGATGCTCCGTTTGTACTCTCCGAACTTTTATTTCCGCAAGCCGCGCTGAATAAGGCAAGCAGGGAAACTAGACTTAAAAGAGTTACTTTCTTTCTTATCTTTCTGTTCTTCATCGTCAACCCTCTTCTCTAAAGTTTTTTTGTTTGTTTTCTCCGGCTCCAGATCATTGCTACTTTGTTTAGCGATCTGTTAGATTTAATTATAGAAGGTATGTCCAGCGGGCTATATCCCATAAATGTTTGATTATATCCGTAAATATTCAGATAATTTATAAAAGGGGCTCCTTTTTTAGAAAAAAAACAATTTTAAAAAAACAAAATTAAAAGATCCTTTTCAAAAATATTGTAAATTTGTGCAACTTTTCATCATGTCTCTCCATTTCATAAAGTTACCCGCTTTGTTACACATAAAACAAATATCATCAAATAAATTCCATCTTGCTACTCCAACTCCCTATCGGCTTTCCGGCTGCTTTTTCACCACGCTTTTAAATCGCCTCAGTAAAAGAAGGCCTCGCCCCTTTTTAGGGGCGGGCCTTCTACTTCGCAATGCCGGCGTAGGGATATCCAGTGGGACACTGAATATCGAGATTTTGGTTACCTGCCCTTTTTTCTTTTGGTGCGATAAAAAGGAAGCCGTTAAGCGGGTAACAATTCCATCGGTCGAAGGAAGAAACGTTCCTGTCACGATGGCAATTCTCATCCAGCGCCTCCTTAGATCTTGTTGAAGCGATAGCCGGCACCCCGGATTGCTGCTATCCTTCTCGATTTTCGATCTGATTCGGTTGATGTACACCGTGACGGTCGTATTGTCGCTAATATAATCGAATCCCCAGATTCGTTCGAAGAGCCTTTCCTTGGAGAAAACGATATTGGGATTTCTGGAAAGAAACAGCAGCAGCTCGAATTCCCGGAGCATGATAGGCCATTTCCTTGTTCGCGCGATTCACTCTGCCTTTGCGCATAGACCACGCCATCTCTGCGACGCCAAGTCCTCGGCTCTCTCCGGTGAAGGCATGGGATTGCTGTATGACCATGGGCTCCGTGTTGCCTTTAGAATAACCTTGACCTTACCGCCAAAACGGTTAGGATCGGACATGTACATGAGGCCATTGGTGCCAAACAGCACAAGCGTCGGCTTCTCCGGAACGATGAGTATGGAATTGGCGTCGAATAGAATTGTTTCACGACACCGTAATGTGCAGTCGGAGCGATCAGATTTACTACGATTTCAATCGAATCGTCCTCCAGTATCTCTTCCATGGAGAGCGCTCTGATGTATGCTTTTTCGAGGTCTGTTCCACCTTGTCGGGATTGCGATCGCAACAACCGGCCACATCCAATATACGAAAGCGGTTAATCATTGAACTCAAATACGCCTCGCTAATCCTCCCACAGCCCACTACTGCAACTTTAACCGGTTTCACTGTGTCCATGCCCATCTTCCCTTCTAGATATATGTAGTCGCTGCCCGGGATTGAAAGGTCATCACTACGCCCCCTTCTTTCCAGGACTTGAACGCTACTGCTTCAGCCGATATGAAACAAAAGCCAGTTTACGGCTGTCCGGCGCCCACGAATTGACATTTATCGTTCCCTGACCGCCGAACAGTCGGGCAATCGTACGCGACGGTCCGCCGCCCGCAGGCATTAGACGCAGTTCCACCTGTTTATTAGCCGGGTGTTCTCCGGGAGCCACATCACCTTTGCGGTAAACCAGATAGGATACCCATTCGCCATCCGGGGACATATGCGGAAACCAACAATTGGCTTCTTCAAATGTCATTCGCTCCGGGTTTTTCCCGTCAGAACCCATGCGCCAAATCTGCATCAATCCGCTTCGTGTCGAATTAAACCATATCCAGCGACCGCAGATCGAAAATTCAGGTCCGTCATCCAACCCGGGAAGGTCAGTAAGCTGGATCTCTTCACCACCGCTCGCCGGAATAGTAAAAATATCATATTGTCCGTTTCTTTCCGCACAGTAAGCAAGAGTCGAGCCGTCCGGAGACCAACCGTGCAAATAGCTTGGACCGTTCGGCGTCACCAGTACCGGTACCCCTCCCTCAAATGGAAGAACGTATATTCTGGACAACGCATCCTCTTCCGTAAAATGGCTAATTGCGATTTGAGCGCAGTCGGGAGAAAGTACATGATCATTATTGCAGTCGATGGCAAATCCGGTCTCGATCTGCCTTATCGTTCCGGTATCCAGCTCGTAGGTGTACATAAGGCCGTTGCTGTTATACGCCAAAAATCGGCCGTCTTTCGTCCAGTTGGGAGCCTCGATGACCTCATCGAACTCCCGCAAAACAGTCCGTTCGCCTGTTATGATATCTATCGTTTCCAGAATGCTATAGGAATCCCTTTCTTTTATTAAAGCCCGAAGGGTTTGAATATCCATTTTTCGTTCTCCTTTGTTGTTTGAATGGGCATGTACTTTACTTTTCGATATCTAAAGATCCTTTACTTCATCTAAAGCTTTTGCCCTCCCTTGGGCAAGGCGCTGCACCAAATCGAGATTGTCGGCTCGGTTGTTGATGCTAAGCTCCAGTCCAAGCTGAGATCTCGTGTCCACGTAGCTGTAAGAACCTTTGGCAAAATAGCCAATATGGTACGGGAGCTCTGCTCCGATGTCGGCCAGAGTCCGATACATGGACTTGCGGTCATCCACGTACAAGCAGAAATGGAAAACTCCTGGTCCGTGTTGATCGAGAAAGGTTCTCCAGGGACTCGGAGATTCGGCGGGCTGCATAAGTTCCAGGATCAGATTCTCCAATTCGTACTTGGCCACCTTGCATCCAATGTATTCTACTGGTTTTCCATACGTATAGTGAAGCACTCCCTCCATCTTCAGTGTCTCGACAGTTGCCTGTTGAACGCCCAGCACTTTAGCCCAATTGGCGCTTGCCTGTTCCGCATCATGGACAACAAGGCAAATCTGTGTAAGCATTGGCATCGGTTGTGTCATCGTACTTCCACTCCTCTGGTTATAAATTGGATTAGAGCATAGCAAAGAATCCGGAAAACGAACCGGGATACCTTCATAAAGACTCTGTTATTTATGTTATCGTTAACACATCACATAAGAGATATGTGTTAACGTTAACACATTGGTGAAACAAGACCCGAAATCGAATGCCGAAGGCGAATCAATTCCAAAGTTCCTGCATCGTACGCCCGACTAGTCGCCATGCCATTCCCGCACCGTATGCCGATCCATCAGAAATGGGTCTATTCCGATCGTGCGGGATGAGGCTTTCGTGTCTTCCATTCTTCGTAGAAGCAGTTGCATAGTATGATCACCGATTTCTTTGAACGGTAGTCCGACCGATGTAATCGGCGGAGAGAGCAGGGCCGACAGCGTGTTGTCGTATCCGATAAGCGACAGGTCGTCCGGCACGCGAAGACCGCGTTCATACAAAACTTGCATCACGCCGCAGGCATAGATGTCTGAGGTCATAAAAATCGCCGTCGGAGGACGCTTCGCATCCAGTAGATCGCTAGCTGCCTTCCGGCCGGCGTCCACAGAATAGTCGGGCTTAACCCTTATCCACTCCTCTTGCGGCGTTATTCCTGCCTCGTTCAGAGCATCAAGGTATCCCTGGTAACGGTCCACTTCAACCTGATGTCCCAGCTTGGCGCCGATAAAAGCGATACGTCGGTGTCCTTTATTCACCATATGACGAACGGCGCTTTGCGAACTGGCGCGATCATTAACCACAATACGATCTACCAAGGGTATTTCATAGGTCCGTTCAATCATCACAACGGGTATATTTTTTTCGATCAATCGGTTGATTAAATCCTTTGAAAAGGCACGATTCGAGGTAATGATAGCTCCGTCCACACGGTGACCGATCAAGTCGTTGACCTGTTGCTCTTCCTCACCCAAGCCATTGTGGCTCGTAAGAGTCAGCACATGATAACCGCTGTTCGAGGCAGCAACATTGATTGCAGAACTGATCTCCATAAACTGCATGTTAGCGCTAAATAGCATCAAATGCCCAATGATTTTGCTTTGACTGCTTTTCAGCCCCTGTGCAATCTTGTTCGGAATATACCCCATCTCTTTGATGATCCGCTCGATCTCCTTGCGTTTCTCTTCAGACACGTAACCGTTATTGTGCAGAACCCTGCCGACGGTTGCAAGAGAAACGCCCGCTGCTTTTGCTACATCCGCCATCTTGACATTCATATTAGTCTCCATGATTCCATGTGTTATCGTTAACATGTTATCAAACATTCCAACTTATGGCAACATGTTTAATTTTCGTATTCCTCACGTCAAACGGATTTCTTCGCTGCTGCGAAGGAAGCCCTATTTCTTTTGCACGATCTGGATATGGATCCCGCGTTGTTATAAAAAGCCGCAATTTATGCGACTTTAAAAGGACAATGTTTGTGTCGTTCGACAATCCATTTTTGCCCGGATCATGATAAGTCTTTCTGCCGCGGCTGGAAGAGATATTTGTATTAATGGAGCGTTTGCTGTTTGTGCTAATGTCCGTTTCGTATGGACGGATCGGAACGTACATTAGTCACTAACTGGGAGGTGACTACTGCAATGCAAATATCGAAACTTCTTTTAGCAAAAGGGACTAAGTTCGAAACACCTTATTACATTATCAAGGGGAACACTGTGAGAAAAACAGTAATGATAACGGCGGGGATTCATGGGGATGAAACAGCAAACGTACTCGCGGCTAATAAACTGGTGGATTTACTACGGAAGAACATCCTCCATATCGACAAAGGAATGTTGATTATCGTTCCAATCGTCAATCAGATCGCCTATAAGAAACGTATCAGAGGTACTCCCGATTTGAATCGGACTTTCCCACGTAAACCTAACGTTGCAGCAAATCACCCGCTAACGGCCGCACTATTTCGGTTAGCGAAGCAATTTCAACCTGAATGGTACGTTGATCTGCACGAAGCCAGAGGTTTCTCAAAATTAGACCCAAGCGTATTAGGGCAGACATTGCTTACGAATCCAAATAGTGAAGCAATACCATTAATTAGACGCCTTACAAATCATATGAACCGTTCTATTTCTAATAAATCAAGGCAATTTTCAATTCGTATACGTTCTTTACCTGGGTCTGGCCGTACCGCTGCGTATCGCTTACTAAAATCAAACTCCATCACTGTGGAGACAAGCTGCAGTTTACCTAAAGCAGTTCGAGTAATGTACCAGATGAAGGTATTACGTTATCTTTTGAATAAGACTGGTTTAATCAATAAAAAACAAAGACGACATACCTCGGCAATAGTTTAAGCATCGGTCTTGGGTGAGAAATATGATCAGTTTAGGAGGAAGATCGTGTGAAAAAGGTAAAATATAAAATGGGTAAATTAGGAAAGTACAATTTCATGAAGAAATATAAAATGATACGCAAATTCTTGCCAAACACTCGAAAAGCAACTTTGTCTAACATTAAAATAATGCTGAGATTGTATGGATCAGTTTACCTAAAACCTGATGAGGGAACAGGCGGTCATGGGATATATAAATTAACTAAGGAAAAAAATAACTTTATTTTACGCACCGGATCGAATGTTCGTAATTTTAACTCATTGAATGTCTTATTTGATTCGATTCAAAGGAATCTAATTAGAGATAAATATATTGTTCAAGAAGGAATTGTATTGTTAAAACACAATAATCGTCCGTTCGATATCAGAGTTATGGTGCAAAAGAATGAAAAAGGAATATTAGATGTGACTGGGATTATTGGAAGACAATCGAAGCGTAATAAAATAGTAACAAATTATCATTCTGGTGGAACTCCCTTACCTATAGATACCTTGCTCAAGTCACATCTGAATGACGAATCAAGGAAACAGTACATTCAAATAATTGAGAGATTAGGGAAAGATGCAAGCACTGTCCTTCGTAAAAGTTATAGAAGTAAACGAGCATTCGGAGTTGATATAGCAATTGATTATAAATTGTATCCCTGGGTCTTGGAGATTAATACAGAGCCTGATATGAGCATCTTTAACACTTTGAAGAACAAAACGATGTACAAACGGATTCTAAGATACTCAAAAATAAAAGGATGAGCAGTAAGTTGGAACACCGTTCTCAATCCGGCGGCCCTCGTAAAATAAGCTTTGGACTGATCCTAAAAAAGAAGCAGCGGCCTATATAACAATACTTTCCTGTCTTTAGTTCACTTTCAATTACCGAGCAGTGTTGTGTCGATCAAATAAAAGTGGCCCTAGGAAGATTACTCCCGGGGCCCATTTCGTATTTAACTCTTGTTTGGATGAGTACATAGTGCACTTGTGGCAATTTTAGGATTAACATAAGATATCGAATACATATGCAACTTGTTATCTCTCCATTCAATATATAAATAAGCCCCAATTTTCTTGTTAAGCGCTTGTACGCTTAGAAGAGGATTTCTCGGGGTATGATCTTCACTCGCTCTCCTTGCTTGAATATGCCGTAACAAACATTGCCGAAGAAGTGTTTCAAGACGTATTTGAATTATGGCACTGCAAGTCCCGTTTATTCGTTCCCCGATAGTATCGCTGAACTGTATCAGCGCTCCGTGGCATGGAAAAAGCGGCCTATTTGCTCAAAAGCACCGATCTCAAAATTTCCGACATTAGCTCCAAGCTGGGCTTTCTGGCTCCGCCTCATTTCATCAAGATCTTTAAAAGCACTATGGATGCACACCGCAAGAATATCGATTCGATTCGTGAACCTAAAGCATCCGCCTCACGGCGGATGCTTTTCTAAGGCTGATCTAAAAAACTCGGGCCACTTCGTTCAATGCGTTCGATTTCCAGCTATCGATTTTTCTCCTCCCAATCCATATCGCCGTTTATTGATCGGCGGTAATCATGCCGTAATAACGCGCCATCCAATACGGAGCATTAAAGGCGTTCCCGTAATCCCAGGTGTTTTCATTGCCGCCGTCGTCAATCGCGAACATGCTGTCGCCGGGTCTCGTGAGCGGGCGTTCGTCAGGGGAAACCGCGATTTTCCTTGTCGGGTCGCCTTTCATCGCCGTTTGCACATGCCGGCCTTCCTGTCTTCTCGTTCTTACGACGAACAGATCGCCTTCTTTGACCGCCTGCTTGACGTATTGCCCCGTCGCCGGGTCGTATACGATCCCGTTGGCCGCTGGAACGCCGGCATCAGTGAGCAATCCGCCCCCGGAAGTCTTGTTGTTGTACCCGTCGTCGGCATTGACGATCGCTTTTGTCACGAACCACGAAATATCTTTGCGGCCGGTAAGATTGACGTAATAATCCGTCCGGTCGATCGGCGTCCGTTTCAGCACCCATGCCGCCTTGTTCAGGTCGACGACTCGCCGGTCGGGATAAGCAAGCTGGTAAATGTAATCCCACAGCGGCTCATCTTCATATTGCATGTTGGACTTATACCAGTTGTCGAGTCCGGCGCGGATCATGACGGCGATGTCGTCGTCGCCCGCCTTCTCCGGAATCGCGATCAGATTGTAGAAGGTGAACATCGCCTGCCGTTCGTCCGAATAATTGTACCAGGTGAACGGAGACGGGTCGCGATCCCTTCGGCTGGCATAATAGTAGCTCGCCCAACGTTGATTGAGCCGCTGCATGTAGCCTTGGGCAACCCCGTTTTGCGGAGGCATATTGACGCCTTTAAGCGCTTCGGCCCCGGCAAGCGGTCCAGTTCCTTTAATGCCGGCGACTACGTCGTTATAAGCATCCACGTTTTCAAATACGGACGGATAAATGTAATCCCTTGCCACCTTGCGGTATTCGTTCAGGAACATGTCGTTGCCCGAGACGTATGCCGCCGTCTTGAAGATGGTCATCAGCTCCGCCGCCCGCAGCGCCGTATCTTCACCGGCGTCTTCGGTCCGGCCGAACACATCGCCGGTGTATTTGCCATGTACGGTCGGCTGCCCGGTAATATCGGTAATCGTGTAGCCGTTGTTGATGATATGCCGAGCGAACTCTCCCGCCGCATTCGCGATCAGCCGGCCCAGCTCGTTATCCGCATTCGGTCCGGTACAGAGCGTATCGTAAGCGATTTTGTACAAATACATATGCCCGAGAATTTCGTCGGCGCTTGTATCGCCTTTGTAATACAAGTCCTTCTCGGTTGCGCCGAGATCGGTAAACAGCTTGGAAAGCCTGGCGGGAATGTCGCTTGCGGAATTGACGACCGATCCCGCGAATTCGCCCCAGCCTTTTTTCCGGACGTCATCGTTCCCTGTATTAGTTGGGTCTGCGAACGAATCGGTCGTATTGTAGGAATAGCTTTTGCCATCCACCGTCAAACCTTTTTTATAAAAGATGCCGTTCCAGCTGTCATGCTTGTCGAAGCCCGATTTGTCGATACCCATCGTCCGGCTGATAAAGCCCTGGATCGTCCGTTTTTCAGTCGCCGCCGGCCCCGAGTACACATAATCGTCCGGATTATTTTTGCGGCCCCCGGCTTTTAGATAGGAGTAGCTCATCGAACCGACATCCATCGTGCTGTACGGCAGCATTCTGACCTTGGCTTCGATCTGCCCCGCGCGTCCAGTGACGTACATAAGCATTAGATCGGCTTCCACGGATCTTGTCGCCCTTGCGCGCGCCTGTTGGGCCTGAACGCTGTTCGGATTTTTCGCTTCCTCTACTGCGGTGCGGAACAATTCGCCGGCGATGGCGTCGGCCGTCCACAACCCGTCATTATCGGTTTCATACCCTCGGCGGTTCCCCGGCGCGCCGCTGCCTTCGGAGAGGAACGGCAAGGCGATTTGGCCGTCCGGACCGCGACGCAAGTTATTGGCTTCCAGATTGTCGCTCATGATCTGGGCTTTTTTCTCATAGCCCATCCCGATCATCTCGATATGGGAAACGCCACTGACTGTTACCGCCCAAATCCCGTTATTGCTATCGGGAGCGATAAATTGAACGTCGTCGTCGGGCAAATAACGGTGCGTCGCGAACAATTGCACGACGTCGCGCGAATATGTTTCGCCGAGGTTGATGCGCACGACGCCTTTATTTGTAGCGAGCCATGTCGTATAGGTCACGTCCGTGACGCTGAATTTGACGTCTGCGGCATCAACCGGAAGGATTTCCCCGGGAAGATTCCCGTTTAATGCCGGGATCGATCGATCCGTCGGCGCCTGGATGGTGCCGTTAATATAATCCTTCACTTCCTGCGGCAGTGCGGAATCTGTTTTTGCATACTTGCTCACGATCTTTTGCAGCACTGTGTTTACGACCGCAGGCGCAATATTTTCCGGACTGACCTTTTGCGCCGTTGTCGGCCTTTTTGTAATATCGATAGGGTCCAAAGGTTCGAACTTAGCCGGATCCGGATCTACGATCACCCTTGTCCTTACCGTCACGCCGTCGACGGTTGCGGAAACGACCGTATTGCCGACCATCTTTGCAGTTACTGTACCATTCGCGTCAACCGTCGCCACTTCCGGCGACAACGAGCTCCAATTCGTGGCCGTTTTGCCCGGTGCCATGATGGAGGCAAGGTCAGCCGTATTATGGATGCCGGCGTTCAGCGTCAGCTTAACGTTATAGTTGGCCACGATCACGTTCGCTGTGTCGCTTTCGTTGCCGGCGGTCACGCGTACGGTCTCGACGCCGGGAGCCAGCGCTTTGATGGCGCGCCTGCTGCCGTGGTCGTCATCTTCCTTGATGACGCCGTTCTGCGGTATGCTCCAATTCGCCTCGGCGCCGAGCGGCGCTTTGACGTCCATCCAGGCGATTTCGTCCTTGAACAGAACGATGTCGTGTCCGCCTACGATTTTAACCGTTCCGTGGTATTGATCGTAGTTCTCGGCGACTTCTTCGGCACTCAGTGCACGCGAATACATTTTGACGCGGTTGATCGCGCCTTCGAACAGATGGATCACATCGCCGTAGCCTTCAACGTCGCCGCCGAGGATCAAATCGTTCGTTTCGTTGATTGGGAGCTTACCACTCGTTGTGTTGCTGCCGTCCAAAACGCCGTTCACGTACAGCTTGATGGAACCGCCGGCATACCCGTCTGCTGCGTCTCCGTCATACACGGCGGTGAGATAAAACACTTTTCCCTTCACGTCCGCGATGACGTCCGATTCGGCCGGATCGTTCGAATTTTGTGTGTCGAACACGAACTTCTGGTCTTTGGCGGAGTAATAGAGATAATAGCCGCCGTTCTCGTAGGTGCCGAGAATATGGTACTCATCCTTCGACAAATCGCTGTCCGGCGAAATATAGAAAGCCGCTTCGATCGTCATCGCGTCCTGCTTGAACAGGCTGCTGTTATATTTCACCCGTGCGACCGAGCTCGGCAGCCCGCGGCTTCCCGCTCCGTCAAGGACCAGCGCTTGCTTGCCAAATTTGGCATCCTGCAACACCTTGGCGTTGTGCTCAAGAACGGCATCGTTCCCGTTGATGGAGCCGTCCTTCACGATATTGCCCGCTGCGTTCGTGAAATCCATGTCCAAAATATCCGCCTGCCGCGGATCGTATCCGGCCGGAGCCGCTGCAGTCCGGAAAGCTGCGGAGATCGGCTGCGACGGTTTGCCGAAGGCGTCGACGGCTCGGATCGACACGCTGTACTCCGTATTCGGCGTTAAACCTTTAGCCGCAAAAGTATGAGCGGAAGCCTCGACGAACGGCGAGATCACTAACGGCGCGCCGATCAGCTTGTCGTTCGCGTATATTTCGTAATGATCCACGCGCGTATCGTCCAGAGCTTTAGGCCATTCGAGCAAGGCGGATACTGCGGTGACGGAAGATACCGTCAGCTTGGACCCTGCCGCGAATTCGGGATTCCGGCTATCTGCCGAATAGGCTTTGGCCGAAGCTACCGGATTTTCCAAATCGATCTTGTAAGGCTCTCCGATGATCGCGCCTTGCCGGTCGAGCTCTCTTCGTTCGATAACAATCTTGTCGCCGTACACTTTGACAAGCAATCCTTGCGATAGCTTCTTGTCCAAATAAATATCGCTGTCATTGCTGTATCCGTACGCTTGTACGAAAGAGGTCGCTCCGTCGCCCACGCGGATGAATCCGTCGTCTGCGTTAATCGTATTGGGATGCTCCAGCGTATAGTGCGTATGTCCCGTAAACATCATCGCATTCGGATGCTTCGCCATGATCGTTTTGAATTTGGCGTACTCGGCCGGGTTTTTCCAGCCGGCGCCTTCGCTGCCGTAAGTCGTGTTTCGATACGGATAATGGGTGAAAACAAACACCGGTTTGGTCGGGTCCGCCGCTTTCCCTTGCTCATCCGTGCCGATTTTCTCCTCCAGCCACTTGTACTTGGCGTCGGACATGGTGCTGCGGTCATGATCCATCACGATGAAATGGTAGCCTTTAACCCAAGTATCGAAAAATACGCCCGCGTTTTCGGTATTGCGATCTACGGCTTCCACGTTGTATCCGGCTGTATTCATGCCGGTTTTGTCATAAAACCGTTCCGCTGCTTTATACTTGTCGCCGCCGAATTCTTTGCTGGCGTAATATTCATGGTTGCCGGGAACGAGGATCGACTTGGCCGCTTTTTCTTTATTGGCTTCCAGAATGGCCATGGCCTCGTCGTACTGCTCCACTTTCCCGCTGTCCACGAAATCGCCGTTAACGACGACGGCATCATATTGGGCGAGCGTGTTGTACACTTCCAGCGCTTGCTTGAATTTGGCCGCCGCGTCCTGGGAAACATCCTCGATGCCGACATGCGTATCGCTCATGACCGGAAACACAAGCGCGGGAGCAGGATCTGTCGGCGGATTGCCGCCATTGTTACCTCCATTGCCATTACCGCCGTTGTCGCCTCCATTGCCATTGCCACCATTACCGCTGTTACCACCGTTGCCGGTGCTGCTCCCGCCGCCATTGCCGCTGCCGGAACCTCCGGTCACTTTGCGCGGCTGCTTCTCGAACGTCGTGTTCTTCGCAAGCTCGCTTAACGTCGCTTCGTCGATGGAGCCTTGGCCAAGCACCTTCGCCAGCGAGTCGAGGATCAGCTTGGCGATGCTGGCGTCAGCCGCCACCGTCAGCGTAACCCCCTCCGCTTGCTTCTCGACCGTGAGCCGGGCTGCCGATCCGTTCTCCAATTGAACGGAAATATGCGCCGCAGCAACGGATACGCTGTCGAATCGCCCGATCAGCTTCACAGCCGCGTCTTCGGCCATTTGCCCGCCGATGCTTACGCCCGCGAACCCGCTGCCGGTCAAGTTCACAGCTTCCTCCAGCGTGGCCGGGGATTCGACGCTGGCGTTCGCCACGCCTGTCGATCCTTCAACGACAACTCGCACGCTGCCCTTGCCTTTGCGAACGATCAGCTTCGCCAGCGTGCAGTCCGCGAAATGAACGCTGTTCGCGCCGCCGCCCAACACGACCGTATCGCCCTGAACGGTCAGCCGGCTCATATGGACGTCGCCTTCGCCGATCTCCCCGGCAAGAATCAATTTCCCGGTGATCCGCATATTGCGCAGCGTAACGCCTGCCGATCGAACTGTCACGTCGCCACTGACGACCGTGACCCGATCGGCATCCCCGTATACGCCCGGTTGGTCGTACACAGTTTGGGCCGGCTTGTCCGCCGGTTTGGCGGCTGCCATCGCTGCATCCAGCAGCATGACCGCCTCTGCGCGGGTCAGCTTCGCCTGCGGCTTGAAGCTGCCGTCGGCATAACCGGCAATCAGCTTGCTTGCAGCGAGCGCCGCAACCGACGGCTGGCTCCAGCCCGCGATCTTCTTCGCATCTATGAACTTGTCCGCGCCGCCTGCGGCCGCGTTCACGTTCAGATTCAACATCCGCGCGAGCATAACCGCCGCTTCCTCGCGGCTGACGCTGCCGTCAACGCGAATCGTGCCGTCCTCATAGCCGGTCACGTAACCGGCCTTGACCGCTTTTTGCACCTCCGGGTAAGCCCAGTCGGGCGCCGCGATGTCCGGGAAGCCGATCTCGCCCGCTGCGCTGAAGCCGAACGCGCGGTTGGCAAGCGCCATCCATTCTGCGCGGGTGACTGTCCGGTCCGGCTCCGCCTTGCCGTCCGGATAACCTTGAAGCAGGTCGTTGCGCAGCCAGCGCTCCATCGTTTCCTTAGCCCAATGCCCTTCAAGATCGGGCGGGGATGCAGAAACAGGCCCGGCGGCATATGTGTTCATACCGGGGACAATCGTGACAAAAACGATGATTGCAGCAAGCCATACCCGCATAACGCGCATGGCAATGATGCCGACACTCATTTGAACTCCTCCTCATTATGTGGTTGATCAATTGCTAGTTCAAATTATAGGCGGGAGGCCGCCGGCGGGAAATGACAGGAAGTGACCGATCGCTTATCTCTTTATGCGGCATTTGCCGGATGGCGGCAGGCTTGCTTCATGAACGAATTGTAAAAAAACGGCCCCGATTTGATCGTTCGCCGCTTTTCATTTATCATGCTTCGCCGTTCGGCCGAGGAACAGCGACGGCGAAGCGCCGCGCACCTTCTTGAACATGCGGGTGAACGAACTTAAATTCAAATAGCCGAGCTTCTCGGAAATTTCCGTCAAGCTTTTGCCGTTACGCATCATAACAATGGCAAGCTCCGTTTTTTCGAACAAAACGAATTCGGTAAAGCTCATTTGGCTTACTTCGCGGAACAGCCGGCTTAAATACGAACTGTTGAGATGGAAGGTTTCGGCGACCTCCTGAAGCGATATTTCCTGCTGCAAATGGTTTTTAATATATTGCTTGATCAGCACGATAATTTTCGTTTTGTCGTCGACCGAATTCGTCAACTCCAGTTGGCGTTCGGCTCTTTCCATATCGGCGAGCAGCAGTGAGGCGGTTTGATCGAGCTTCTGCGTCGCATACATTTGATCGACCAGGCGATGATCGGCTATCGATTTTCCAGCTGCCAGCTCCTCAGACGCAGACCACATACGAAACAAAAATTCCGTAAACATGTTTTTGACGATGTGGGGATGCAGCCGGTGGGCAAGGAGCAGCGCCTCCTTCAGCTCGTACACCTTGAGCTTGGCTTCGGCAAACTGCAGCGAACCGATCCTTTCGTACAGCTCCCTTCTCGCATGAGACACCGGCTCGGGCAGCGCTTCGCCAAGGGAAATCGCCCCTTCATACAGGCGCCCCTCCCCTTCCGGGTCATAATATTGGTGCTGCAGCAGTTCGGCCGCCCGGCGATCGTGCGTTTGCCATTCGTGCGGGTGAACGAACGGCGCACTCCGGCCAACCGAAAACACGATGCCGGTGTTGGCCTTCACTGCATCCATCCACGCGATCATGTCCGCAGCTGCGAGCCGTTCAGACACGATAAAATGCCACCTGTGCAAGTGCGTCTCTTCCACAATGCCCAGCATGTGCTCCCCATGCTCTTGAACGAGCAGCCGCCCGAGCCTTTGTCCCATGCCGCGGATATCCGCTTCCGACAACCGGATATGGACGTGCGAACGGACGTCGAGCTGCAGGACGCAAGCGATAAAACATTCGTCGTCCGGGACGGTTCGCGCCAATTGCTGCCGGATGCGCGCTGAATCGCGCAGCGATCCGCCAAGCCAGTTCCGGTAGAAGGCTTCGTCGGGCAAAATGGCGGCCTCCGGCGTTTTCGCCTGTTCCTTTGGCACGTCGCGCGCCTGCTTCAAAGCAATATTTTGCAATATATCGCACAGCTCTTTCATATCCAGCGTCGATTTTAAAATAAAATCGCTTACCTGCAGTTGGATCGCTTCACGCATATATTTCATGTCCTGGTGGCAGGTCAGCACGATAAAATGGGTGCCGCTCCGATGCGCTTTCGCAAGACGGATAAACTTCAGCCCGTCCATCTTGGGGAGCTCGATGTCGACCAGCACGATGTCGGGCAGATGCAGCTTGAACAATTCGTAAGCTTCCGCGCCGTCCTTCGCCTCGCCTACAAGCTCCATGCCAAGCGTCGACCACGGAATCGATTTTTTTAAACCGAGCCGCACCAAAACTTCGTCTTCCGCAATCATCACTTTCATTGCCGTCTTCCTTCTTTCTCGTCATTATCGTTGTATAGGGAAGGGTGTCCAGCGTCGTCCGTCTTGACTCTATTCTAACAAGCGGCAATGGCGACGGCGCGGTGATCGGGTTAAAGTTTTTGTAAAGGAGAGCGGCAAAAAGGCTCGCTTTCGCGGCATATACCGGAAAGCAAGCCTTTTTGATGGAAGCATGAAGCTCTTGGCTTATGGCAGAATTGACCATAGTGCAATGCCGACCCTTTTGCTACTTTAGAATCATAACATAGGAAATGGGAGGAATTTCGATGTACGAGCATCATAAACGTGCTTTAAATAATCTGGTTGATACGCTGCGGCAGGATCCTACGATACTGGCCGTAATTACTGCGGGTTCCGTCGCGCAAGGAAAAGCGAAAGAAACATCGGACGTTGACGTTTACTTGGTTGTGACCGATGAATCATACGACGAACGAAAAAAGACTTATAACCTTTCGTATATCAATCATGAGAAAGAAATATGCGATTATCCCGGGGGATACATTGACGGCAAAATAATCAATCTTCGCTTCCTGGAGCTGGCAGCCGAACGCGGCAGCGAACCGACCCGTGCTTCTTTTATCGGATCCAGGGCATGGTTTTCACGTATTCCGGACCTGGATTCGCTTCTCGCCAAAATACCGGTTTTTCCAGAGGCTAATCGGGATAAAAATATCAAGGACTTTTTTGCGCAAATCTTTTTGTATGGCTTTTACTTTGCCGATGAAGCGGTAAAAAAGAGCAACCCCTACTTGCTCGCCCATTCTGCAAGCAATCTTGTGTTGTTTGGCGGCCGAATCATTCTTGCTCACAATCGCATGTTATTCCCATGCCACAAGTCTTTAATGACGGCTGTCGAAAACGCGCCCGAAAAACCGGACAACTTCATCCGACTCGCAGGCGATCTTCTGAGCAATCCGACAGCGGATAAGTGCAAAGGCTTTGCCGCGATGCTGTTTGGTTTCCGGAATCCCGGCTTCCCTCCGGAGCTTTCCACTGCAATCTTCATTGAAAACAATGAATGGAACTGGCTTGACCAGGATCCTCCTTTAAGCGACCGATAATCAAAAAAGGAGGATTCCTGGTATGCTTGTGATTCTGCCGGTCAAGAGCGTCCCGAAAACGGATAAATTCCCAAGCTGTATCGATGATGCAATCGCATCTGTTGCCAAGTGGCTGGGACGCGGAAACCATTGTATGTATGCTAATGTTTGGAGCTTTTCGCTGCGGCGGGAAGCTCCGACAACATCGGTCCTTGAACGAGTCGAATTTCCTAAGCCGAGTCTTGATTACTTAGCCGCCTATCACGGCATTCGGGTTCGATTTTTCAACAGACCCGCTGATGAAAAAGACGAACGCCAATTACTGAATCTTATTAAGCGGCAACTGGCCGCTGGCATGCCCCTGCTGGTAGAAATCGATGCCTATCATTGTCCGTGGACGGAGATCTATCGGCAAATGCACGTGCTTCATTCTTGCCTTGTGCTTGGCTATGATAACGTGAAGAATGAACTCACCCTGATGGATGCGTTTTATAAGGGGCATTGCGAACCTTTCTCCTGGAATCTATTTCAGGAAATCTGCCGTGGCTATGCTGTATTCGAATTAACCCCGCGTTCTTCTTCAGCCCAAGATGTGTTTGCGATTCTCAAGGAATCGTTATGCAACGAGGAAGATCTGATGCGATTGCGGCAATCGTTTTATGATTTATGTGAGTTTACTAATCTCTATAAGGAACAGGGCCTGCCCGCTAGCTGCTCAACATTTCCGGATCAATTTATTTTGATGAAATTTCCGCTGTACCGTAGACGATATGCAGCTTTTCTCTTACATCTGCATGATGTTTGCGGCCAATCCCAACTGCTCCATCTGGCTCATCAGATGCTGCTGGCAGCCGATCGCTGGGATAAAACTCGACTGCTATGGATCAAGATCGCCCTATCCGGCAATAAGCTGCAGTCCCGTATCCGGCTTACGACCCACATGCTTCAGACAATTGATTTGGAACAAACAACGTTCCGTCAACTGGAGGAATGGGTCGGACAAGCTGGGGATCGCTAAGAACTCGTTGTATGCCCCCCCTCCTCCCGTTATCAGCAAGTCACGGCGCCGCGATTCCGTTTATCCTCCTCTTTCAATTCATGGCGAATGAAGCCTAATGTTAATATCGAGATATTCCACCTTTGTTTTGCACTATTTCTGACACTCTTCTCGCTCTGTATAATTTTATTGAAAACGAAGATGCGTTTTGTTTTGTACCACGCGCATTTTCGTTGCCTTCACCGATTCGTTATGGAAAGGAGTAACGCTGTTTTGAACATGTAACGGGGGGACACAAAGTACAATAGTCATTACAGGAGAGTGAACAATGAAACGATCTAAACAGCAATTTTCCGGATTGGCCGCTTCTATCTTACTGCTTGCTTCCTATTCGCCTGTTCTAGCAGAAGATGTTCAAACAAATAAGACCTCAGCGGCTGATAGCTTTAGCGACCTCCAAGGATTAGACCCGACAACCAAAGCAAAGTTTTCGGAAATGATTGCTGAGGGTATTTTTGAAGGATTAGAAAATGGAAAATTTGGCGTCGCCGAGAACATGAATCGTGCTCAATTCGCTAAAGTAGCTTCTTTCATTTTCAAATTGAAAGCGGATACAAAATTATCCATCTCCAACTTCACGGACGTACAGAAGGACGACCCTGCAAATGGGTATGCACTACCGTATATTGAAGCGATTGTAAAAGCAGGCATTACACAGGGATATGCACCGGGTCAGTTTAACCCTGGAGGTGTTGTTACCAAAGAACAATTGGCGGCTTTTCTGATTCGCGGCCTCGGGCAGGAGAAGGCGGCGGAGTCGGCAAGCGGTTTTGCAGACGACCCAACCGTCTCTGATTGGGCTAGAGGTTATGTGGCTTTAGCTTTACAAGAAAAGTTAATGACGAATCAGGACAACGGCCGTTTCGAAGGCGGAACGGCAGCTACCCGCAAAGATCTGGTGCTCGCTGCATATGAAACGAAGCATTTCAAGAAAGCTTTCGTCGGCTCATACGGAATTACATCCTTACAAGCAACGGATGCAAACGCTTTAACGCTATCCTTAAATGGTGCTGTTACCGACACCGACGCGGTTACCTTATCCGTTTATAAAAATGGAACTGAGCAAAAAAGCGGCTTCAAGGTTACCTGGAACGACGATAAAACCGGCGCGACACTGTTATTTGATCAAAACTTCGACAGCGCTTCGTGGGCGATTCGTTTGGGAGGGCTTCCGAACATCGATGAAACGACCCGTATTGCCAAAGTAGACACGACAGAGGAACGCATCTCGAAAATCGAGTTCTTGTCGGCTGACGACCACCTGCCTCTACTCGCCTCAGGTCAAAAAGCGCGAGTCGATTTCAAAGCTACAAACCAGTATGGTAAAAAAGCTTCGATCCCTGCAAGCAGTTTTAGTATTTTCGTAAACAATGCTGACTTTACCACAGTATCAGGCGAACAAGCTATCTCTATCACCGAAAACACCGGCGTTAAAACAAATGACGGAATTTCTATCATCATATCGGATCGAAATAGCGGAATTACACTATCAAAAACATTTACGGTAGGTTTACAGCCTCTGGCCAGCAAGGTGGAGGTTGGCGAGATCAAGAATGCGTCCGGGGTAAAGCTGGATAACATCGCAGCAAAATCGTCGGCCTATTTGGAAGTCAAAGCGTATGATCAATACGGTCTTCGAATAACGGATAAAGACATTTTATATCAAGGGGTATCTGTGGTCATTGCAGATCCGGATCTGCAGAAGGGTGATGATAACTCGAATGCATTCGTTGACAACGTTGTAGGCGATGATGCCCCGGATGTCAAGCTTACTTCAGTCGCCGATAAAGAGAAAGATATTTCTCTCACTGTCTATGCGAACTATTCCGGTCAATCCGTTTCAAAACAGATCCATGTTAAGACCGCCAGTGTTCCTGCCAAGATTGAGTTTGGAGAATATAAGTATAACCTGGCAGTCGGCGATAAAGAAAGAAATGATGATACCGCGGATGCCAATTTATTTGTGCCGCTTGTCGTTAAGGACTGGCAGGGAAATCCTCTATCTGCAGATGATATCATCAATAACGCCGATAAATTTATGATCCTTGGAACCGGCGGCATCTTGCTTGAGGACGATCCGTTGAAAGCTGCCAATTCAATTGCTACAAGCGGAATCAACCGAGGCCAAATCGCTATTAAATCCGTCGTTTCGAAAGGCCCGGCGATCATTACGGTTTTTTTGAAAGACAAGCCTGACGTAAAAGCACAGTTCACAACAACGATTGGCGATGAGCGCCGTGCGGATTCCATCAAGTTTTCTTCGCAACCGCAGCCGTACAAATATTTAATGCCTTACTGGGCGACGGATCTCAAACTAAAAGTATACGATCAATATGGCAGTGAAATGAAGTATGATGACGCCGATAATTATTATGTCCGGATGTCCTTCAAATTTAACAGCGGAAATGCATTCGGCACTTTTTTAGCCAGCAACGAAAAAGACGCGAGTGTAAATGTACCCTATCAGAATCGGAAATATGTGTTTCAAGCGTTTCCCCAAGGTATGGGGGCTGCATTCGGACCCATTGGAACCGTATCAAACGAAGTGTATCATGATTTTGATATTCATACTGTTTTCGATAAAGGGTTCCGCTTCTATACCGGAGATTCGGGTGAATCCAGCTTTACTTTTAAAGCCGTATTGTATAAATCGGGAACCAACCAAGAGATTAATTCTCTTAGTTCTGTCGAAGAAACCTTTGATCCGAAGCTATCATCGGATTTCATGGGCGGGAATCTCGGTTATATTCCTGTTCCGTTACCTTATAATTATTTATCAACGGTTCTTGCCGCCAAAGATTATTTAGGAGATTCGGTAACCGATGCGACTTATGTTTTAAATCATTACTTACAATTCGCTAAAGAATTGAATATTATCGCTTATAAAGGGGATTATTCGCAACAAGTTTCAACGAATACGTGGACGATTAATAGCGGAGCATCGAGCAACCCCTCTGTGGCTCAAGTCGCCAAAGCAAGTAACGGGCGTTGGTATTTGGTCGGTCTAAAAGAAGGAAAAGCCACGATTCGCGTATCTTTCACAGATGCTAAAGGTGAAGGACGCACAGCGGCTTTCGATATTCAAGTTAAAAACGAAGCGCCGGCAGTGTCTTCCATTGTTCTCGATAAATCAAGAATATTCAATATTTCCAGATCGGATTTGAGCACCGGCTTATATGTATGGGATGCTAAACTTGCGAACAAAATCACCGTTACGGATCAATATTTTGATACTGTTAAAGCATTTCACGCTCCTGGGTCGCTGGACGAAGAATGGAATCCGACCGACAATTGGTTGGTCCAAGATCCCGGCGCAACCGGCACAAGCCAGAACGGTAATGATCTGTTGAATCTTATGTTCGCAATAGACAAGATCACCTACGGTTCTCCTGTTGCCGGAACACCTGATTCTGTGAGCATTGATCCGCTGAGAGGATTTATTAAGTATAACTCCAATGGAGGGACCCCTATTTCAAGCTTCCGAGTAAAAGTTATAGCGCCTAATGGTATATCGTCGTCGTTTGATGTCATCCTGCAACCTTGAATATGATTCGCATATAATAGAAATGTCAAATAGTCCCTATAAAAGGGGACTATTTGTATGTTATACCACAAATCGACGATTAATCGATATTTCTCCTCCCAATCCATATGCCATTTTTTGATCGGCGGTAATCAAACCGTAATAACTACGCGCATCCTTACGAGAATTTTACCGCTTGTTTCTCTTCTATACAGTTTCCGTGACCCGCTAACATATATCGCGCATCGATTAGACGTTCTTTTTGAAATAAGTCATCGATGGCGCGAAACTCTTCCCATGCTGTTGCAACGACAAGAATATCGCTTGATATTGCGATCTCCTCCAATGAATCCATCATCCTGATAGGAAATGAATACTGTTCGGAAAAAGATTTCATGGCAAAGGGGTCATAAGCGGCAATGTTGACACAACCATGAGACAGAAGCAATTGAATCATGCGAGCCGAAGGCGAATGTCGAACATCATCGCTTCCGGGCTTGAAGGCAAGACCTAGAATACCGATTTGCTTGTCGCGATCGCCTATACCGGCCAGAATCCGTTCGACGAACCTCTCCATGATATCAAGATTAATATCTATCACAGCGTTCAGCAGCTTGGGATTGTATCCGTACTCTTCCGCTATTCGCTTGAAGGCCATAGTATCTTTAGGCAAACAATATCCGCCGAATCCGCAGCCGGGGTATACGTATTTGCTCATGCCTGCCGGGAATCCGGACCACCTGCGATCCATATGAAGCAGGTTAAATGCAGCAGGTACCTCAATATCGCCAACTTGCTCCGCGATCATCGCGGCTTCATTTGCGTAGCTGATCATGGTGGCAAGCAGCGTGTTTGAAGCGAACTTCACAAATTCTGCAGTTGTTGGCGAAACGCGACAATAGGACGCTTTAAATGGCCTGTATGCCTCTTCAAGCAACGATCCGATTGTATCGTCGGCTTCACCCGCCACTATACGATCAGGAAACATGAAATCGTTCCATGCACTGCCCTCCCTTAGAAACTCGGGATTGTACGCCAAACCGACCTGCTTCCCGAGCTCAAATCCTTCAGCATGTATGGTTGGAATCAATAAGTCTCGCATTGTGCCCGGAGGAACGGTTGATTTCACGACAATTCCATAAAACTTGTCCCTGTGCAGGCAATGAAGAATATTAAGTAGTGCTCGATTGAGACTTGATAGATTCAGTTGTCCGCTCTCATCGGCGGGAGTTCCGACACAAAGAAATATCAACTCGGCATGGTTGACTGCTTGCTTAAGCGTTTCTTGCACAAAAAATTTCTGATCAAGCTGACGTTGCAGCGCTTTTTCCAAACCTGGTTCGTAAAAAGGTACCTGACCTGAACGATAGCACGCACGTTTGGCGGCGTCCTGATCAAATCCCCAAACGCGCATGCCTTTTTCCGCAAATCCGAGCGCAGCGGTTAATCCGACAAATCCGAGACCGATTACCGCCACACCTGCAGGCTTTTTCATGCCTTCACCCCGTTAAAAGTTAAATATCGTCGAATCCCTTCTTTCAACCCGATTTCCGGCTGAAATCCGAGCAGTTGTTTCACTTTCTGAATATTCGGGCAACGCCTCTCGGGATTATGGGTCAAATAGTTATAATCCTCCGGACTGCAATAAAGGATCGACGTCCTTTTTCCGGTTAGCTCGCGGGCGCATTCTGCAAACAAAGCTGCCGTATCCGACACGCTGATTTCCGGTGCGTCCGAACCGATATTAAAAATATCAAAACGGTCATGAGTCAATACAAGCAAATATCCGACTATCGCATCCGCAATATATAAATAAGTACGTGTCGGCAAACCGCTTGAGTAAATTTCAATATCCGTACCTTTAACTATAGCTTTTGCAAAATCGGAAGTGATTCGTCGGTCATTCAAATCCAAACCGGGACCGAAATTATTAAAAGGCCGTACGATCCGAATCGGCAGCCGGTACAGCTCATGGTAGATATAGCGCAATGTCTCGCCAAGCCGCTTGGATTCATCGTAGCAAGCCCTGGGTCCGGTAGTGGGTACATTGCCGTTATAAGTCTCCGGCGTTGGGATGGCATTGGAATCGGGGTTCCCGTACACCTCGCTGCTGGAGAAAAATAAAATGCCTTCAGGATTTCCCGAACGGCACTCATCGAACAGCCGTTTGAGTCCGATTACATTCGCCTCCAGCGTCTCCAGGGGGAAGCGCCGGTAATGAGTTGGAGAAGCAATGGAAGCCAAATGAAAGAGAAAATCCGCTTCCTTTACGTATGGCTCGAATGAATCTTTCGTCACATCAAAATCACAGACTTTTAACGGTGGCCATCCCCCATTCTCTAAATCGAGCAGCCATTTCGGCTTCCCTCTTGTAAAGCTGTCAAGTATATAGATTTGATGAATCGGATCGGCATTATTTGATAGATACAGCAAGAACAAAGTCAGATAATATCCGATAAATCCGCCGCCACCGGTAATGACAATCGTTTTTTTCGCAAACCTTTCCGGCTTGCCGAACTTTTTCAGCATATAGATCATATCTTCTCGGATCACTTCATTTTCCCAAGGTAGGCTTTGTACATGCTTCTGTTGCTCGGATAGCAGTCCTTTCATACCTTCCATGGAGCCTCACCTCTCTCCCAAAGCCTTTCAAGCTCGCGCTTGTCATGTATCGTATCCATACAGGCCCAGAAACCCTCATGCCGGTAAGCCATCAATTGTCCCATCGCGCTTAAGTTCTCAAGAACTTCTCGCTCCAGTTCTGTCTCGTCACCATCGATGAAATTCAGGACCTCCGGTTCGAAAACGAAAAAACCGCCATTGACCCATTCATCCTGCGCGTGAACTTTCTCACGAAAAGAAGTGACAACACCGTTTACGCACCGCATCATCCCAAATCTTGCTTTCGGTCGAACCGCCGTCACCGTTGCAAGTTTTCCATGACTTCGATGAAACCTCAACAAAGCGTTTATATCAATGTTTCCCAACCCGTCGCCATATGTGACCATGAATGCCTGATTATCAATACTGCCACTTACTCTTCCCAAACGGCCACCCGTCATGGTATCGCTTCCCGTGTCGACCAGTTCTATCTTCGCTTCATTTAGACTATGCCTTGCCTTCTTCTCGCCGTCGGCGAAGAAAGCTTGAAAATAGTCGGCTCTATAACCGAGAGTCAACATAAAATCATTGAATCCGAAAGAGCGATAAATCTGAAAAATGTGGCACAAAATCGGTATGCCGCCAATTTCAATCATCGGTTTGGGCCGGCTATTCGTCTCCTCGGCAAATCGAGTTCCCAAGCCTCCGCATAGAATAACCGTCTTCATTGCGTTGTTCTCCTTTCACTGATGCCGATCATATGTGTGCAAGCGATGCTGCAGAGCCATGCAAGTAAAGCACATTGCATTTGGAACAAGCCGGGGATAGCTGTTCTCCCAGTGTTCGCCTGATTTTATCATAGGCCTCTGAGTTCCAGATATCATTAAGCGATTGTTCATGCAGATTGCCGACGGAGAACTCCGAGAAAAATTTACAGGCGCTCACGTTACCGTTAGGCATAATGTCGGCTCTTGTACTGAGAGCCAAGCAAGTCGTGGCGCATCGTGAAGTCATGGCATCGCCGCCGATAAACGCTTCGATCTCGTCAAAGTCGAGTCCAGGCTGATAGCGGATGCGGGTATGCCATATTCTATCGTTGATCCGTTTTAAATCATCCATTAATCTTCCTATGTTCTCCGGCTTCATATGATATTTGAAAGCATGCCAGCTGCTTCGCCGGTTCTCCTCAAGCTGCTTCAACCAGTCAAAGTGATCCCGGAAAAAGATATCCATCTCGCTTGTCGTTTCCTGCGAAATGTACCAGGGGAAACAGAGAAGTACAAGGTCGATTCCCTTCTGCTCAAAGAACGCCATCAAATCGTACATTCTTCCGATCATACTGTCGTTGATCACCGAGTGAACCGAGATTTTTCCATGAAACAGACCTTGTTCACGAAGAGCGATTAGACGATCGATCTGATTCATTACTTTTTTGAACGATCCTTTTCCGCGAAGCAGATCGTGCTCTTTCTCAAAGCCCTCAATCGCGATAAGTAATTCGAGATTGGGCGAAATTCGGCATAAGCTTTCTTCGTATTGATCGATCAGGTAGGCGTTGGTACATATGGTTGTTTCCCGGGGGTCCTCCTCCAGAAGCTTAAGAATGTCCGAAATCTTGCGATGAAACAAAGGTTCGCCACCCCATAGATACAGCCTCGACTTGGTCTCGCGGGTTTCCTCCAGCAAGCTGCGAAATATATCGACGTCCATATCCAGATTCTGCTCATCGCGTTCCATATCGTGATGATATCCCGAGTCGTTCCATTGATAGCAGTGCTTGCATCTGAGATTGCAGCGATTGGTCAGTTTAACGGCAATAACCTCCGGCATCACTGTTTTATAACCGGAATCCATCTTTCTCTTGCGATGCGGAACAACCACATTTCGAATCGTTCGTTTCAGAATTTCGAATGATTTGCGATCCATCGCAACTTTGCTGGACGGCTGCATCGCGATCCCTCCTCGTAACATGTTGGGCTAAGCCATCATGGGTTTTTCGTTATAAAATAGGCAACAGCCTTGGCAGATTGGCAGCAGATGCTTTCGCAAATAATTGCGGTACTGGGCATACTTCTCTCCTCTCCAGATTTCATCGATACCCGTTTCATGAACGTTACCCAGCGTCAAATCATAGTAGGCGTGGCACGACGTCACGTCGCCTCTGGCATTGATCTCCGTGCTGATCCATGGGAACGGACATCTTTTCTTCACTTTCGTCATGGAAAACCAGTCGGCGCTGAAATATTTGCGTATATTATCTTCAGTCATCACTTTAGGATAGGTGTTCAAGTATTTGCCTTCCGCCTGACAATATTCCGCGATTCGGTTGACCTGCCTGGCAATCAAGCCTGCATCAACATCCGCAAAGATCGCCGGATCGCAGACAAATCCCTTGGCTAACGGAGCTTCCTGTACGCCAAACTCTCTTCGCAATACCCCTGCATAATCATGGTGGTCTTTCTCGGTGATGTACGCTTGAAGTTCGAGACTCATACAATCAAGCCTGCTGATATCCAGCGATTCGAAGAAAAACGATTCAAGATATTTGTAATTTGTAGGCGTTATGACCGTGCTGATGCCGATCTGAGGATATTTCGAACCCGCTCGTTCCCTCAAACGCTGCAGCTTCTCGATGCCTCTTAACGCCTTCTGGAAGACTCCTTTGCCTCTTTGCGCATCATTAATATCAGGAGGGCCGTCCAGAGAAATCCATACCCTCTCGGGCGGGCAGGCAACCAACAGTTCGGCATACTTCTCCAGCAAGGTGCCGTTCGTCGGCATGTGCACCTTGCTTCCCGCTTCATGGATGGCCTCCAGTACTTCGTCAATATGCGGATAAAGCAATGGCTCGCCGCCGTATAGCTCATAGTAAGGTTGAACCGGCTTACAGGTGTTGATGATATTCTTCACCACTTCGATATCGAGCTGCCTTAATATTTTTTTCTCCCTGTAAGGTCCGTTTTCTCCCCATTCGTAACACATTTTGCAGCGCAGATTACAGCTTTCCAATAACTGCAGAAACACCCACTTCGGTAAAGATAAATCCATTGAAACAGAAGGTGTGATGACAGAACTTTGCATGCTATCCTCTCCCATCGACCAAAGTCATCCCGCTTGCCATACAGGTTGCGTAATCAGGAATTTGTGCTCTTTTGATTACGAGATTGTGTTGCAGCTTCTGCAGGACGTTCATCTCATATCCACCTTCTCTCCAGCGCTCATACCGAATACCGAACCCCTCTGATTCCCACACGTCCGCGTTTACTTTCTCATGCTGACCGAATGGCTCCAGCAATACCAGCGGGGTCGCCGAGGCTAGCGAGTCAATAAGAGCACCCGCTCCAGGTTTACTGATGACTGCTGTCGACTTGCGAATGACCCCGTACAAACCGTGATAATCCAGGCCGGGAGAATAAACGATGTTACCGGGTTGATCCACGCGTGCAAATGGCGGAAACGTATGCGACCCTCCCTCTTCCCTTATCCAAGCTCGCCAATCCGGATCGTTCATGAAATACCGTCTGCCCGCCGTATCAACGGTGATATCATCAAGGCCATACGCGACTACATCAAGCGAATATCCGGCTTGCTCCAGCTCTTGAATAGATTGGCGGAACGTGCCGATTCCCCAACCTCCTCCGTGAACGACGAGTCGTCCATTACGTTCAGGGAAAGGAACCGGATCAGTAACGTCAACATCGATTCTGAATTTGGTTTTCTTTCCGATTGGATCATAGAGACCAACCTCACGGTAACATGCTGCATAATTTGGCATCTGCTTGCGCAGCTGCTTCCAGGAAGGCGATAAATCGGAATCGACGTAAAGCAAATCCGCCACAACGTCGCCGCCTGCCAGTTTACGAAATTCATCAAGGATATGGACCCAGTGGCCAGATAGACAGATGAATCGCTTCCTTCCCTCACGCAACCACCGAACAATCAGGGCTTCCACTTTATTGGAATCGAGACTCTTTCGAATATTCCCCGGAATTTTCTGCGAAGCGATAGCAAAGGCAAAGTTCGCGGCGTAAGCCTTTCGGCTCTCATCCGACATCAGCTTTTTGTCTTCCGTAAGCAGGTTTTCGAACACTTCTACATCTGTAACTTGTCCCAAACGCTTCAGCTTCTGTGCGATCAGCAGACCGGGAATGTAAAAGCCCAACCCGAATCCGGAGCAGAGAATCGTCACTACTTCCGTCATTTGTGCCCTCCTGTCTCATTAACAATAGCTTTCCGCCTTAAAGGTACCGTAATGAACCGAGATTATCATACGCGTTCCAACTGACCCAAATAATGAGTGAAAGCTTCGATCGATTCCAGATGATCGAGGTTAAACGTATCAAAATCAACTTCAACATCAAATTCTTCTTCAATGCGAAGAATAAAGCTAATAATTTGCAGGGAGTCCATTGCTGCGTCGATCATCAAGTCGGAGGAGTTGCTGAGGGTTTGGAGCAGTGTCGGATCTTCCTTGATTTCGGCGATGATTTCAATAATTTTACTGTTCATCATAAATTCCTCCTTTTTTTCTTAGCACTACAATGAGATCCGTTTGAGGAACAAACAAATTATAGTTCGTAATGTGCAGCTGCCTGCAATCAGTCACCGATTCGATCTCCAGATCGGAGGTCATGTTTTCTTCTAAGTGACGAATAAGCGACTCTTTACTGAACCGCCAAATCACCCCGTCGATTGAGGAATTGGCCATATACCCCCTTTCCGCTTGCGACCTGAATTTTGTTACAAGGACAACCGGATCGGCAATGATAATCCGTCCATCATCACGCAGCAATCGGCTGCACTCCCGAAACGCTTTCTTATGGTTTCGAATGTGATGAAAGCTGCGAGCAAAGATAATCACATCGCAGCACTTGTCCTCCAGTGGTACGGTTTTGTCAATATAAGCGTGAACATAGGAATCAAACCGCCCCAATTTAACGCCTAGCTTCAGCGCCCGCAGGTTGGGGTCCATGTTGATCCAGCGAACATAACGATTCGATCGGGCGAACTTGTTCAACAATCCAGTCCCGCAGCCGACTTGAAGGACGTCCCCCCTTAATTCCGGCAAAGCCTTGTAAACATTGCGAGGAATCGGAAAATTCTGCACTAGCATAGCGAGCTCGTAGATCATGGGATAGCGGACTTGAAGCTGGACCAACTTGCTCGTATAAAGCGGGTTGCGTCTAGTTTGCCTTTTGAAATGCCACTTATTCAGATAGTAGACAGGACTTGCCATCGCGAAAAGCACGATGAATATAGCAGTGATCAGACTGATTGACAACCCGCTCGGCGTCTTTCCTGACCCGGCTGCATGAATGAGATTTTCCGCTGTTTTTGCTATGAATCTCCCTCCATTTCCTAGGACTTGCGAGTAACTTATCATATACATAAATTTTTAAATATGGGCATTAATGACATCGTTGTGCTATAGTAAAAACATGAATAGAAGCAGATAGATTATACTAGTTTTAATGGTAAAGGGGGTTGCGTATGGGGGAATATCCTATTCTGGAGAGCCGCTACATCTTTAAATCGAATATCCCGATTCAAACATCCTGCGGCAGAGAAACACCATTTCTATTGCGGCATCAGCACGATTTTGTTGAAATTGCTTATGTAGCTGAAGGTGATGGAATTCACTATATTGAGAATGAAAAACTGTTGGTTACAAAAGGAGACCTTTTCTTTATCCCTCCCGGTATACAGCATGTCTTCCAACCGTGTGATTTAACAGGACGGCGTTCCTTGCGTATCTGGAATTGTATGTACAGGCCTGAAATCTTTATAGTCCCTTCCGAACTGGTTCAACATGAATGGAAGGAAGATTACACCTTACTCAACAACCTTCACAAAGGAGCAACCTGGCTGGCTTTCCGGGAAGTATCGGAGGAAATCGCATACTTTCTTCAAACCATGCATCGAGAGAAATACTCGCAAAATCCTTACGTTAGAATAAAGCTTTTTGCGTTGCTTCTCAATCTGTTATCCTCTTTGTCTTCCTCAACCAGCACTGTGGATTTCAATAAATCCAGTGAAGCGGATTACCCTATACACATTGCTGTGGAGTATATGGCTTCTCATTACAAAAGGCCCATGTCAGTTAGCGAGATCAGTCATGCAGTTGCTATGAGTCCGCGACATTTCCAGCGCTTGTTCAAGATCGCCACAGGTCGTTCCTTTATCAAAATGCTTCAAGATATACGAATCGTCAATAGCATCTGGCTTCTTTTATTAACGGATCGTAGCGTTCAATCTATTGCAGAGGATGTGGGGATTTACGACATGAAGCACTTCTACCGTCTGTTCCAGGATCGCAATGGGATGACACCGGCGGCATTGCGGTTTCAGAACTATAACCAGTACTCTGTTACGGAATGGGGATCCGGTAACGACAAAGCATCTTTTCAATCCGTTTTGTCTATTTGGCGGCAATAGCCATAGACCGCTTGCGGTGAGCATGTTCCGTCCCACATCATCCCTTATTGCTTTCAGTTCCATGATGACCTTCGCATTGACGTCCCCCCTAACAATACACCCTCCAATTCCGCATTTGAATAGAGTATACTCACATTCTATCAAGATGAAAGAGACGGATGTAATGGTAATCTGCGCCATTATTTCCGTTAAATCGTCGTTAATGGGCAAATCCAAATTACAGTGCGAAACAATCAATTGAAATATTACCATAGACAGGTAATAATTATCATCATATAGAGACCTTTCATTTGAAACTGAAAGGAGAGCAGTATTTGGAATGACCCACCTTCCTGTATACATCACCGGCAGCGGGAGAACAGGCGTGGTCGAACAGCTTTCGTCCATTAACGATAGATCGGATTATACTTTACTCCAATGCGAAAGCGGAGCCGGGCAGATTATCCTTTCCGATCGAACGATCCAGCTTGAGGAAGGCATGCTGCTGCTCTACCCGCCGCGGACTGCGCTGCGAATCGAAACATTGCGAAACTCCTGGCAGAGCAAATGGTTCTCATTCAATGGATTTGAATTATCCGGCATCATGAAAACGCTTCAGCTCGAAGAGGCATTCGTCTTGCCTTTACAAGACGGGATCATCAAGATTCTGTTTGATGAAATTATACTGAACCTGAATTCGCAATGGCAGGATCTGAAATTCGAGAACTCCGCGCTGCTGTACACGTTGCTGGTTAAAGTATGGAAGACCCGCTCTCTTCCTAAGCCCGAACGGCGGGGGAACAAGGAGAACAAGCTCGAAACCGCAGTTCTGCTGATGTATGACAGATATTCCGAGAATTTGCCGCTGTCTGAGCTGGCTGAGTATATTGAAACGAGCGAGCAGCATTTGAACAGACTGTTTCGCAAGAGGTATGGCATGACCGCCACTCATTTTCTGACCAGACTTCGCCTCCTGAAGGCCAAGGAAATTCTCGCCTCGAAAGCGAAAATGACCTGCAACGAAGTAGCCGCGGCGGTCGGTTTTAACAGCCCCAGTTATTTCGGCGCCATATTCAAAAAATATGAAGCATGCACCCCGCAGCAATACCGGGAGCGCATGCTTCAAATGAACTTATGCTGAATCCGGCCGCTTGCCGGACAGCGCGGTAAAATCAAACGACAACAGCGAATCGAGCCGCTGCTCGCAAGTGTCGAAGAGCAGTTCGCGCGTCACATCGTTCGGTACGATCATGCAACGAATTCCCGCCGCATTGGCGGCTTTCAGGCCATTCGGCGAATCCTCGAAGGCAATGGCTTCGGCAGCTGCCGCACCAAGCTTCGCCAGTGCCGTCACATACAGCTCGGGGTCGGGCTTTACGCGTGTGACGTCGTCTGAAGTGACGACCGCATCGAAAAATTGCAGCAGGCCGAACTCCTGCAAGTAGCCCTGCACCCATTTCCGCGTCGAGCTCGATGCGACGGCTGTTTTGAGCCCGCGCGCCTTCGCCTCGCGCAATATTTCAGTGACGCCCGGACGAAGCTGCGCATTTTGCATATGCACCGCGTATTTTTGTTCGGACCTTTGCTCGATCAGCCCGCGGTCGATCTGCCGCCCTGCATGAGTTTCAAGATAGTTGAACGGGTTGAACTCATCAAAGGAGGTTCCGACATTTTTGCTCCACAGTGTTAAAGGGAGATCGAGCCCGTGCTCTTCGTAAATTTCTTTAAAGGCGTAGTACCAAGGCGTTTCGGTATCCACCAGCAATCCGTCGAAGTCAAATATGGCCGCTTTCATGTCCAGTCCCTCCACTCAGCTTCATATCGGCACATCTAAAAGCGGCTGTCCGCGTTAGGCGTCGTTACGTGCAAATAGTCAAAATGGACTCGGCAGCCTGTTCCCTTCGGGGATTGCGCCACGACGCCCGCCACGATGTCGGAAGGCAAATTCATCCCGAAATACCGGATCAGCCTCCACTCCTCCCCGTCCGGCGAATAATGGAAAGAGATGCACGACCCCGCTTTCGTAATGCGCAAATAAGGGTTATCGACCGTAACACGCTCCGAATTGCAATCATCCGAGGAGCCGTCCCGCGTGACGACAGAAACAATCGTGGGATACTCGCCGTTGAATTCGAAGCAAAGCTTGGCCCAATTGGCATGATCCGCCATCAGCATTAAGCAGCCCGAATCATACATATGCCGCATGTCTACCTGAAGCCGCGTTGTCAGTTCGAATGACGATCCGACCGGGAAATGCAGATACGGCGCAGAGCTTACTACATGTTTGCCGGCCGGGTCCTGAAAGAAATCCGCCGAAGGCGGGGCTTCGACCATCAATCTCCCTTCTTCGGTGTACGCCCAATGCTCGGGCGGATTCATCCAGGTCAATGACTTCCTGGCCTCGGCATGAAACAGATTGTTGTTCATATTCATCTCCATTTAAGTTTGTATTTTGTTACCTGTGTATGGATTCGTTTTCCATCTTGAATTTTCCTGCCGCCGTCTTAAAATGAGCCGATGACAAAAAGAAAGCGGTCACGAGCAGCAGTAGATACAAAACGAAAATACAAACAAATAACAGCGTCGGTTTGTAGTTATAGAGAAGCCCGGAAAAATAACCCCATGGTATGGCAATCAGCGACATGACCGTCTGTACGGCGGAGAACATGTCTGCCTTGTCGTGCGAACCGAGCCGATTCATCAGCAATGCGTCCCTGTAAGTTTGCAGCATGAAGGTTCCCGCAGCCAGAATCATGATGACGATGAACAGCATCGGCATACTGCCTGCAGGAATGAACAGAAACAGCAGAGAACCCGCCGTGCAGAGCACAATAGAAAACGAAAGATGGGATTCTTGAGAGCGTTCCTTCATTTTGGGGATCAGCACCGCATACAGGACAATAATCGTCAATGCCGTAATAAACGGTATGAGCGATATCGGCCGGTTGCCGAAACCAAGCTGTTCCTGCAGATAAATCACCTGAAAAAAGTTTAGCTGCAAAATAATGTTGGAAACGATCGTAATCACAACAATCGGGAACAGCCTCCGGCTGCGGAACGATTTGCCGAACAGATGCAAGCTGTCTTTCAGTCCGCCCCAGATGGACATTCGGCTGTGCGCCTCCATTAACGCCCTGCCCGCTTCCGTCTCGTGGGTCAGGCGGTTTCGCACGAAGAACAGGACGGTCATGCTGATGCCGCCGGCGATATATACGATTCTGAGCGTCGGCATAATGCCGTAGCTGGCTATGATGGCGCCCGCAATCGGAGTCAGCACCCCGGCTGCGGTTATAATCATATTCATAATGCCAAACACGAGCGGACGCTGCTTCTCCTCCAAATCTTCAATGATGAGACAATTGAAGGAAACCGTAACGAACTTGGATGTGGCATTAAGCAAATAAGCGATCATAAACATCCAGAAATCGTTGGAAAAAGCCCAAATAAACATGGGAACGCTCCACGACAGCAAATCGAATACGAGCGTCGTGCGCTTCCTGCCCATCTTGTTGGTCACCGTTCCGGCCAGCAGTTGGAAGATGAAAGCGAAATACAAGTTGATGGAGTTAATGATGCCGATCTCGATCTCGTTTAAGCCCGCCCCCTTCATATAAAGGGGGGCGTAGAACAGCACAATCGTACCGGGAATCGCCCATAAAGGCTCCAGCCAGATCGAAACTCGCGGGTTATCGGGAAGCTGACGGAATTGGGAAAATTTCATAGATCCCTGCCTAGCACAGGAGAACGGTTTTGACCGAGCTCATGGGGCGAGGCTCTCCCGTATGCAGATCGTAACCGATCGTTTCATTAAATGCCTGCTCGTAATTGTCAAGTTTCTCTTTGGCCGTTACCATCCGTTCAAGCTCCGGCATACTACGGGCAAACTGCAGGGCCATACTGATAATTTGATGATTGGCCACATTGCCGATCACATTGATGCCGTTATTAATGAAATCCGTCGGCTTGATCGCGACTTCATACCCGTCATCGTAACCCATAGGTATAATACGTCCCCCCTTGCCTATATATTCCAGCGCCATGTGCAGCTGATTGCCAACTGCATCCACGACAATATCGAATTTGCGGTTATTGTTCATGGCCAGCACCTTCTCGACGGTCAGTTCATCGGGAGCGAACACATGGTCCGCAATGGTGCGCGCGAACCGGCGGCGGTATTCGTTCGGTTCCGTCCCTACTGTCAGACGCGCCAACCGCTTGCTGACAAGCTGGCAGAGCGAGCCGATCGCGCCCGATCCGAGCACCAGCACGGCGTCATCCGGCTTGATGCCGGCTTTGAGGAACGTATTGAGCACGCATCCGAGCGGTTCGATCAACATGGCCGTTTCCCAGCTCATGGAATCGGGAATTTTGTATGCATATTTTTCATCACCGACATAGTACTCCGCGAACGTGCCGTGAGTCGTCATCCCTACCTGATGATCCTCAAAATTTTCGCAATAGCAGTGCTGGCCTTGGCGGCAGTAGGAGCAAATGCCGCAGGATTGGGTCGGATCGACGAGGACCCGATCGCCGACACGCAGACTGCGGACCCGGTCGCCGACTTCCACGACTGTGCCTACGCCTTCATGGCCGATAATCGTACCGGTATTGGCGAAAATTTTACCTTTTACGACGTTTAAGTCCGTGCCGCATATGCCGGAACCGAAAATTTTAATTTTTACTTGCGTAGGAGATTGAATGACGGGCTCGTCCATTTCCATCAATTTGACCTTCTTATGATCCGCATAAACGATCGCTTTCATTAGGATTAAACCTCCATTATAAGATAAGCTGACTTTCATTCTTGCTCCATGCATGAAGCGCTTCCACTGCCGACCGCTCAATATAGGAAAGCTCCTCTTCCGTGTGGCTGTCGGAAAAGATAAAATAGCCTTTCGTAAAGATGCCTGCTCCGGCAAGCGATTTGACCAGAAATTCGCGGAACGGATCGCGGTAAAAATCGTCCGAGCGTTTATGACGTATGCAAAAACTCGCGTAAGTTCCTTTCAATTCCAGCTGGTCTTCAAGCCCGGCTTCGATCAGACTCGTCCGCATGCGCCCCATCATCTGCACGGCACGTTCCCGCCAGCTCGGCCATACCGGAACCTGCTCCATTAATTGCTCGCACGCTATAGCCGCAGCCAATGCAATCGTCTCGCCGGCATGCGCTGTACTGAACTTGACTTGCGTGCTGAGATCGAGCAGCTCTCTACTGCCCAAAAGAGCGGAGAGCGGCAGTCCGTTCGCCATCCCTTTGGATATGCAGAGCAGATCGGGCCACACATCAAATTCCCCTGCGGTCGCCTGCTTGCCCATGCGAATGCCGGACGTCACCTCGTCGAAAATAACGATGATTCCGCGCGCCTTGCTAACCTGCACAATTTCCCGCAGCGGCTCCGGCTCCCATTCGTTAGGACAAAGGACGATGCAGGCCATGTCCTCCTCATACCCCTTCAATTGCTCGACGATTTGCGCCGAGCTGCAGCCGCCGGCCCACACGGTGGTGTCCTCGACGGAAGCCGGAATGCCGAGCTTCCCGGCCTGCCGATCGTAGTAGCCGTAGGCCGACCAATCATGCCAACCGTGATACGCAGTCGTCATCACTTTCGCCCGGCCTGTATGGGCTCTGGCGATGCGGGCGGCGCCGCTAACCGCGTCTGCGCCGTTTTTGCCGAACCGGAGCGCGTCGTATCGGCCGCCGAATCGCCGAAGAATGAGCTTCGCAGCCGTCAGCTCCAGGTCCGCCGCTGTAGAAAAGCTTGTCCCTTTGCTCAATTGGCGCATCACGGCAACGTTAATTTCCTGCCGGGCATGCCCCCACGAGGCTGTTCCCATCGCCATTTCGCAATCAAGCCATTCGTTGCCGTCTATATCGACGAACCGGGAGCCCTTTGCTTCGGCGCAGCATATCGCGGTATGGCCGGGAAACAGCCGCTGCGGCGTCTTGGCCAGCGTGCTGGTACCGCCTGGAATGATCGCCGATACCTCTTCAAGCCACTGCAGGCTCTTGTGAAACTTTGCATGCTTAACATGAGTTTCCATATGTTTCACCACCCGCTTCTAGCGAACTTTCGTTCCGGGCCAGCAGCTTTGATAGATCCGATCAACCGAGACTACGTTGCCGTACAAATCCACGATCAGATCGTCTCCGCGATTGGCATGGCGCATTTCAATCCAGTACCTGTTTTCCAGCAGTCTCGTAAAATTGTCGACAAGATACATGAATTTTGCCGGGGAATGAACCAAATCCCTGCCCAGCACCTGCGGCAGCCAGATCGCTCCGTTAGAGTTGAACCGATTGGAATAGTCGTGAACTTCGGAAAGGGCGAACAGATTCGCTTCTCTCAGCTGTTCCCAGAACGTCTCGGCATCGCTTCGCACTTCAGCCAAATCGATGCCAACATAAGCAATATTTGATCTGGGGCCGACCGCTCCGAGAACATGTTCTTTCAATTTGGCAAAGGTGTAGTCCCACAGATCGGTTTCAATGTGATTACCCCATTTTTTCCAGAAACGGGCCAGGTTGTTTTTGCGGTTGAAATTGCGGTGAATGCCGCTGCTACGCTCCCAATGATAGGCATGAACGGCCGGATTAATGACGGTGCTGTAGCCCGCTGCCCGCGCTCTCATTTGGTAGTCGAAATCCTCGTAGCCGTTGAAAAACTTCTCGTCCAGAAACCCGACTTTCTCATAGACTTCCCTTTTCATCGAAAACATCGCAAATACGACAAGCTGAACCGGGAAAGTTTCCCGCGGAATGTCCTCTATAGTGGCGTTCAAGAACAGGTGACGTCCGATCGTGTCGGCAAACGTGATCCCGCAATGTTGAATGCCGCCGGTTTGAGGATAAAGCAGCACACCGCCGGCCATTCCGATCGAAGGGCTGCTGTTCAACGTCTCCTCAAGCATGTCCTGCCAGCTGCGGTTCAAAATAATGTCCGAATCCAGAAAATGAATGAAGGAACCTTCAACGATCCTCAAAGCTTCATTGATCGAATAGGCGCATCCCTTCGGATGGTCATGGCGAATAATTTCAATCTTTACGGAAGCCGGCGCTTCGTTTTGCAGTTTTTCCAGATGCTGCTGGACATTTTGCCCGGAGCCGTCATTAATAAAAATAATTTGGGTTTCCGGAACAACGGTTCTCATCAAAGAATCGGTAAACAAGTTCAAAATGTTATAGTCCTGGTTAACGGGCACAACGACAGAATGCTTCATCATGAATTTCCTCCTTTATTTTGGGCGTACCGGAACTGATACCGACTGACAGCTGTCCGATGTGATGTCACTGCTTCGCGATCTTTCCACCTTCCTCTCAGCAATCCATCCAACTCTATCGACCTGAAGATGGTTACGAATAGGTCAGTTGGAATCTATTACCATTCTATTTTTTCGTCCCCCCCTTGTAAATCTCAACATCTGAACCTTATCAAAATATGAACCTTTCGCTGGTTCCGGAAACAAAAAAGAAAGCCGCAGCTGATGCGCGGCTTTCGATGTGCGTTTGGATGCTAGAAATGGAAATCGATGGTCTGGCTCATATTCACGGCGTTGTCTGACAGATCAAACTCTTCCAGTTTGGAATGCGGATTTTCAACGAGCATGTGCAGCAGCGCTGTAAAGTCCTTCATCATGCGGTCAATCGTCGTTGGCTTATACAATTTCGCGTTGTACTCGAGGTGGCAGCACAGATATTCTTCTTTTTCAACCGCATATAGGCAAAGATCGCACACGGCGAGGTTATGCGCTGCAGAATGGATTTCATAGGAAAATGGCGGCTTCATTTGTTCATATTTCCGCCGCACAAACATGGCTTGTATAAGCGGAATGAGGCTTTCTTCGGAAATGACCCCAAGCTTTTCCGCAAGCACTTCAAAAGGGATGTCCTGATGCAAAGAAGCATTCAAATTCGACTCTTTTACCTCCTGCAAGTAGGCAAAAAACGGTTTGTGATCCTCCGGAAAATGGCGCAGCGCTCGTGTGTTTTCCCGATGAACCGCCGGTTTGCGGTCCGGGAACGGCGCGGCTTCGACAGGCATGCCGATTATAATGTCCGATTGTCCGCTATATTGAGACAGCAGGATCGTATAGGCAGCAAGAAGAACCGTGTGCACGGTGTTGCCGCTTTGCCCGGCCAAAATCCTGAGTCCCTCTGTCAATGAAGGCTCGATCATAAATTCGGCGGCATCCCTCCCCTTTTCTGCCAGAGGCGCGACGGACCGGGGATAACCCAGCGGCAGATCCAATACGGGCCACTCGCCGGCCAATCTATCCAACCAGAATTTCTCCTGCTTTCTCCAGGAGCTTCGATGCGGATGATGCAGATCATCGATGCGGATATGAGGATTTTCCGAAATTCGCTGCAAAATTTGAATGAAGGCATCGTTCAACGTTTCTACAGCTTCTTTACCATAAACCGCAGCATTGTAGTTATACTCCAGGGTCAATGAATGCGCAGGCGAAATGATCAGGACAAAGTCATATTTGACCTCTTCGCTAAAACGGGCGTTGTCGAAATTCCATTCGCGCTGCTCGCCCTTCATCCCTTCCCATTGCGAAGCAGGGAAATTGATGAAATTGATGATATGAGTGATTAGCGGTTGATTGGGAACACTTCTCGCCTGAATTTCGTAAAGCGGGTACGTTTCGAATTCGCCGGATGCCAGCGCGAGCTGCTGGGTACGCTTCATCGCATCGCTAAAGCGCTCGTCCCCATCGCAGGCGAAGCGTACGGGAATCGTATTGATAAACATGCCGAGCATGGAATCGATTCCTTTGACTTCCGCCGATCTTCCGGATACGACGGAGCCGAATACGACATCCCGGCAAAAGTTATGATTTTGCAGCAGAACGCCCCAAGCGGTTTGGATCAATGAATGAACGGTGACTTGATGCTGCTTGGCTGTATCGTGAAGCGAATCGCTCAGTTCTGTTTGCAGCGCGCAGACCAGGTTTTCGGCCTGATACTCTTTCACAGTTCCCGGCGGGTTCGCTTTCATCGGCATCGTCCGGGAATGGAACCCTTTCAAATAGTCGGTCCAATAATTCGCGGCCGCCTCAACGTCCTGTCGTTCCAGCCAGGCCATATATTCGCTGTAGGGCGCCGCAGGAGGCAAGGCCGGCTGCCGGCCGCTCGCCAGCTCGCGATAGCTGTCGAACACTTCGTTCGTCATCATGGGAAAACACCAGCCGTCCAAGACGATATGGTGGAAGCTCCAGATAAAGCGGTAAGCCTGGTCCTCCGTTTGCAAAATCGCAACCCGCATGAACGAATCCCGGTAAAAGTTAAAATCCCGCGCTTTATCTTTTTGTCTGAATGCCTCCATATAAGCAATTTGCTCCGCCCGGCTCCGATCCCGCAAATCCTCGTAGTGGAACTCGCAGGATTTCTTCTTGAATACGACTTGCAGATGCTCGTCCTTCCAACCATTATACAGATTTGTCCGCAGAGCCTGATGCCGCTGCATAAGCAAATTCAAGCTCTTTTGAAAAAGTGGAACATCAAGGTCCTGAAGCAGATCAAAGGTAGCTTGTTGAAAATACGCCCGGGACTCGGGGACCAGCAGACATTGAAATAATATCCCTTTTTGCATGGAGGTCAGCCCGAAAACATGTTCAATCTCCCCGATGTCTGACGTGCTCGCTGCAAGCTGTTCCAGGTCTTCCAGCTCCATGCCCTTAACAAGTACATCGCTTGGCGTAAGCACTGTCCGCTTCTGAGCGATGCAATGGGCAATAATTTGCTGCAAACTCGATTTGATTCGTTCGGCGAACAGCTCCATCGTGCTTTGGCGGTAAGCCTTGCCGTTAAAATCGACGGCAATCTTCAGTACATCGCCGGAGACAAAACAATGGATGCCGATCAGATGGTTCAGCTTCGCACTGCCGCTTATGTTTTCGCCGCCGGATAGAGGCGATAGCTGCAACAGTTCGTTTTTTTCCAGCTCCATTTGGCCCGAATAGGAAAAGACGATTTCCGGATCGGTCTGAAAACGGCCTGCATCCGTCTGCTTTGCCTTTGCCAAATATCTGGAAAGCCCGTAACCGATTCCTTCATGCGGAATATGCCGCCTGCTTTCTTTCACGTTAATGATTTGCCGGGATATCGGCATATCCGACCCGGTTTGCAGCAAATACGGATGCATACTTGTCAACCAGCCTACCGTAAGCGTAACATCCAGATCCGGTTGAACCGGTTTCCTGCCGTGGCTTTCCAGGCCGACGAGCACCTGCTTCATGCCTGTCCACTCGCCCATAGCCATACCGAGCGCGGCGAGCAGCAAATCCTGCATTTCCGTATTGTAAGCGTGATGCGCCTGTTTCAGCAGCTGCTCGGTTTCCCGCTCCGGCAATATCGCCGTCACCGTGCGGATTTCTGCAACCTTCATCCCGGTTTCTTCAGGATGATCTTTTGGCAGCGCCTGCACTTCCGCTTGTTCGATTTGCTGCCAATAAGGCCATTCTTTTTCGATTGCGGGACTGTTGGCATATTGGGCCAATGCTTCGGTCCATCGGAGAAACGAATTTGTTTTGGCGGGCAGGCGGATGGGCAGATTTTTTGCCGCTTGTTCGTAAGCCATCGCAAAATGAGCCAAAAGAATGCGCCAAGACGTTCCATCTACCGCCAGATGATGAATGCATATGAACAAATGATCGCCATCCGGACAGCGGAATAAAGCTGATTTTATGAAAGGGCCGTCGGACAGATCGAAGCTTCTTTGGATTTCGCGGGTCTTCGCCTCAACCTCTGCCTGAAAGTCCTGGACCGAAGTGAAATCATACATACTCAGACTCAGCAGTTCTTCCGTTTCTTTCATACTGCGATTATATAAAGACAATCCATTCCCGGTGGGGCGCAGCACCAATCGCAAAGCGTCATGATGCTCGACAAGCTTGCTAAACGTCTGCCGAAGCGCCGTTTGATCAAAGCCGTGCGGTTGGTAAAGCATGACGGTTTGATTGAAATGATGCGGCTCCGCCAGGCCAAGCTCCAAAAACCAGTGCTGGATGGGCGTCAGCCCGCATTCCCCTGTCACTTCCCCCTGCTCCGCCATGTGACTGGCCGTTTGAACGTACGGGCTTAATGAAGCGATAGTCGGGTTTTGAAACAGATCCTTCATCTCCACCTTGTATCCTGCATGGAAAAGCTTGGAGAACAGCTGAATGGCTTTGATGGAGTCTCCACCCAAATCAAAAAAGCTGTCGTAAATCCCGACCGTTCGGGCGGCGAGAACCTCTTGCCAGATGGAGACAAGCGCCTGCTCCAAAACCGTACGAGGACCGGCATACCGCGTCTCGGGACGGTGGCTGGCTTCCGGCGCCGGCAAAGCTTTGCGGTCGATTTTGCCGCTTGGACCCAGCGGCATCCGCTCCAACTGCATGAAGTGGGCCGGCACCATGTAGTTGGGCAGCGCCTGCGACAACGCGGTTCTCAGCTCGCTTGCGCTGATCTCCTTATCCGCCACGAAGTAGGCGCACAGCCGCTTTTGTCCCGCGGCGTCCTCGCAAGCCGTCACAGCCGCTTCCCGCACAGCGTCGACCTTCAAAAGCTGCGCCTCCACTTCGCCCAGCTCGATCCGGTACCCGCGAATTTTAACCTGGTGATCGAGCCGTCCCAGAAACTCGATACTGCCGTCCGGCAGCCATCGCGCCAGATCGCCCGTTCGGTACATTCGCTTGCCTGGCGCAAAGGGACAAAGAACGAACTTCTCGGCGGTTAGCTCAGGCCGGTTGAAATAGCCCCTGGCCACCCCTTCTCCCGAGATGCACAGTTCGCCGGGCACGCCGATCGGCTGCAATCGCAATGAACGGTCTACGATCCATGCCTGCAAGCCGTCAAACGGTTTGCCGATCGGAACGGAAGCCGATGTGCCTTGTCCCGCTCCGGTAGCGTACCGTGTTGCATATACCGTCGTTTCGGTAGGCCCGTATATATTTTCCAATTTAACATTCCATGGCAGCTTGTGATGTTCGTCCGCCAATGCAGGAGGCAAAGCTTCACCGCAAGAGAAAATGTACTTTAACGCCCGGAATCTGGAACAATCGGTCATTTGCAGCACTTTCAAAACCGGACTATACATGGAAGGGACGAAATTTACATGCGTGATGTTCTCCTCCTCAAGCACCTTGAGCAAAGAAACCGGGTCCTTCTCCTGACCTTGCGGCAAAATAACAAGCTTGCCATTGCCAAAAAACCATCCGAACAGCTCCGACACCGAAACATCGAACGTATACGTCGTTTTGAAGAGAATAGCATCCTCCGCCAAAAGCGGGTATTCCCGCTCCATCCGGGTTAACAGGTGAACAACAGATCGGTGCTCGACCATAACGCCTTTCGGTTTCCCGGTCGATCCCGACGTATAAATCAAATAAGCAACATCGTTTGGCGCAGCTGTCTGCTCCAGATCGGACGCTTCCTGATCGAACAATGCGGGATCGTTCAGATTCAACAGCTGACCGTCAAAGGCGGCGCGATCCTGCAAACGCTCCTGGATCAGCAGCAGCCTCGCCCCGGAGTCTTCCAAAATAAAACGGATGCGCTCCTGCGGATACTCCGGATCGATCGGCACGTACGCGCCGCCGGCTTTCAGAATGGCGTAAATGCCGATCACCATTTCCAGGGAGCGTTCCGCCATAACCGCTACCCTCTCCCCGGGGCCGGTCCCTTTGGCCCGAAGCGTTCGGGCAAGACGATTGGCTCGTTCGTTTAATTCCCGGTACGTCAGCTCGCCCCCTTCAAAGCGAATGGCCGTCCGATCGGGCATCCGTGCCGCTTGTTCCTCAAACTTGCGATGAAGGCAGGCGTTTGTCAAATCGCAAGGGTCGCTTGCCGCGTTCCACTCGACCGCGATTTGCCTGTACTCCTCATCTGTCAACATCGTCAACTCGGACAGCGTTTGATGGGGATTTTCCGCGATGCTGCCAAGCAATTGATACCAATGGCCGGCCATACGCTCCATCGTATCACGGCGAAAAAGTTCTGTCGGATATTCAAGAAAGCCGGTCAAGCCTTTCGCAGTTTCTGCAACTCCAATCGTAATATCGTACTTGGCGGTTCCTCCATCGATATCCTCTTGCTCCACCTCCATCCCCGCGATAGCGGATGTGCCGGTTTTTTCATTCGGCGTATCGACATACACGAAAACGGCTTGCACCAGCGGATTGCGGCTGGGGTCATGGGGAATGCGCAGCTCGTCAAGCAGCAATCCGACAGGCAGCTCCTGATGATTGAAAACTTCCTTCAGCGTTTCCCTCACCTGATGCAGCAATTCCATGACCGTCATGTCGTCGGACATGTTGGCGCGAAGCGTTCCCATGGTCAAAAAATAGCCCATCACTCTTTCCAGCTCGGGAAGATTGCGGTTCGCAATAGGGGTTCCGACCAAAAGATCGGACTGTCCCGTATAACGGTATAACAGGATGTAAAATGCGGTCAAAATGATCATAAAGTTAGTCGCCTGTTCTTGCTGAGCAATCGCCTTCAGACGATCGAACACTTCGGTTGGCGTATGAATGAACACCCGCTCTCCCAGATAGTTCATGGCCGGAGGTCTCGGATAGTCCGTTTGAATGTCCAAAATGTACGAGCAGTCCTTCAGTTGTTCTTTCCAAAACTGCAGCAGCTTTTCTTTCTTCGTTCCTTGCAAATCTTTCCGCTGCCATTCCGCATAATCCGCATATTGAATCGGCGGTTCTGGAAGGCTGACGCGTTCTCCTCTCACATAAGCCGAATAATGAACAGCCATTTCTTCGAAAAATATCGAAAGCGTAATCAAATCGTTCACAATATGATGAACCGTCAATACCAGCTTTGCTTCCGTATCCGATAAGTAGAACAACTTAAAACGAACCAGCGGTCCTTCGTCCAGAACGAATACGCGCTGTACTTCTTCTCTCATCAGCTTTTGCACAACGGATTCTTTCAAATGCTCCGGCGTCTCCCGCAAGTCCACGATCGGCACCGTTAAACGCAGTTCAGGCATCACATATTGCAGCGGTTCCACGGGATCGAAAATAGTTCTCCACCCTTCGTGCCTGGCAAGAACCGCATTGATCGCTTCCACCAGCCATTCATAATGGATCGTTCCGGTTATTCGCCCTACTCCGTAAACGTTGTACGTATACGAATCCGGATGGAGCCGGTTCATAAACCACAGCCGCTCCTGGTCGTACGACAACGGACTCGCCCCTGTATGATTTCTTCTCGGAATGGTAGAACCTATCATACTGTTCAGTATGGAATCCATCTGCCTCGCCTTCAGCTTCTTTTCGAGCAAAGCCCGCTGTTCAGGCGTTAACAAATGAATGCGATCCGTTAAGCTTTTCATCTCATCGGCTCCTTTGTTTGAACAAATGTTTGCCGCAGCTCGGTTATATGCTGCATCGTCCTCATCACGATTTCCCGGCTAACGCCAAAGTCCATCAGACAGGCAATCTCCTGCACATCCATATCCCTGTAAATCCGCAAAAGATTCTCGCACTTTTCCTTCGTGCCAAGAAGCGCGCTGAAATGAAAATAAGATTCGAACGCTTGCTTGACGATGGCATCCAGATCCGCAGCAGTCATCGTATCGTACAATGCCGAGATGTTCTTTTGCTGCCGCAAAAACGTCTTCAAATATTCCTTTAACGGTTGTTCCACCAGCCGCCGCACTTCCTCGTTGCTTTCACCGAGGCAAGTATGCAGCATCACCGCCACTTTACGGGAGCCGGGATCGTATCCGTTCGCTGCAAGCATCTCGCGATATTTCGCAATTTTTTCCTCCAGCTCCCCAAAGTTGTTGCCCATAAATCCCGTTAAAATGTTAGCTCCTATTTCAGCCGCGTGCCGATAAGATTCCTCGCTTCCATTGGTGGCAATCCATATCGTCAGCTCCTTCTGGATCGGGCGAGGCAGGGTTCGAATTTCCCGGACGGTTCCGAACATGTCCGTAAACGGAGCGGCGTCTCCTCTCCACAAAGCTTGTACCGTTCGAATCGATCGGAACATTTCATCTTTACGCTTCTCGTAATAGTCGGGCGATTGTACGGGGGCAAGCAAAAAATCGGCCGGGTGCCAGCCGGATGCGAAGGAAACCGCTGCACGCCCGTTGGACAAATTGTCGACAACCGACCACTCCTCCGCAAATCTGATCGGATGATGCAGCGGAAGCACGACGCTTCCCGCCCTCAACTCGATCCGTTCTGTCACTGCTGCCAGAGCGGCGCTAAGAACGGACGGATTCGGGTACAATCCCCCGAAATCCTCGAAATGCCGCTCAGGCGTCCACACCGCCGGGAAGCCGTGCCGGTCCGCAAACTTGGCGCATTCCATCAGCATGCCGTATTTGTCCGGTTCTACCGTCGAGCCGTCGCCGGAGAAAAAGAAAATGCTGAAATCCATCGCCGCTCCTTCTCTGCGGCGCTTCGGTACAAAAGGAACCGCATGGTCTGCCGATTGCGATACCCGTTCGTTTGCCTGATCGGCATTGGCATTGTCCGTAGCCAAAAACGTTTCAAGCTCTTTTCCCTGAATCTTCATCCGCTGTTCCAGCAGTTTTCGCTGCTGAGGGGTCAAGGCTTCCAGCCTTTGCCGCAGTTCGCTCATCCCGGATTTCTCCTCTCTGTTATGCATCGCTGCCGAGAAGTTGGATCAGCTCATCGGGGTGCAGCTCCTCAACTTCGCTCAGCAACCGTTCAAATTCATCCAGCTCCTCTTGACTCACCTGCCTGGCTTCAATGGATTGTGCGAGCTGTTCTATCGTCGGCGCTTCGAAGAGGACATCCATCGGAATGTCACCGTGAAATGTTTGACGAAGACGCGCGACCAGTTGAATGGAGACAAGAGAGTTGCCTCCCAAATCAAAGAAGCTTTGCCGGATGCCGATGTTCGTCAGACCGAACAATGTTTCCCAAATGTCCGCAATCTTCTTTTCCGTTTCGGTGCGGGGCGCTGCATATTCAGCGCTGCTCTCCGTCCCGGCAGATTGAGGCATATCCGCCGGAGATGCAAACCATTCCTGCCGGATGTCAATCATATTTTGCTTGGACACAATCACCTGATTGAAATCTCCCGCTGCGATTTGTTTGACGGCGTCGATTCCTTCCGCGATGGAAAAGCCTTGTTCCTGAAGCATCCGTTGAAGCTGTTCCTTGAATACATCGGGCAAATTTCCCTGTTTTTCGAGCCAGCCATCCTCCTGCCACATGTTCCAATTGATCGAAGCGGCACGTATCCCTTGTTGGGTCAAATAGGTCGCGAACAAATCCGTCAACTGATTCGCCGCACACCCATTCATTTGGCCGACCCCGCCTGTAAGTGACATTCCGCTTGAAAACAGCAGCACCCAATCGAGATTCCGCCGCTCCGGCAGGATGGACGCCAAACGAAACAGGCTCATCGCCGGCGGAAGGAGAAGACGGCCTGACGTTTCTCTGTTTTGCAGTTGAACGAGACCCGGTTCAAGAACGTCGGGAATGAACAACACGCCTCTAATTGCGCCAAAAGTTTCTTCTTCCTGCCGAATCCGCTCTTTAAGGGCGGCTTCGTTGCGCCAATCTACGCTTACGTATCGCAGCTTGGAGCGGCCTTGCCGTTCCATCTCGCGAATCCGCCTGAACGCGGCCGGTGTCTCTGCTTCGATTTCCCCCATAACGATAAAAGTCGCATTCGTCGACTGCATCAATGCCTCGCACATGCTCAGGCCAAGGCCGCTCGTTGCCCCTGCGATCACATAGACGCCTTCCTCATGGAACATCTGCGGTGATGCATCGCTTTGCGGAAGGGCTATGCTTTCAATCCCTTGAACAAATCGGCTGTTTCCGCGGTAGACCACGTTGAATTCGGACGATTCGTGCGCGATTTCACGCGACAGCCGCTCGATCAACCGTTTGCTGCGCGCAGGACTGAGGTCGCTCTGGTCCACATCGATGATCCGCGTGTTGAGCTGTCCGTATTCCAGCGGGATTACGCGCAAAATGCCGAGCACCGCAGCCCGTTCGGGCATCCGTATTTGCTCATGGGCGACGCTGTACAGGTTGCCGGTTAAAACGATGATTTCGATCGGTTCTGCGGCTGCCGTCATGCCGATTCCTTGTGCGATATGCATCAAGCTGTAGAGCCCCATCTGCTGGGCGGATTCAAATTGCTCCGCATCCCACTCGCCGCTGCCGGCTTCCCGTACATCCAGATTCCAAAAATGAATCAGCTTCCGCGGGAGTTTCCCTTCGGATGACAGTTCCACAAAGAGCTTCTCGTAAGCAAGACGGTCCTTCGGATCTATGGCAAACATGTCATCTTCGATTCGCCTATACGTATCTCCCTGCAGCACGGTGATCACCGTATGCCCTTCTGCCTTAAGATGCAGCCGGAATTGCTCGGCAATGCCTTGAAGATCGTGAAACAATAGGTAGGTATGGAGGCTACCATTATGATTTTGCGTCTGCTCGGGCGAGGAAGGAATGACGGACTGCTTCCACATCGGAGCGTAAAACCAGCCCGCCGAATGTGTCCCGGCTTCCTGCGATACGGAAGTCCTGGATGAGGAATGATCCCGCATGTCGTTTGCCAGCAGCGTTTTGCGGTCGAAGGCATAAGTAGGAAGCGGGATAACCCGATGAGAGAGCCCGCCATACAGCAAAGTCATATCGATCTGGGCTCCATGCCGCCACAGCTCACCCATTGCCCGCAGTGCGCTGGCAAAGGCGCACGAATCCGATCCCGCGGTCGGCAGCGTATTGACCGCAGCCATTCGAGACAGCCGCCCGGAGGCGAAATGCTGCCTGACCAGCGTAGTCAGCGCCTGACCCGGACCTGCCTCCACAAAAACGGCGGCGCCTTTATGTTGAAGCATCAGATCGATTCCGCCGCTGAAACGGACGGTTTTCCGAATATGATTCACCCAGTATAGCGGGTCTTTTGCTTGCTCGGCCGTAATCCAAGTTCCGCTAACATTGGATACATACGGAATCAGCGGCTCGCGCAGGCGGATGCGGCGTACAACGGCCTCGAAGCGGGCCAGCATGGGCTCCATCATGGCAGAGTGATAAGCGTGGGAGGTGACCAACTTTTTGCTGGATATGGATTTCATCGCTAATGCTTTTTCGAACGTCTCGATGTCTTCAAACGAGCCTGAAACGACGCAGGAACCGGGACTGTTCACGGCTGCAACGTCAAGATTCCATGCATGATCCGCCAAGCTCGCGCGCAGTTCCGCTTCGGGCAGACTCACTGCCAGCATGGCTCCGGGGGGCATCTCTTGCATGAGCATTCCCCGCACTGCGACAAGGTGCAAAGCGTCCTCAAGCGACAGGACTCCAGCCAGACATGCCGCCACATACTCGCCGACGCTGTGGCCAATCATCGCCTGCGGACGAACGCCCCAAGCTTCCATCTGCTTCGCCATCGCATATTCGGTGACGAACAATGCGGGTTGTGCCATCGCTGTCCGGCTCAGGCTGGCGCTTGCTTCTTCCGGCTTGCCGCCGTCCGCGGGATAGAGCAGCTGCCGGAGATCCAAGCCAAGCTGAGGCTCCAGGAGCTCGGCGCATCGATCGACCGTTTCCCGAAAAACTTGCACTTTTCCGTTCGGAACCTCCTGATCGTACAACGTTTTTCCCATATTTACATACTGCGCCCCTTGCCCCGAAAACATGAAGAAAACCGCCGGCGGCTGAGAAGAAGCGGGATCCGGGAGCGGCTCGTGCAGCGCCTCTTCAAAATGACGAACCGCCTCTTCCGCCGTATTGGCGGACACCGCCAAACGGAGAGCAAAAGGCTCTTTGCGAGCAAGCGTATACGCGATATCGGATAAGGATGCTTCAGGAGCGGATTGAAGGTAGTCCATGAGGTTTACCGTATTCCGTTTCAATGAGACTGCGGATTTGGCGGAGATGGCGAGAAGCTGCGGAGCACCCGTTCGCTCGCCGGGAAGTTCCGCATGCCTTGAAGCCGCGGCAAGGGGCGCCTCTTCAACAATGACATGAGCGTTCGTTCCCCCGATGCCGAAAGAGCTTACACCGGCGCGGCGCGGGTGTTCTTTTAGAGGCCATGCGGAGAGTTCGCTATTAACGAAAAACGGACTATCGTCGAAATCGATTTTCGGATTCGGCATCGTATAATGTACATTCGGCGGGATTAGTCCATGCTGGACGGACAGCACGGCTTTGATCAATCCGGCAATTCCTGCGCCGCTGTCGAGATGGCCGATATTCGTTTTGACGGACCCGAGCGCACAATATTGTTTTTTCTTTGTGTAGGCGCGGTAGGCATCGGTCAAGGCGGCCACTTCAATCGGGTCTCCGAGCGGCGTTCCCGTGCCGTGGGCTTCCACATAACCGATCGTTTCCGGGTCGATGTCGGAGACGGCAAGCGCATCCATGATCACTTCGGCTTGTCTTGTCACGCTCGGTGCCGTGAAACCGATTTTATCGCCGCCGTCATTGTTGACGGCACTTCCCAGAATGACAGCGAGGATAGGATCGCCCTCTTTCACCGCATCCGCCAGCCGCTTTAGCAGCACGACACCGCCGCCGTTGCCGATGACCGTTCCTTCCGCAGCCGCGTCGAAAGCCCGGCAATGACCGTCCGGAGAATGAATGCCGCCTTCCTGGTAATAGGTGCCCTCTGTCTGCTCCGCCCGAATCGACAAACCTCCTGCAAGCGCCATATCGCACTCATAAGTAAGCAGCGCCTGACAAGCCATGTGGACAGCTACAAGGGAACTGGAGCAAGCCGTTTGCACCGTAACGCTGGGGCCGTTCAAATTTAATTTATAGGAAACCCGAGTGGCAAAAAATTCGGTCGAATTCCCAAGCATGATCGGAAATTGTCCAAGATGCTCGACCAGATTTCCATCGCTCATAACATGATGAATGTACTCCGATTGGCTGCATCCGGCATAGACGCCTACCCGGGCAGGAACGGATGCCGGCCGGTAGCCTGCGGATTCCAGAGCTTCGTATGCGCATTCCAAAAAAATGCGCTGCTGCGGGTCGGTAATCTCGGCTTCCCGGGGCGTCATCCCGAAAAAGTCCGCATCGAAATCGGCATAATCCGCGACGATCCCGGCGGCGTTGACCCGACTCGGCTCCGGCTCCTTGAAAAAAGTAATCGATTCCGTTCCGTTTCGCAAATTGTTCCAATAGCTCTTGAGGTCCGACGCTCCGGGAAATCTTCCGGCCATCCCGATCACCGCAACGCCCCGGTAATTCGTATCCTCCTGATTGGTTGTCATGATCATTTACCTTCCTTTCGTTCTAAGGTTCTTTTGCCGCATCATTTCTTCCCTTCGATGATGGATGTTTACGGATGATTTTTGGCTAGCCTCCTCTCCCAAAAGCTCTGCATTCAAGTAGCGAGCCAGCGACCTGATCGTGGGAAACCGGAACAAATCCGTCATGGTCACGGATTCATGAACGTGCTGGCGGATCAAATAATGAAGCCGGAACATCCCTATCGAATCCCCGCCGGCTTCAAAAAAGCCGACATCCGGCAAAATATCGTGTCTGCCGGTCACTTCTTTCCATAAATCCGCGATCCGCCGTTCCGTTTCGGTCAGACCGTTTTCTTGCGGCAGCGAAACGGGAGAGTGAAGCTCCGACAACATTTTGCGGTCAATTTTGCCGTTCGGCGTAAGCGGCATCTGCTCCAGTTGGACGAATCGAGCCGGGATCATATAGTTCGGCAGCGTCTCGGACAAGGAAATTCGCAGCTCGTTTGCATGCAGCTCCCGATCCGCCACGAAGTACGCCCACAGCTGATGCAGGCCGAATTCGTCCGCATTGGCCATTGCCACGGCTTCCTTCACGCCGTCGACCTGCAGCAGCTGCGCTTCCACTTCGCCCGGTTCGATCCGGTAGCTGCGAATTTTCACCTGGTGATCGATTCGGCCCAAATACTCGATTTTGCCGTCCGGCAGCCATCTTGCCAAATCTCCCGTCCGGTAAATCCGCTCTCCGCCGAAGCGGCTTGTCACAAATTTCGCCGCTGTTAGCTCCGGACGATTGAGGTAGCCCCGCGCCAGCCCGAGGCCTGCTGCGCACAGCTCGCCGGGCACGCCCACCGGCGCCAGATGGCCAAACGCGTCGGTTATATAGACGCGATGGTTCGGAACGGGACGGCCGATCGACACTGGCCGATCCTCTTGCGGGTCGCCGGAGGCCGCCCAGACTGCCGTTGCGATCGAGTTTTCCGTCGGGCCGTACCCGTTGTAGTACTTCACTTTGTCCTTCCACTTTTCCACCAATTTCAGCGACGCGGCCGAGCCGGCCGTAAACAAAATTCGCAGGTTCGGCATATGATCCGGCTCCAAATAAATCGCATACGCCGGCGGCAGCGTCGCCATCGTAATGCTGTGGTCCGCCAAATAGGACTCGAGCAATTGGTAGTTCAATATTGTCGCTGAAGCCGGAACATACAACGTCGCGCCGCAAAAAATCGCCGCATAAATTTCCCAATATGCCGCATCGAACGAAAGGCTCGCAAACTGCAGCACACGATCCGCCGGGGTCAGCTTCAACTCCCGGTCGAAATATACCATCAGGTTCGTGAGGCCGCGATGCTCCACCATCACTCCCTTCGGCTCGCCGGTCGTCCCTGACGTATAGATGATGTACGCCAGATCGTCCGCATTTGCCGCCGCCGGGTCCAAGTTCGAGCCGTCGACGTCGTAAACCGTCTCGTTATCCAGATCAAGGATTGCGGCTTTCGACTGCAGCTCTGCGTTCAAGCGTTTCCGGGCTAGCAGCAGCTTCGCGCCGGAATCTTCCAGCATGTACTTGATCCTGCCTTCCGGAACTTCCGGATCGATCGGCACATAGGCTCCGCCTGCCTTTAAAATGGCAAATATGGCTGCGTACACAGGCAGAGAACACTCCGCCATCAGGCCGACAAGCGTATCTTTGCCGACGCCAAGTTCACGCAGCGTCCGCGCCAGACGGTTCGCCCGCTCGTTGAGTTCCCGGTACGTCAGCGTCTGCCCTTCAACATACAGCGCCGGCCGGTCCGGCGTTCGCTCGGCCTGCTGCTCAAGCAGGCTGTGAATCGTTTGCCGATGCGGCGAATCCATCGCCGTGTCGTTAAACGGCCCGAAGATTTGCGCTTTCTCAATCTCCGTCACAACTTCCAGATCGCACACTTTTATGCCCGGATCCGTCACCACCTGCTCCAGCATATGCACCAGGTGCCCGTAAATCCGCTCTATCCACTCCGCGTCGTACATGAGCGTGTTGTAGCAGAAGCTGACCTCAATCTCTTTAGCGGGCAGTATGCGAATGATGAAGTCATAGAGCGCCGGCTCCTTAAGCAAGCGGCCTGTTTCTGCTTCTGCCTTTGCTTCTGCCTCGCTGGCTTGCCTGACCGGCCGTTCAATCGGATCGTTTTCAAAGATCATCAGATGGCCGATCAAATGCTGCTTCTGCCCCGCTGCATGCTGAATGTCATTACTGTAAGCGTGTGAAGTGAGGCTCCGCTCGTGCTTTCTCTGCATGACATCGGCAAAGCTCGTTTCCCCTTCACACTGAATCCGCACCGGTATCGTGCTGCCATTGTCGGACATTCCGCTGACTTGTCCCGTGTACGGGATGTTTGTTGGCCGCACCCGCACAATGCTGCCGAATACAACGTCATTGCTATTGTTGTATCGCTGCAGCAGCAGGCCCCACGCTGTTTGCATCAGCGCAATGACCGCTGCATGGTGCTGTTCTGCGACCCGTCCGATCCCTTTGCCAAGCGTTTCGTTCACACGGTAATAAAGCGTGTTGGCTTCATAGCCGTTGACTTTGCCATGCGGCTTGCCGGACGGCACCAGCGTTTGCTCTTCGTAGCCGGCTAAATAGCCCTTCCAATACGCAGTCGCCGCATCTTGATCCTGATTTTCAAGCTGTTCGATCTGCTCCCTCACTTTGTACGTACACTCCTTTCGGGAACCCAAATTATTACAATTTCAATATGGGAACGAAGCAAAATGTTTCGTTTTGTTTTGCCGCCAAAGACGGCGCATTTGTTCGTAAAACGGCTCGGCAGCGTGCAAAACCTGCGAAAGTGCAGGCTTTTTCGATAGGATCGGTACGTTTCGGGGAAAAACCTGCAAAAGTACAGGAATTATCCCTCATGAGCAGGCCGAACCCTATGTATCCGCAGAAAAGCCTGCACATTTGCAGGAATAATCCGAAACAAGCGTATGAAGCAGCAAAAAGATATATGTTTGCAGGTTTTCTGCTCATTGACAGTGATGCATTGGCCCCATATTTTTGCACACCCCTCCTTTTCAACATGATCCTCGGCTGTTTTGCATAAATATTCCAAATATTATTAAATTCTATTATTTTATTCAAAATTCCTTTCTCTAAAAAGCACTATTTTTGTCGCAATTTGGAATACGTGACCGAAATTAGACTGACGAAGTGATTTAACCTGATCAAGCCAACAGGAAATGTCGCATCTTATGCGGCGTCAGATTTTGAAACAAGACCGGCTTCTTCCGAATATTTGGCCAAAATCTTTCGTACCTCCCGATCAGTATTCTTTAAATGACTGAGGAAACGGAACGATACGATCCTTTCCGCCTTTTCCGTTATTAATGCGAACCTGACAGTAACCACAATCAATATCTGTCAGTCTAATATTGATTAGTTCGCTGACGCGGATGCCTTGGGAACCTCGATTTCAAGCTCCGCTCTCAAGTGCTGGAATAAGCTTTTCAAGTACGCGTAGTCTGGCCGCTCGCCGCGCAATACTTTGCCGGTTCCCGAGCCTTCTTTTTGGACGATGTACGTTTTTCCGTCACGCTAGTTCCCCTTCCAAGGATAATCGTTCGCTCATGTTGAGGCGGAATGTGCCATAAGGATCGAGTTCTCCTAATGCTTGATAAGTTGGATGCTTCAAATTAATCCGGGTAAACCGTTTCAAGATGGCTTCTGTCTCTGCGGTACCGAGCCGTAGTGCGGTGGCGTACTTCATCATCTGATCGTACTGCTGTCGGATCAGTTCCCAGTTAATCGGTCTCGCAAGCACAGGCTGAAGATTCGGGAAGGCGTCCGTCATACCAGAATCGGGACGATACAGAACGAGAAGTTTTGCGACAAAACACAGCATGTACAACATAAAACAAACACTAGCCCTCAACAGCGCGGTTCCTCTTAGGCCGCGTTTTTTGCATGTATTCCCTCCATAACGAACGAGAAAATACATTTTACCCGGGTAATATTGATTTTTTATTTTTATCCGGGTATAATTGGTGAGGCAATCAGAGAGGAGGTCAGCATGAGTAATGCCCTAACGCGCTTTTACTGCACGGCATTTTTGGGTGTGGGAGTCGTCGCCAGTGGTTCGTTACAGCATGTTGTTACTACAGTGAAGGATGCTCTGGATGACAGAGACCTCACACAGCTGCTTATATTTGACGATTCCACGGGGAAGCCAGTAGATGTTGATTTTCGTGGGAAGACAGATGATGTGCTCAAACGATTAGGAGAACAGTTTGGTGACTTACCCGGTACGGAAGTGAATCACCAGCCTACACGGCGGGTCGGTCGACCCAAGCTGGGGGTTGTATCCGGTGAGGTTACGTTATTGCCACGGCAATGGGAATGGCTCAAGAGTCAACCTGGAGGTGCGTCGGTAACATTACGAAAACTCATTGATGAGGCTCGCCGTGCTGGAGAAAAACAGAGCAATATCCGAGAGTCACAAGAAGCAACATATCACTTTATGACAGCTATGGCCGGGAACTTCCATCAATACGAAGAAGCTCTGCGGGCACTGTATGCTGGTGATTTGGATCGTTTTTACCACTTCATCGATGACTGGGCACCTGATATCAGAAACCATGTCAAAAGATTAGCCGCTAATGCATTCCCTGAAGGGAACCTATGAATGAAAGCATGTGGAGATTTGGAATGAAAAAAGGAACTACGAAAGGAGCCGCTATGACGGAGTTTGGATCTATTCGTTACATCGAACCATCGCAACGCGCTGGCATGAGGTTCATGCAGCGAGGCATTGAGGGCAGCATCGTCATGTTGAACCTGCTGCGTTTTCGTGATATTGCCGATTACACAGCCAATCCTGAACTAACACCGGAGGACCCAATCAGCGGTGCCGAAGCTTTCAACCGCTATATTGAGCACACCCTCCCATTTCTCCGTGAAAGCGGAGGTGAAATCATGTTTCTTGGCGATGGCGGAGAGTTTCTTATCGGACCCGAAGACGAAAGATGGGATCTTGTCATGCTGGTCCGCCAGAGCAGCGCGCAGTCGTTTCTTGCTTTTTCAAGTCATCAAGACTACCTGGCCGGTATCGGGCATCGGACTGCAGCGATCGAAGATTCCCGCCTTCTGCCAATGGCAGAACTTCCGATACCGAATTAATGAATTGGAGGAGAACATGATCATGAACATTCTGAAAGTCAACGGCGTTGATTTGGCCTATGACAGTTTCGGTAACGAAAATGACGAGGCTATTATCCTAATCGCCGGGCTTGGAACCCAGATGATTCGATGGACGGTTCCGTTTTGTCGGATATTAGCAGCGCGGGGCTTTCGCGTAATCCGCTTTGACAATCGCGACGCAGGTTGCTCGACACACTTTAGCCATTATCGGGCGCTGGATTTTGACGCACTGGCGACTGCTCTCATGTCAGGACAGCGACCGGACATCCCTTACACTCTCGATGACATGGCAGGCGACGCTATCGGACTGCTCGACGCCCTTTCAATTGACCGGGCACATGTCGTTGGCAGGTCGATGGGCGGAATGATCGCCCAGATTGCAGCCAGTGAGTACCCTGAACGGGTTTTATCACTCACCTCCATTATGTCCAGTTCCGGTAATCCCACCCTTCCGCAAGCTTCCCCGGATGTCATGGCGATGATGACTAAACCGGCGCCGAACCCCTTTGAGGATGAAGCAGGATTTTTGGCGCACAGCCTCTCTTTTGCCAAACGCATCGCCGGCACTGGCTATCCGTTTGAAGAAGACGCTTATCGGGCGCTCATTCTGGAGGAAGTCCAGCGAGCCTACGATCCAGGCAGTGTCGGACGACAAATTGCTGCGATCGCTGTCTCCGGTGACCGTCGTCCGCGGCTGGCGACCATAAAAGTACCAGCACTTGTCATTCATGGGGTGGACGATCCCCTGTTCGTCCCGGCGTGTGGCGAGGACACGGCTTCTGCCATCCCGGGCGCCGAGCTAATGTTGGTTGACGGCATGGGACACGACCTGCCGCACCAACTGTACAAAGTAACCGCTGACGGCATAGAGCGAACGGCTCGTCGCAATTGACACGCGTAGCAACCAGCCGGAGTCCCGCGGTGCCCAACGGGGCTTCCTAACAGAGACTCCATTTGATCGTATATGTGGAATCGATCGAATAAGCGCCGGTTTCATGATAACATCGTGAGCCGGCGCTTTTTCTGTGGGGATTTTTCCAAACTGACGATGGTCAGATTCAGAAACGAATTATTCAAGTAACGAGCATCCCCCCGGTTTCAAGCAGCGTTTTCAAACCCGAAAGCACAATCGGCAGACCGTTTTCAAGAATCCGCGCCGTAGCTGCAGCCTGCTCGAATTCATCATGCACGACGGTTACGAGGGTTACGCCCTGGAGCTCGGCATGCGATCCGATCTCCCATGTAATGCGCGACGGAGTATCGTTTTCCGTACCCGGAAACGAGATGAACCGCCAACCCATAACGAGCTTGTTCGGAGGATCCATCTCAAGAATGGTCCCTTCCGCCTTCTTTTCATCCCCGTTCCATAATTCGAAGGGAGAATCGACTTCCCAGTTGGACCGGATGGCGCAGTTGAACCAAAACTTCGACGTTTTGTCCGGATCCGTTATCGCTTTCCATACCTGCTCAGGCTTCGCTTTTATCGCAATCCGGTTGACATGACGGGGTTTGTTGTTCATGTTCGTTTCACGCTCCAATTCGTTTTGTAGAGATGTTAATTCGATCGCCCAGGGTTCGGCGTATTTGCTTACCCACCGGTCGTAAATTTGGCGTATGGGTACGGCATTCAAATAATGCAGCTTTTCCCGGCCTGCTTTTCTCGTGGTAATGAGCCCGGCTTCCTCCAATATATTCAAATGCTTCATGACGCCAAACCTGGACATGTCGAGCGGGGCGCAGAGATCGTTTAGCGTTCGTCCATCCGAGGCGTGAAGCATATCCAGAAGCGTACGGCGACTGGGATCGGCAAGCGCTTTGAATATGTCATTATCCAATCGGAGCACCTCCTTTTTGACATTCAGAAAAAAATGGAATGAAGTCACTTGACATGTTACCATATAGTAACGTATGATGAAAATATCAATAGTGACCTTACAGTCACATATTATCACAAACGGATTTGTTTGTCAGCCGGCGGCATGTAAATCCCTCCCTCTAACCACAACCAACCATTTGAAAATGAAAGGTGATGTTGAAGATGAAAGTAACTTTGATCGCAGGCAGTAACCGCGCAAACGCAAGCAGTACCAACCTTCTCCGGTACATGGAAAGTCTTTTGAAAGCCCAGCATATTGCGGTCCATTTCGTTGATTTATCGGCGCTGCCGCTGCCGCTCTTTTCGCCGGACAACTGGGATTTCCACCCGAACGTCCAGCGAATGCTGGAAGCAATCGCAGCCGGCGACGGTTTGATTCTAGCGACTCCGGAATATCACGGCTCCATATCCGGCGCACTCAAAAACGCTTTGGACTATGTAAACGCCAAGCAAGTTGCAGGCAAGCCTGTGCTCTCGGTGAGCTCCGCCGGCGGCCCGCTCGGAGTAAGCTCGCTGACCCACCTGCAGACTATTGTACGCAATTTGCACGGGGTTAGCTGTTCAGAGTGGATTTCTATCGGGTATGGTTCGAATGAATTTGGTCCGGATGGCGCTCCTTTAGACGAGGGTATGAGAGACAGAGTTCAGGGTGCAGTCCAAACTTTCGTGGAGCTGACCCGGAAGCTTGTGACAACCGCCGCGGCATCAAATTAACAACGCAGTCTCTTTTTTTTCGCCAACATGTTACCTTTTGGTAACGTAATGACGTTGGAATAGCGATCATCTTCATCCTAGTATCCCATTATGCCTGTTCGTGGGTAAATTTGCTTCAGTAGAACGGGCTTTACTAAACCTTACTTAAGGAGATGTTTTTTATGAAACCGATAGAACAAAAAAATGCAGAAGCAGTGACCGCATTTATCGAGGATATTGCGAATCAAAACATTCTGGAAAGGACGGATCAGTTCTTTGTCAAGCAATTCCTGGAGGCATTTACGGATCGTCAGTATACCGTGGATGAAATTCTGGCCCAAGAAGAAAAAGTCATCGCAAGAATCCTCATGACGGCTGTGCATTCAGGTCATTTTGCGGGAAATGCACCTACAGGCAAAACCGTGAAGGCAACTCAATTCCGCGAATTCCGCGTCATCGATGGGAAAATCGCCGAACACCTCGGCTGGTTCGATACAGGCACACTTTTGCCTCAAATCCAGGCTCAATAATTGCAAATAAACCTATAAGGAGATGGCGGACATGAAAACGACGGAACAGAGAAATGTGGAAACGGTAAATGAATTTATAAAAGCATTTTGGAACCAAAATGAATTGGATTGCGTGGATCGTTATCTGTCAGCCGATTATCAAGAGCTTTCTTACCATTCCAAAGAAGGCCTCAAAAAATTTGCCGCAACAATCTTGGAGGCATTTCCCGATAAAAGCTACACTGTCGAAGAGATCATCGGCCAAGGGGATACGGTGCTCGTCAGAATGACAGTAAAAGGCACGCATCAAGGCATATTCTTTGGTACTGCGCCTACGGGCAATACGATTGATGTCACTCTGTACCGCAGATATCGCGTTGCGGACGGCAAAATTGCCGAGCATCGCGGCTGGATCGACATGGTGACTATGTGGAGTCAAATTCGCGGCAACTGAACGGATTCCTCCCTTATACACTGTGCTTCAAAGCGTTCATGCGGCCTTTCCCTTCATATGCTCCAAACGCAAACAACCGAGCCTCATATAGGATCGGTTGTTTGGTCTTATGCCGCCAATTGGGATACTGCTATGAAACTCCCGTATTTCGCAAGCCATACTATCGCGAATATTCTGATATCAATTTATCGACATAATAATTATTATGTAATCTTTTATCTATTCATCGTGTATATAGTAAAAAAAATTTCTGGTTTAACAAGGGAATTTTGTATTTTTATACTATTCGTTTTTGTGAGACTGTTGTATGATAGTTTTATTTAGATTGAAAAAATTGTAAACATGAGAGGAGCTATCGCACATGAAAAAGAAATGGCTGATCACTCTGACCGGCGTCACCCTGACCGTATCCGCCCTGTCCGCCCCGTTCATACCATTGAACACGGGGTACGTGCTCGCAGCGGCTGGGCAGCAATCGGAGAGCAAACCGTCCTATCCGACGCGCGCCGACATTCCGTCGGCCTATAAGTGGAAAACGGAAGACATTTATGCCGGCAAAGCAGCCTGGGACGCCGATGTGAAAAAAGTCCGCGATTTGGCGGAGGCTTTCACTGCCAAGTATCAAAACAAGCTGGGATCCTCCGCTTCCGTGCTGAAATCGGCCCTGGACGATTACACCGAACTGAACCGCCTCTTCGACAAAACGTATGTGTTCGCACACCTGAGCCTGGATGTTAACTCCGGCAATCCGGACATGCAGACGCTCTCCGACGGCGCTGACAAGCTTAGCTCCGATACGGCTTCGAAACTGGCCTGGTTCACCGTGGAGCTGAACCAAATTCCGGACGACCAGCTCGCAGCGCTGCTGAGCGCCCCCGAACTGAAGCCGTTCAAACATTTTGTCGAAGATAAGGTCCGCACGAAAGCGCATACTCTTTCCAAGGAAATGGAAGAAGCGTTAGCCAAAACCTCCCCCCTCTCCAGCAATCCGGAAGACACCTTCTCCATGCTCATCAAAGATATCAAATTTCCGACGATCAAGGACGAGAACGGCAAGGAAGTCCAGCTTACGCGCTCCAACTTTATCACTTACATGGAAAGCAAAAACCGGGACGTCCGCAAAGCGGCTTTCGAAGCTTACTACGGCACACTGGCCAAGTTTCAGGACACCTTTTCGAAAACGCTCGGCGGCGAAGTACAGGCTAACAACATCAACTCCGAATTGCACAAATACGGATCGGCTCTGGAAGGCGCGCTAACGCCGAATAACGTCCCTGTCCAGGTCTATGACGAGTTGGTCAATACGGTGAACAAAAACTTGTCCCCCCTGCACCGTTATATGGAAGTGAAGAAAAAGCTGCTCGGCGTCGACCAGCTTCACATGTACGACATTTACACCCCTGTCGTCGAATACGAGGAACGTTACATACCGTATGAGGAAGGCAAGCAGATGGTGCTCGACGGGCTGAAACCGATGGGCGACGCGTATGAGAACGTCCTCAAGGGAGCTTTTGACCAAGGCTGGATCGACGTCTATCCGACCGATGACAAACGGAGCGGCGGCTACCAGTGGGGTACCTTTGACACGCATCCTTACATACTGCTGAACTACGAGGGAACTTATGACTCCGTGAGCACGCTCGGGCATGAGCTGGGTCACGCCATGCAGTCCTATTACACGAACAAAACGCAAAATTACTTGAACTCAAGCTACCCGATCTTCACGGCAGAAGTCGCTTCCACCATGAACGAAACGCTGATGTTCAAATCTTTTTACGCCAAAGCCAAATCCAAACAGGAAAAGCTATATCTGCTGAATCAATACCTTGAAAATTTCCGCACCACCCTATTCCGCCAAACGCAGTTTGCCGAATTCGAGCGCGCGATTCATGAAAAAGCGCAAAAAGGCGAGTCCCTCAATGCGGAAACGCTGAAAAAACTGTATCTTGACATTAACAAAAAATACTACGGCCCTGCGATCGTGTCCGATGACGAAATCGCCATGGAATGGGCGCGCATCCCGCACTTCTATTACGGCTACTATGTGTATCAGTACGCGACTTCCTTTGCGGCGTCCGCGGCGTTGGCCGATCAGGTGCTCACCGAAGGTCCGACGGCCGTGAACCGCATTCGCGACAACTTCCTTGCGGCAGGCAATTCCGCATCGCCGATCGACGTTCTGAAAGCAGCCGGCGTTGACATGTCGACGGCCAAACCGATCGAAGAAGCGCTCAAGGTGTTTGAATCGACGCTTGCCGAATTCGAGAAGCTTGCAGCCGAGGTGGAAAACGAAGGCTCGATAACGGTTAAAGTGACAATTAACGGCAAACAACAGCAGTTCGAGCAAGCTCCGCTCAACGTCGACGGCAGCATCCTCGTCCCTGCCCGCGGTGTGTTCGAAGCCTTGGGTGCGAAGGTAGCCTGGAACGAGGAGCAAAAGGCGATTACAGTGACAAAAGGCGGCAAAACGATCGTCCTGACGCTCGACTCCAAAACCGCAACGGTCGACGGCAGCAGCGTGACTCTGGAGCAGGAAGCGCGGCTCGCAAACGGCTTCACCGTAGTTCCGGCCCGATTCATCGCAGAAGCGCTGGGCGCAAAAGTGACTTGGAACAGCGACGACCAAACGGTTGTTATTACGGAATAAGTGAAACAGGTTGCCCAATCAGGTTGATTCATCCGTCTAGCGGCAGACAGGCATGGCGATGTTCGGCGGGCGCATACGGGCCGGCGTGCCCGATCTCCAATCGGGCTGCGCCGGGTGGAAGATGTAACTGGTTGCCGGAGGACGGCCTATTGCAGTCCCTTTTGCCCTTTTCTGGTTGATTTTTCGCATACAAAAGTCATCTTTATCGCTGTTTGGCACGATTCTGTTCGGTTTTTCATACTTATTTTTCGTTTTTCACGAAATCAGTACAATTTCTGTGTGAAATTTCGAATAGATTTCCACGATTCGCAAGTGGCAGCGGTTGGCAGACCGGCTCCTCTCTTATTCATTCGAGTTGAACCCCCAGTCAAACTGGGGGTTTACGTATACAACAAAAACCTCCGCTCCCAGTTTCGGGGCGGAGGTTTCACTTTATTTCATGCCTGAAATATTGTAATTCTCGATAATGTGCTTCTGGAAGAAGAAGAAAATAATCATAATCGGAATGACCATGAACGCCGCGCCCGCCATCTGCAGCGCGAAGTTGGTGCCATGCTGGCCTTTCAGCAGCTGCAGGCCAACCGACAGCGTGTACAGCTTCTCGTCGTTGGCGATGATGAGCGGCCAAAGGAAGCTGTTCCAGCCGCCGATGAACGTCAGAATCGCCTGCACGGCGAGAATCGGTTTGGACATCGGCAGCACGATTTGTGCGAAAAGCCGGTACTCGCTTGCCCCGTCCAACCGTGTCGCCTCCATAATCTCATCCGGCAGCGTCAGCATGAACTGGCGGAACAGGAAAATGCCGAAGGCGCTCGTGAAGCCCGGCAGCACGACGCCAAGCATCGTGTTCGTCAAATTGACGCTGTTCAGGATGAGGTACACCGGGATCATCGTGACCTGCCCGGGAATCATCATCGTGGCGAGCACGAGCAGGAACATTTTTTCCCGGCCCTTGAATTTATACTTGGCAAAGCCGAAGCCGGCCATCGCATTCAGCAGCAGTCCGACGAAGGAGAGCAGCGTAATCAGCAGCGTATTAAACAAATACGTGCTGAAATCCATCTCCGTGAAAAGTTTGCTGAAGTTGTCAAACGTGAACATTTCCGGCCACAGCGTCGGCGGCATGCGCTTGATCTCCCCTTCCGTCTTGAAGGCGGAGAGCAGCATCCAGATGAACGGCAAAATCATCGCCACGCCAAATACGGTCAAAACAAGGCCGGCAATCCACTGCTGCAGCTTTCCGCGCGAGCTTTCGGTCCGGGCAGACGTTTTAATCGCGGATGATGACATTCATGTTCGCCTCCTATTCCTCGGCTTGCTTCCGCTGGAGTCTCAGCTGGAGCATGGTGACGGCAATAATAATAAAGAAGAGTATGAACGATCCCGCTGCCGCATAACCGAAGTGGCTGAACTGGAAGCCGTTCTGGTAAATAAACAGCGATGCGGATACGGTGCCGTTAAGCGGTCCGCCCTGAGTCATGACAAAGGGCTCTTCAAAAAACTGCAGCCAGCCGATCATCGTCGTCACGCTGACAAAGAAGATCGCAAAACGCATCATCGGAATCGTAATCCGCGTCAACTGCTGCCAATTGCTTGCCCCGTCGAGCTGCGCAGCCTCATAGTACGACCGGTCGATCCCCTGAAGCGCGGCGATGAAGATGATCATATTCAGCCCGATGCTTCGCCAGAGCGCCAGCATAATGAGCGACAGCTTGGCAACGGTCGGCTCGGTCAGCCATGGCACCGGGTCTGCGCCGAGCGACGTCAGGATGTAGTTGAACAGGCCGATGCGGGGATTGTACAGATAGCTCCAGACAACGGCCACGGCCACTACGTTGGTGACCGACGGCAGGTAGTACACGCCGCGGAATATTTTGAACACGCGCGAGCGGCCGAAGTTGATCAGCAGCGCAACGCCGAGCGAGCACACGATGACCAGCGGCACGCCGACGATGACATAGAACAGCGTGTTTCGCAGCGCCAGCAGGAAGACGGGATCGCCCAGCACATCGGCGTAGTTTTTGAGCCCGACAAAATGAATGGTCGAATAATTGGCAAGACCCGCGAGACCCATGTCGGTCAGGCTGATGTATACCGCAACGAGAATGGGCAGCAGGGAAAACACAGCAAGCAGAATAAGGGTCGGCCCGATAAAGACGTATGGCGCAGCCTTTGAAGGTCCTTTCATGATCTCACTTCCTTTGCACTTGGCCGATTAACCAGTTTTACTTGTTCAGCAGCTGCTGGGATTGCGCGTTGAAGTCTTTCAACTGGGCATCGATGTCCGCTTTGGCACGGTAAATCTGTTCAAAGGTTTTCAGGTAGTTCTGGGAAATATTATCCCACGATTTGACGAGCGGCATCGGCTCGGCGGTTTTCAACTGCTCGCCGACAACGCTCATATTGGCATCCCCTTTCAGCTGCGGATCTTCCCACGCCTTCATATTCGCCGGCAGCTCGCCGGTTTGTTTCATCCAGGCCAGCTGGTTTTCCGGCTTGCTCAGGAACGAGATGAACTTCATCGATTCGGCTTTATGCTCGGTAAAGTTGAAAACGGCCAAGTTGGAGCCGCCGAGGGAGCTCATATTGTTTTGCTTCGACGGCAGCACGGCTGTGGCCCATTTGCCGTCGACATTTTGAACTTGATCCTTGACAGTTTTGATCATCCAAGGACCGCTGATGAACATCGGAACCATGCCGTCTCCGCCGAACGTTTGGGAAATGTCCAGGCCGAGATCGACCGGAGCGTAGCCGTTTTGGAAAAAGCCTTTGAGATACGCCACCGTATCGCGGAACGCCGGCTCTTCGAACTGGGCCTTGTTGTCCGTAATCAGCTTGGCGCCGTTTTGACGGGCGAACATGAAGCTCAGCGTAGGTTCCTTCGGATCCAGGCCGATGCCGTATTTGTCCTTGCCGCGCTCGGTCAGCTTTTTGGAAGCGTCGAGCAGTTCATCCCAAGTTTTTGGCGCATGATCGTACCCGACCGCTTTCAACACATCGGTGCGATAAAATAATATTCTTGTCTCGGCAAGCCAAGGCACGCCGAAAGTTTTGCCGTCGAACTGATTGGAGGTTACAGTGCCTTTGAAAAAGTTGCCGGCGGCGAGCTCCGGATATTTGGCCAGGTCCCCTGTCAGATCGGCCAGCGCGCCCGCTGATGCGAATTCCGGCATCCAGGTGGTACCCATCTGCAGCACATCCGGTCCTTTTTTGGAAGCAACTGCTGTCAGCAGCTTGTCATGGGCACTCCCCCACGGAATCGCTTGTACCTTTATCGTAATATCCGGGTTCTCTTTGGCGAAGGCCTCTGCCATCTGCTCCATCGGCTTGCTGCTGTCGCCCATCGCCCAGACGGAGAGCGTGACTTTGCCGCTTTCTCCGGATTTGTTACCGCTTGACGAGCAGCCCGCGAGTACAGTTCCTACGAGCATAACTGTCGCGATGGCCGCGCTTGCAGTTTTCTTTTTCATCTGTTTTTCCTCCCCTGATTAAGTTGCTCCAAACTTTATAGAAACGTTTCGATATGAATTATAGATTAAATTGAAATCGTATTCAAGGTTTTTTTGTTGAACAATTTCCCCTTCATATATAGCCGGAAATGGACAATTTCCGTACAGCATGCGCGAACACGCAAAAATATTTAACGTTTGACTTCATTTCACTACTTTGTTTATACTCTTTTTAACTGTTATAGAAACGTTTCTATTACCCATTTTCCGTTGTAAGAAGGTTTTACCCATCAGAGGAGGTACTGCACGATGTCGACTCAACAACCCGCTCCGCACCCGGCCGTCTGGCGGCTGGAAGCCGGAGCTTTGGCCTTCACCTTTCATCCGTCGGGAGACCTGTATGAGGCGCTAGGCGGCGGAATTATGCTGAATCAGCTGCTGAGCAGCCCGCCGGACGGCTCGCTGAACAACCTATATTTGAGGATCGCCCGGCCTGAGGGCTACTCGGTCCATCCGCTGCTCGGCGTCCGCTCGGCAAGCCGCATCAGCCGCGGAGAACACCGCATCACCTGGAGCGGCATCGCCGACGAGATTCGTTATGAGGTCTCTTTTCTGCTATCATCGCGCAATATATGGTTTTGGGAAGTCAACCTTCATTCGGAAGGCGCTTCCGTCCGGGCGGATATCGTCTACGGCCAGGATATCGGCCTCGGCGTTCCCGCCGCCGTGCGCAGCAACGAAGCCTACTGCTCGCAGTATATCGATCATGCAGCATTCCGTACTGAAGATTTGGGCTGGGTCGTCTGCTCCCGTCAAAATCAGCCGCAGGCTGGACGCTTCCCTTATTTGCAGCAGGGCTGCCTGACGGGCGCCGCTTCCTTTTCCACCGACGGCTTCCAATTTTTCGGCCTCAGCTTCAAAGATACCCATCAGCCCGAGGCGCTTTCTCGAGATCAACTGCCAAGCAAGGTATACCAGTACGAGTTCGCCTATACAGCGCTCCAGTCCCAATCGATGGATGCGGCGGAAGGAGCCCGGGCCGTCTTTTACGGCATGTTCCGCGAGGATCATCCCGAGGCGGTCGCGTCAGCCGAATTCGCCCATGAGCTTGCGGCAGCTTGGCAAGAGGCGGAGTCCTTGCCTGCCGACGAAGTACCTGCCCATCCGGTGCCGCTCAAGTCGCCGGATCTCGGAGCCCCGCTCAAGGTCCGACCGCTGACGGCCGCCGAGCTGCAAGCACGCTATCCTTCCCGTCTGGAGGAGGAATGGGCGGATGGCGAACTGCTCTCCTTTTTCACTCCGACTTACGAGCACGTAGTGCTGAAAAGCAAGGAGATGCGCATCGAGAGGCCGCACGGCCATATTTTGATGAGCGGCGCACCCGACCGGGCGGGCGTCGAAATGCTGACTTCGACCGCTTATATGTACGGGGTTTTTCACTCCCATCTCGTCGTCGGCAATACTTCTTTCAACAAGCTGCTGAGCAATACGCGAAATGCGCTAGGCGCCACCAATGCATCCGGGCTTCGATTATACGCCCGGGTCGGCGGCAGCTTCCGGCTGCTCGCCATGCCGAGCCTGTTCGAGATCGGCTTCAACTATTGCCGCTGGATCTACCGGCTGGACGGGGATACGCTCGAAATTACGAGCTATACGAGCGCAGACTCCCCTGACGCGGTGCTGGAAGTGAGGTCCGAAAGCGGCCGGCCCCGCGAATATCTGATCACCGCGCAGATCACTATGGGCGACCGCGAGTACGAGGCTCTTTATGAGCTGACAGAGCGCGAAGGCTGCCTGCTCATTGCCGCGGCCGAAGGCTCGCCGATCCGCGAGGCGTATCCCGAGCTCCGCTACCGGATCTGTGCCGAAGGCACCGGGCTGCGCAGAACCGATGAGCGCAGGCTGATGCCGTCGCTTGTCCCAGGGCCGGCCCCGCTGCTTGTGCTGGAGACGGATGCCGCGGCGTCCTGGCGCCTCCTCATCGGCGGCCGCCTTGCCGGCTTCGGCGCCGATGCGTCCGCAGCGCCCTCTCCCGCTTTTGAAAGCGAGAAGCTGAAATACCGCGAGGATATGGCCAAGTTGATGAACGGCTTCGCCATGGAGCACCCGCAGGGCAGCGAAGCCGTGCAGCGCCTGAACATGCTGGCGTGGTGGTACACGCATAACATGCGGGTTCATTTTGCGGTTCCTCACGGGCTGGAGCAATACGGCGGAGCCGCTTGGGGTACACGCGACGTATGCCAAGGGCCTGCGGAGTACTTTCTTGCGGTTCAGCATTACGAGGCGGTCCGCGATATTATTTTGACGGTATATGAACATCAATACGATTCCGGCGGCGGCTGGCCGCAATGGTTCATGTTCGACCGCTATCGCCGCGTCCAGCAGGAAGAGAGCCACGGAGATATCATCGTGTGGCCGCTCAAGCTGCTTGGCGACTACATCGCCGCAACGGGCGATACCTCCATTTTGGAATCTGAGCTATCCTATACGGATCAGCACACCTTCGAGCTGACAGAGCAAAAACAGCCGCTGTTTCATCATGTGCTGAAGCAGATGGACTACATCCGCGCCCGCTTCCTGCACGGCACCCGTCTTTCCGCTTACGGCGACGGCGACTGGGACGACACGCTGCAGCCGGCCAGTGCGGAGCTGCGCACCTATATGATCAGCAGTTGGACCGTGGCGCTGACGTACCAAGCCGTGCGGCAGCTCGGCACCCTGCTCGCTTCCGCTCCCGCCGCGGGGGGCGCCTCCGAAGAGTACCGGGCATTCGGCGCGGAACTGCTGCAGCTGGCGGACGGCATCTCCGCGGATTTCCGCCGCTACATGAATCCGAACGAAGTCATTCCCGGCTTCCTGTATATGAAGGACCCGGAGCAGCCGGACAAATGGCTCCACCCGACCGACACACGCACCGGCATCCAATACCGGCTGCTGCCGATGACGCGCAGCATGATTGCCGGGCTGCTCACGCCGGAACAGGCCGAACAGCATTACCGGCTGATCAAGCGCGAGCTGAGCTTCCCGGACGGCGTGCGGCTGATGAACCGGACGGCTTCTTATGAAGGCGGCGTCAGCACCCGCTTTAAGCGCGCGGAGCAGGCGGCCAACTTCGGCCGCGAAATCGGGCTGCAGTATGTGCATGCCCATATCCGCTTCATCGAAGCGATGGCGGGGATTGGCAAGCCCGAGGAAGCGTGGCTGGCGCTGCAGGTCATTAACCCGATCGGCATTCGCAAAGCTGTGCCGAACGCGGAATTGCGGCAGAGCAATGCGTATTTCAGCAGCTCCGACGGCAAGTTCGCAAGCCGCTATGAGGCTGCGGAGCGCTTCGGCGAGCTGCGCAGCGGCTCGGCTCCCGTCAAGGGCGGCTGGCGCATCTATTCCAGCGGCCCCGGCATCTACATGAACCAGCTGATCTCGAACGTGCTCGGCATTCGCCTAGCCGCAGGCCGTCTTCAGCTGGATCCGGTGCTTCCGGCCGAGCTGGACGGACTGAGCGTGCGCTTCGCGGCAGCCGGCCGGCCGGTCCGCATCACATACAAGCTCTCCGGCGGCGGCAGCGCCATTCGCCGGGTTACTGTCAACGGACGCGAAGCCTCCTTCAGCAGGCTCATCGGTCCTTACCGCAGCACCGGCGTGGAATTGTCTCTGGAGGCGCTGGAGCCCCTCTGGCTGCCGGAAGCCGAACAGCTGAATGAAATTGCGATTGAAGCCTGATTATGAAAAAAATCGTCTTCCGGATAACGCTTACGAAAGAGAAAGTTGTGGTATATTTGAAAAACAAGCAGTCTTTAGGAGGGAACCCGATGGTCAGCATCAAGGATATTGCCAAGCAGGCCGGAGTGTCGATCTCGACGGTCTCCTACGCCCTGAACGGCAGTCCTAAGGTTACACCCGAAACAAGCACCAAAATCCTTGCCATCGCCAAGGAATTGAATTATATTCCCAATGCTGCGGCCCGCCAGCTCAAAAAGCAGGAATCCCGCATTATCGGGGCGTTCCTGACCGACTTTACCGGCGCTTTCTGGGGCGACCTGCTCCAAGGTATGAAAGAAGTACTGAATCGCAAGGGCTACGACCTGATCGTCTGCAGCGGCATGCAGTCCCACCGGCTGCTCCCGGAGCGTATGATTGACGGGGCCATCATTCTTGACTTGACCTTCTCCGACGAGGAGCTGCTGGATTACGCGGAGCGCGGCCACAAGCTCGTCGTCCTGGACCGAGAGCTCAATCATCCGGCCGTGAACCAGGTGCTGCTGGACAATAAGGCCGGCGCTAATCTGGCGATGGACTATCTTATCGATACCGGGCACCGCAAGCTATATGTTGTGACGGGACCGCCGGATACGTTCGACGCCCGGCAGCGGATGTTCGCCGTCCGACAGACGCTGGCCCGCCATCCCGATATCGAGGCGGTCATAATCGAAGGCGACTTCAATAAAGGCTCAGGCGAAGAGGCCGGCCGCATCATTCTGGATTCGTATGACGGCCCGGTCGGCGTGTTCTGCATGAACGACGAGATGGCGATCGGCCTGCATAACTATGCGGCCCGCCGAGGCTTTCGGGTAGGCGAGGACTTCTCGCTCATCGGGTTTGACAACATTGATCTGACCCACTATCTTCAGCCGCGCCTCTCCACCATCGAGTATTCCAAGTACCGTTGGGGCGCTATGGCCTCCGAGCAGCTCCTCCGCCTCATCGCAGGCGAGGAAGTGGAACATGAGCGGATATATGTCTCTCTCATTAAGGGAGCTTCAGTGAAGCTTCGGAATGACGGGTAATCCGATGCGAATGGACTGACAAACAAATAGAGGCAGCTTTTCAGGAGCTGCCTCAGGCCGCCCGAGAAAGTCGCGACACTCAGTTAGGGTTAGGGCTATGGGAAACAGTGAGCCCTTAATTTGAAGGACAGCCGTTTTTTCCGGGTGCGCACCTCTCCTTGTGAGGTCGCGGTACTGAACAAAATGGGTAGGAAACATCGTGGTAGGGAAAAAGCCTGCGAAATGGCGCAGGTTTTTTCTATGAAATCGGCTTGTTTTGGCGAAAATCCTGCAAAAGTGCAGGATTTTTCGCTGAAAGTGAACCTGAGCCCATGTCCCCGTTGAAAAGCCTGCACAATTGCAGGAATTTGTCGTAGCCAGCGATCAAGGACGCAAATTCATGTATTTTTGCAGGTTTTCTTCGTGCAGCAGGCAGGTTGGGGTTATCCCCTTTAACGTAGGGGTTTTTCAACAGCCAGTGGCAGCTTTTCAGGGGCTGCCTTCCGGTATGAGCAAATTCCGTTAAAATCTGCTTTATGATTATTGGTGTTATTGCCGGGCCGGCGGGATGCTCTGTGGAAAATTGAACATATTATTCGGGTCGTAACGGGCTTTAACTCGTGTCAGCCTGTCGAAATTACTACCGTAGTAGGCCTGCTGCCAGTGTTTGATTTGGAGGTCCGGCGTATTGACGTAAACACCGCGGGTAAAGGGGAGCATCGCCCTGCGGAAGCTCTCTACCCAGCGAATTCCCCGCCTCGCCTCCGCTTGTGTGTTCCAGGTGGCAGTGGGAGTTACATTATACAAGGCCCGGCGGTAGAAATAACTGTAGCCCGATTCGGCACCTTGGCCACCGCGCCGCCTAAACCGTGAAATAAGATAGAGACCGCAGAGGTAGGCGGCGATTCAATGAAACGCCGTATAGTGGCGATGGCAGCCTCGGGCAGCCGATGATAGACGTAGGGTCCGACGCTTTTAAAAGGATAAGGAGCTGTTGGCGTCGTCTTCGCTGCCAGCTCAACAGACTCAATCCACGGTATTTCCTCAATAACTACCTTCCGCGGCGACCCGGACCGAAGTAATGGCTGCAGCAATTGGCGAAGCTTTTGGGCCGATCCGAGGAAGACTCCTTGCATCAATATAGGGTAACTCTCCGAAGCCTGCCGTCCGTTAGCTATCCCCAGGGTAACGGTGAGCTGCTCATTGGCACCTGGAACAGTATAATCCTGCCAAGTCCGAAGCACTGGTTCAAGATCACGTAAGTCCCAACCGATTTCAGCAAAGCCGACCGTTTCAATCGGGTGAGACCGAAAGCGGAAGTTCGTGCAAATTCCGAAGTTGCCTCCTCCCCCTCCCCGCAATGCCCAGAACAGATCGGCGTTTTGGCTGGCATTGGCGTGAATCGTGCGTCCGTCGGCGTTGACCATTTCGACATCGACTAAATGGTCGATCGTGAGACCGTAGGGTCGAGATAGAATACTGTGACCGCCTCCAAGAGTGACTCCGGCAATGCCAGTGGTTGGGCAAAGCCCGACCGGCACTACCAACCCTTCTTTCCAGAGTGCCGAGTTCAAGGCGCCTCCCCTAATGCCTGTCTGTACTGCGGCGATGCCGTGCCTGCGGTTCACATCCACCTGATGCATGTCGCTCACGTCAATCACGATTCCTCCGTTGACGACTGACAAGCCCTCGTAACTGTGGCGGCCGGAGCGCATGCGGATCGGTACGTTATGATAGCGGGCCCAACGTATGGCGTTGACTACATCCTGAGTTTTCTGAGCAAATACGATGACTCGCGGGAATTTGTTAAAGAAGGTGTTGAATTCCCGACGAGCCGAGTTGTACTCGCGATTCCCCGGTTCAACGATACGTCCGGTCAGCTCAGGTTCCTTGCCGCGTCTTAATATTCGAGGAGCGTATCGTTTATCGATCAGTAATCCCGGCAACTTGTTTTTGGCCCACTTCTTTTTCAAGTTTCGCAGCACAGTATTACATACCTTCACTTTACGGGCTGGCTTTTTCACATTCAACCTTTTCACATCCCTTCCCAGCTCTCGAATACATAGGATGTTGACCTGAAAAAATTTGCTTGGATGAATGTGGAAAAGTAAAAGAAGGCCAAGAAAATCCACGAATAGCAGCAGCCATTCGCGGAGCGCCGCCACCGGCTCCCGCTCCATCATCAGTTGTGTTTCAAAGGCGGACGCTCCGCTCCTCCACCCCACACCTGACTCCCTCCGTTCTACTCTGTGCTTTGTGCTGCTCTTTACTCCCTATCCGGTCTGAAAGCCGGAATACGAAGTGATCCCAATGTTGGTTTTCATCGGTAACGATAGTTGAAAAACAGAAAAAAAGCAGGCCAAGACTGTATGGTTCCAGTTTTGGCCTGCTTTTTTTATAAACCCGCCCAGACATCTTTCGCATAGCTTCCATTCGACTGAAGATTTGCCAACCATTTTTCCGCATCTTGTTTTTCAGCCCCATGGACAAGCTGATAAGCTTTCTGCAATACGTTCTCTACATCCGGAGTCATTTTGCTGCCATCTCCGCATACGAAAATTCGTCCTCCGCCATCAAGAATGCGGATTATTTCCGCTGCATTTTCCGCCATCAAATGTTGTACGTAAGTTTTAGGTACGCCTTCCTTGCGGGAGAAAGCAGTATGAATCGTTACTAATCCGTCTTTTTCAAATTGTTCAAGTTCTTCGCGGTAAATATAATCGGCTTCGTTCCTGCATCCAAAGTAAAGATGAGCCTCGCCCAGCGATTTTCCTGCTTGCTTCATCATAGCACGACCCTGCAGAAAACCGCGGAAAGGCGCTACTCCGGTCCCGGGGCCCACCATAATTAAAGGTGTCTGCGGATCTTCAGGGAGCTGGAATCCGGATTCCGGTGTACGGACGAACATGACCATGTTTTCCCCGGGCTTGCGTTCAGCCAAATAATTCGAAGCAACCCCGCGATACTCGCCTTGTCCGCTCCAAGCAGCGCTCCGCACCACCCCTACTGTAATACCGGCACGTTCAGAGTTCATCCGCGGGGAACTTGATATCGAATAATATCGCGGTTTTAATGGAAGCAGCAGCTCCAAAAACTTCTCAAACGGAATTTCGCACGCTTCGTATTTTTCAACAAGATCAAGCATCGTAATCCGTTTCTTCAATATCTGTTCTTCGTATGTTCCCTCCTCTAACAAAGCTTCAAGCTCGCGCTTATGCGGAGGGCAAGCCGTAAAAGCGGCAACTTCGCGTATTTGGGCGCGGGAAGCGGCTTCCTGCACCTCTACACTATGGCTGAGCAGGTCACAAAGAGATACAGGCCGATCTAAAGGCAGATGGGAGCTGCTAACTCCGCTTGCCGTCAAAATCACTTGATCGTTTTCGCTCAAACGAAATCGCCGTAGAATACGGTTGACATTCTCTTTACTGTTGCTTGGGAAAACTCCGAGGTGATCGCCCTCCTGATACGTAACCCCGTTCGGCAATTCGATCTCGATGTGCCGTGTGCTTCGTTCGCTGCCGGACTGCTGAAGCTCGCGATTTTCCGCGACTATCCCGCGAACCGCTTCGTACGATTGAGCGAGAGGAGTTTCTGCCAAGCCGCTGACAAACTGAATGTTCAGCGTACTCCGTTCTTTTTCCGCATTTTCGTTCAGCTTTAAATCGAACGTCTTCATCGCATCGGTCCACATTTGTTTTTTCCATGTTTCAAACTGCTTTTCGAAGTCTCCGCTTGCATCGGCCTCTCCGCGAAGGGAGAATCTGGACGCTCCTGCTTCGGCAAGCTTCCGGTCGATGAATCTGGGTACCTCTTGATACGTAGAAGCCCAGTTGCGATCCCCGCAGCCAAATACGGAATAATGAACTCCTTTAAGCTCCCCCGCTTCAACCTGTTCCAACCATTGAACGAATTGTCGCGCATTGCCCGGTGGTTTACCGTTATAAGAAGAGGTGATGATTAATAAGGCGCCTTCCTTCGGCAAATTGCCTAACCGCTCATTAAGGGGGGCGGTTTCGCTTCGAATGCCGTGCAATCGGGCAATGTCCGCCAGTTCTTTTGCAATACGCTCTGCCGTTCCCATATTCGAACCGTAAAGAACGAGCAGCGGCCTGTTATTCACTCCGATGATGGAAGCTTTCTTCACTTGGTTGTCAAGTTTTGGAGCATCGGCAACGGCATCATCAGGCTTGATTGCATGCGTATTAGTGACTTTCTTATCTCGCAATTGAACGCGTATCTTAAAATCTCCCGGTTTCAGCGTCAGCGTTTGCTTTATTTTCAACTGATAGTTCATATGATCAATCAATTGAAATTGTTGAAGGATCATGCCGATAACTAAAGCCGCTTCGTGCAGCGCGAACTGCATACCGATACAAGCCCGTTGACCGTTCCCAAAAGGTTTATACGCATGGTTTGGAACATTGGTCGGGTCTTCAAACCGTTCAGGGCGGAATTGTTCCGCATCATTTCCCCAAGCTCCCTTATCCCGATGAAGTTGGGGCAAAAGAACGGACAAAGACTCCCCTTTTTTAATGAGGTATTTTCCCCCGATCGTCGTATCTTCTCTAGCGTTTAGTCTAAATACAGGGGCTGTCGGCCATAAACGCAAAGATTCGCTTAAAATCATCCGAATATATTTAAGCTTTAGCACTTGTTCATAAGTCGGCACTGAGTCTGTTAGTACTTCATCCACTTCTGCGTAAGCCTTTTTTAAAACTTCAGGGTGCTTCAATAAGTAGTAGGTCGTAAAAGACAACAATCCGCTCGTCGTCTCATGACCGGCTATCAAAAATGTAATAATTTGATAACGAATATTTTCATCACTCAGCAGTTCCCCGGTTTCGGGATCTTTAACATTCAACATTCGGGCGAGCAAATCGGTTTCCCCGTGATCTCCGCTTGCTTTACGATCTGCAATGATTTTATCTACCAAGGCGAACATCGATTGAATATCGCGCTCGAACTGGTGTTTTGTTTTTAACATCAGTTTGTTTTGTATCGGCAGCCTGGTGCCATAATGCATGGCTTCATCCAGAGATCGAACCATGCTAACGATAAAAGGGTTTGGCGTTTCTCTGTAAAAACTATTGAAACGATAGCTAAATCCGCACAAGCCGATGGTGTCCAGCGTAAGCCGTGTCATATCTTCAGGAACATCGATGCTTTCGTCCGGGTTCAATCGCGCCCATTTTTGAACAAGCTGCGAAGCGATGTCGAGCATCATGCCGTGATACCCTTTCATCGCTTGTTGGCTAAATGAAGGCATCAGAATTTGATGCGCTTTCCTCCAATTGGGTTCCTCCGACAGACTTGTGAACAGTCCGTCTCCGGAAAATTCACGTACTTTACGCAGGTGATCGATGCCTTTGTCAAAACGCGACTCGTCACATACTTCGGCCACTAAGTCGGGCCCGGAGAGGACATACACATATTTTGTAAATCCCTCGAATTTAAAAATAGGACCGAACTCGTCGGCGATTTTACATAAAGATAATACCGGCAAATCCTTATCGATCAAGGGTACATTCCCGAGTGCGCCATATCTTTTCGGCTGGGGGATCGGCATTAATTTTTCCATAGAAAAACCCCTTTTCCATATTTCACTTTATATTATCCAACTTGGACGCAATGCCATACATGAATGTTAATCGCGCTTGAAAGGTCGATCCTTAAATTCGGTAATAAATGATTCAACATCGTCAAAAAGTTTTTTTAGTTTAAAAAAATCGCTATTTCTAATATCCAAATAATAATAATTCATTGTACCTTCTCGTCTAACGCCAATTAATTTTGCATCTTTCAACACTTTAAGGTGATGGGATACTGCCGGACGGGACAAATGAGTCTTTTTTGTAATCTCGCCGACCCGAATGCCTCGTCCGCTGTCACTTTCGCTTTCGATTAGCGCAATAATAATGGATTGACGCGTTTCATCCCCAATCGCAATTAATGCTTTTTGACATTCACTGAACTCTTTGGTCAACCGTTTCAAGCGTTCTTGTCTATCCATGTTCAGCCTCTCAGTTTAATGGTTTAATCTTATAAACTATAGTAGCACAAAATATAATGAAACATTCATTGGGAAAGAAAATCGAGACGTAAAAAAAGAACGCCCCCGCGCTTTCGTCTGGGTTGCGTTCTCCTTATTGTTTAGCTCAGTAACCCCCGTGCCAGCATCGATTCGGCGAGCAGGACGGCTCCTTTTCCGGCGCCCATCTTCGTATTGTGGGAGACCGACACGTAATTCGTGATAAATGAAAATCGCGATTGACATACTAGGGAAATGAATCAGATCATTCGGTGAGTATTTCGATGCCCAAGATTGGAGTTTAACGAAATGATGAATAAAATCATGGATTTTATCAAATATAAAGGGGTTGTATGGAAAATCCCTTTAGCCGCCGGGCTGTCATGGGAGCTTGCGGAGTGGGCCGGATCCAAGCATCCTTACCTCGCTCCTCTGACGGCCATATTGTCCATTCAATTAACCGTTGACAAGTCGATCCAGTTCGCATGGCAGCGCATCGTGGGAACGATTGCCGGCGTCCTTTTCACCGTATCGTTAACACCTTATGTCGGTTTGAACGGCTGGAGCATCGGGCTCCTGATTCTTATCGGGGCTTTCATCGTAAATTGGCTGAAATTGGATCATGCGATCCTGATTCAGGTTGCTCTCAGCATTTTATTGGTGTTGTATTTTCAGAGCAAGATGCCCGCCTACTCCCTGGATCGGATACGCGATACCGTTATCGGCGCGATCGTTGCCATCTTGATCCTTATTGCGGTATTTCCTCCCGATACGTTGAACATAGCCAAAAAAAAGATGCTCCATTTCGCGGACCATCTATCCAATCATTTTATAAACACCGCACTTTGGGTAAAAGAAGGCTGTTCCGCTAATGAAGCGCAACATTTGCAAACTCGCTTGCAAACTTTATTTCAGGAGCTGCATCAAGCGACAACCGAGCTGGATAAAGCGGAGCAAAGTTTACGCTACAATCCTTTAGGTCAACAAAAACGCAATATTTTGAAACAATTAAACCGGCAAATGAACCGTCTTCGATCCGGCTATGCCAATCTTGCAGACATGATACGGGTTCTTGTGATATGGTCCGAAAGCGGCAATTTTACGAATGCGGATCATCGAATGTGGGCCGATTATTTGAACACGTTGGCGGATCTTGTACAGCAATGGAAACGTGTGTTGGACGATCCGGCGGCATCCGGCTCGGCATCCAATGAATCAGCCCTGCCAATAAAAGCGCCGGCCCATATGGCAAATTACCAGTACCCGCTTGCGTTATATACGAACGCTGAACAAGTCATTCAAGATTTCCGCCGATGATTTTTTCCAACAAAATCCTGTAATCGTCAGCCGTGTCGACATCCATGAACAGATCCGGAGCTGTGAAATCGATGCAAATTCCCGATTTTTCCTTGCGGATAAGCTGTCTGGCTCCCTGATCGTTCTGCAATTGCAGGAGAACCGGAAACATCCGCTGCGCAAAAATGACCGGCGGTCTGGCCAAACCGCCATAGCTTGAGGCCACGAAACCGGTACTGCTGGCCGCCCGATGCGTTTGAAAGCATGCAAGCAGTTCATCGATCATCTCTTGTGCAACTAAAGGTTGATCCGCCAGTAATACCATTACGGCTGTCGCTTCCATCGCAACCGCAGCCTGTACGCCGCACCGCAGGGAGTGCGCTTGCCCCAAATGCGCTTCAGGGCAGTAAATAACGGACCATTTCCGACTGATCGGCTCCCGGTAAAAGGTGTGATCCACCCAGTCCGCCTTAGGGCTGTTGGAGATGACCGCAACATGATCCAAACCGGAGCCCAAAGCCGCAGCCAGCGCGTAATTTCCCAAAGTCATAGAACCTGCCGGAAGCCGAAGCTTATCCGCACCCATTCGGGTGCTTTGGCCCGCCGCCAAATAGATGCCGATGATACGATTTTGCTTCATTGGATAACAACTTCATAGGCTCTTTTTCTCCTGAACGTACGTATGATTTCTGCGACAATGCTCACGGCGATTTCCTCCGGCCCCTCTGCCCCGATCGCGAGTCCGACGGGAGAATGAATTTCCATCTGAACCGGCACATCGATGAGCAGCCGTTTTGTTCTATTTTTCGATCCCAGGATGCCTAGATAGCAAAGCCCACGGTCGGAAAGAAGCCGAACCAGCTGCTGATCCCTCCTAAAATTATGAGTCATTACAACGGCGTAATCATAAGGCGTAACATGAATCATCCCTACCGTTTCCTCCGGAAACCCCAACAACATGTATTCAGCATTCGGAAAATAACGCCGCTCGCAATAATCGGGCCTCCAATCGGAGACGATGACGGCAAAACCGACGGCTGCCGCAAATGCGGCAAGCGGCCTGGCGTCCGGTCCCGCACCAAAGATGAGCAGGCGAGGTTTGGGATAATACGTATGAACGAAAACTTCCGATTGTATGGATGAGACGAACTTCATTCCGCTCTTCCGCGAAGCCTCGGACCCGGATGCCAAATCCAACAATTCCGGCGGAATATCGCCCCGCCACTCCCCGAATAGGTGACGATCTCCGGTAACGAAACTATAATCGATGACAGAACCGTCCGGGCCGAACTTTTTCACGAGTATGACCTCAATTCGCTGATCCAGGTAATTTTTCAAGACACGTAGATGATCGGCGAACACACCTTGTACCGGTTCCATCGTGACATGGACAACACCGCCGCAGCCCGGCGATTCCCCCCAGGACAGCGGGTCTGCTGATTGCATGTCGAAGGCGAAGCTGCGGGAAACGCCAGTTTCCAACATATCCGGCACACAAGCCGAAAGATTCGCCTCCAAACAACCGGCGCTTAATACCCCGATCTGCGAGCCGTCTTCAAGAAACAGCATCGATGTCCCTTCTTTGCGGTATGCGCTCCCTTCCACTCGGGTAATCGTCGCAAGCACGCTTCTTTGACCGGTATGGTGAAGGGTCTCCAAAATACGGTGAATTTCTTCCAAACTTCCCCCCTCCTCAGCTCCCAGAGGATTCATGTTTCAGTGTGAGATAAACCTCTATCGAGGTCTTTTCGAAGATGAGCGACCGCGTTCAGAGGTAGGTTTATTCGCCAATAAGAATGCGGTTCTACGCGCTTTAGCGCTGTAAAGAACTTAAACATTCTTATGTGGTAAAAATGGCCTGTACAGCCTTATGAATTTCTTCATAGGACGTACACCTGCATATGTTGGATTCCAGCCATACCCTGATTGTTTCTTCGTTCGCATGGGGATCGGCATTCCGCAAGCCCTCGCAGTTTACGATAAAGCCGGGAGTGCAATAACCGCATTGGAATGCCTGATTTTGAACAAAAGCTTGCAGTACCGGCGAGTTCGTCAAGCCCTCGATCGTTATCACTTCTTTTCCGCCGGCTTCCACGGTGAGCATCATGCACGATTTTATAGGCGTACCGTTTACCAAAATCGTACACGTACCGCAGTCTCCGTTGTCGCAGCCGGACTTACTTCCCGTGAGGCCGAGGTTGTCCCGAAGCGTGTATAAGAGTATATCCGCGGCTCTTACTCGAACTGTACGCTTTTCGCCGTTAACTGTAAATTCTACCGGATACACCATAGGATCGCTGGCTGACATGCTTCACCTTCTTTCCAATATATGCACCGTGTCGGCTATCGTTTGCCGAAGCACAAATTTCCGGTAAGGGGCGGATCCTTCCGCATTATCCAGCAATGGAGCGGGAAGTTCGCCGATCGCCTGTTCAATTCTGGCTGCCGGCGGCATCGAGGAGTCGTTCAACGACCGCTCGATTTCGACGGAGCGAAACGGGAATGCGCAAACGCCGCTGAATGCGATCCGAATCTGCCTGTTTTTCTTAAGAGCAGCCGCGGTTACGAGAGGATAGCCGACATTGCCGATCTGCCTTTTTTTGAAATGAACGAACGGCAGCGACACATAGTCTCGGTCTGTTAAAGTTTGTACAAGAAACTCTCCTTGCTGCAATCTCAACTTCCCTAAAAAAACGTGGTGAATCGGAACCTCTCTTATTCCTTGTATTCCTGCTATGATCATGCGGCTGTTTGCCAATAGAAGCGGGAGCACGGACTCCCGATAATGAATGTTGCCGCAAATGTTTCCCCCGAGCGTGATTTGATTCCGGGCTGTTTGGTCGGCGATTCCTTGCGCCGTTTGACTGAGCAGCGGGAACGGATTCGCCTCGGACAAAGCTGATAACGTGACGCAAGCTCCGATTACGAGCTTATCCTTATGCATTTCCATAACGCTGCACTCCGGAATGGATTTCAAATCGATCACAGCTCCCGGATGAATGGAGTTAGTTCGAGACCATGTGATAATTTCCGTCCCTCCGGCGTAATATAGCGGCTTCTTCCCTTGTTTGTGCAGCAGCTGAAACCGCTCAACCGCCTTCTGCATGGAGGAAGGTCTGTAGTATTCGAAGTCAAACGGAATCATGGATTGTCCTCCAGATCGTCTCGGGCGTCAGAGGCAAACGATTAAGCTCTACTCCGGCGGCAGCGGCCAGGCTATTCGCTAATGCTGCGGGCATGCCGATCAACCCATGCTCTCCAATCCCCCGCAATCCGTAAGGCGCTTCCAAATGAGGCGTCTCGACGAATTCAACGAAGTACGCCGGCTGCTCGCCATAACGTATCAATTTGTAGGTTCGAAATTGCGGATTGAGGATGGCCCCTTGATCATTGAATAGAAAAGCCTCCCGGCTGGCAAGGCTTAAGCCAATACTCATAGCGCCCGTAATTTGGCCGCGGGCTAATTCCGGATTGATCACCCTGCCGGCATCGATGACCGTCGCCGCCTTAACGATTTTGTACGTGTAATCTCTTGTATTCCATTCCACTTCTACCGCTTGGGCGCCTACCGTCCACTCCGGGCCTGGATTTCCTTTGCCCGTCTCCGGGTCCAACATGGTCAAATTTCGCATCGCATAGCTCCCGCGGCCGATGACTTGACCGCCGATCGTATTCCCGTTTGGGAATTTGTATCCGTTCGCGATTTTTTCGATTTCGATCCCGATTTGGGGGCGATCTTTGCGGTAAACTTTACCTCCTCCGACATCCAGGTCTGTCGGCAAGCATTGCAGTACGACCGAGGCAATGTTTTTTAACCCGGCGATCGCGTCGTCGGCCGCCTTCAGAGCTGCATTGCCGACTAGAAAAGTGCTGCGGCTTGCCACCGTTTTCCAATGGTGAGGATCGGATTCGGTATTTACATCCGTCGAAATATGGATCATCCGGTCATCCATACGCAGCCGTTCGGCCAACAATTGCGTAAGCGCCGTCCTCGTGCCCTGCCCGATCTCTACTGCACCGCACAGCAAATTAACGCTTCCGTCGGGATTAAACACAACAATAGCTCCCGCACCGGCGTCTGTCGGGGTACTCGAATTTTTCCAGAAACAGCATACCCCTTTCGCCTTGATGAGATGGCCGTCGGTTTCGGGCAGGGACCGGTCGTCCCAGCGGATTAATGATTTCAGTTTTGCAATGCACATGGGCAAATTGCCGACATTGCTTCTATTCAGCAAGGTTTGTGTCGGGGATGTATCCCCCGGTCCTATCGCATTATAAAACCGGAATTCCAAAGGATCCATTCCCAAACGGCCCGCCAATACATCCATCGCGCGTTCCATGGCGAACGTCATTTCCGGATGGCCGAATCCGCGGAACGAGGTGGAATAGGGGCGATTGGTGTACATGCATAAGGAATCGCAATGTACGTTATCGATGCGATAAGGCCCGGTGCTGTCGGCAGCTCCCGCCCTGCTCATGACCGCACCTCGATCCGAATAAGCACCGCCGTCATACAGATGCAAAATTTCCGCGGCCATTAATTTTCCCTCACGGGTACAGCCAAGTTTGATGATGGCATCCAATCCGATATGGACCGGAGAAGAGATCATGTCCTGCTCTCTGGAGTTAACCAATTTAACAGTTTTTCCACCGACTGCACGGGATGCCAAAAAAACAAGAAATTCCATCTGAATCGCCGCTTTGCCCCCAAAACTGCCTCCGACCAGAGGCGTGTGGACGACGACTTTGTGAAGCGGAATTTGAAACGACTGGCTGATTGCTCTTTGGATAATATAGGGCGATTGCGAAGCGGAATGAATGATCACTTTTCCGTCGGGGAAAATCTCTGCCGTACTGCACCGCAATTCCAATGCAGCGTGATCCGATTGCGGTAAACTGACCCGGACCTCAATAATATGATCGCTTTTTTGCCATCCTGCTTCCATATTCCCCTTGCGTATTTTGGTTCGGTTCGCAATGTTGGTTCCCGGTTCCGGGTAAACCTCTTCGCGCCGCTTGTACGCGGCAAGGTGCTCATGTATGAGCGGAGCATCTTTCTTATAAGCTTCGGTTGGAGAAAGTACGGCCGGTAAAAGCTCATAATCCACTTTGATTTTGAGTGCCGCCATCTCTGCCATATATTCTTGTTCCGCGACAACAAGGGCGACGGGTTCACCGTAATACCTCACTTTGTCAATCGCGATCGGCGGCCGGTCGGCCAGTGGCGACCCGGTCAAAATCGGGTAATCGTTTCCCGTGATAACCGCTTTTACACCCGGGATTTTCATGGCTTCGGACGAATCAATCGATTTTATTTTCGCGTGAGCATGGGCGCTGCTCGCTATTTTGGCATGTAAAAGTCCCGGTCTCGGATTATCGTTCACATATCTCGTTGTTCCTGTAACTTTCTCCCAAGTTTCCTTTCTGGGAATGCTTTTCCCAACCGATTGAACGATCTCAGCCCCCTCCTTTTCCAAGTTCTCCATATCTCATATATATACAGGATTTGTTGTCCGTATTATCGTTGCTGGCTTTGTATATTTTTCGGAATTTTTTCCAATCGGTTAGGGCAAGATATGTTTCGGGACTACGCTGGCAAAAAGAAGCATGTCCCATCACATTAACGAGGAGTGAGACAGAATGGCTGAAAAAAACGATCGCGATGCTGAGCGCAGCACGAACGATGTGGCCGGCGTTGACGCCGGAGAAGCTGTAGGAACCGTGAGCGGCGGTGTCGCTGGCGCCGTCGTGGGTTCTCTTTTGGGACCTGTCGGCACTGTTGCAGGCGGCATCGCAGGGGCGGCATTGGGCAACAAAGCCGGTGAAGGCGCAGGAGATAATGACGATAAGGATTCAGAATAAACGGCATCTGCATTAAAACAAAAAGGGTACCGGGGAAACCCCTGTACCCTGCTTTGCTTTATAAACGGGGTGGTACCAGCTCACATCCAGCCTTGTTGATGAGAAATCGACTTTTTCAGGACCTCTTTAAAACTCATTGGGGGTCGACCGATCAAATTAGCTAGAGCAGGATCGACTTGCGCGAAATCGCCCTGACGGCTCGCTAGAAACATCCCCATCCGCATATTTACACTCGCTTCCGGCACACCTTGAGACATCATGCGGTCCCGAAACTCTTCGTCCGACACAACGATTCGACGGATGGTCCGCCCCAAGACCTCGGAAACAATTGCCGCAATCCCTTCCATGTCAATTGCTTCGGATGCCGTAAGATTGGGAGTCATGCCATCTAATTTCTGCTCGCTTATGATCGCCGCCGTAGCTTCGGCCAAGTCGGAGTGGGTTGTCCAGGCAACCGGACCGTCCTCAGGAGCGATCAATTCCCCAGTTTTTATTGCTCCGCTGATCAACATTAGCGCCGATGCGGCGTAGTAGCCATTGCGGAGCGACGTGAAGGCAATACCTGAAGCTTTCAGCAGTTTTTCGGTAGCTGCATGGTGAATCATAGGAGCGAAGTGTGATGTCGGGGAAGAACCCATGTGACTTGTGTACAGCACCCGACTAGCCCTTGCTTTCTTTGCCGTGTCAATCGCTGTTTGATGCTGCCGGATACCATGCGGGATATCAGCCTCACCCAGGATGCCGGACGAAACGATGAAAACCTGCGACGCCCCCTCAAAGGCGTGGTGCAGACTTTCGGCATCGTCGAAATCGCCCCGACGGACACGAACTCCACGTTCCTGAAGCTCTTGTGCCTGATTCGGATCGCGGACGCTGACACCGATCTGCTCGGCAGGTACACGCTTAAGTAACTGCTCTACCACAGCCCGACCCAATTTCCCGTTGGCTCCGGTAACGATAATCATGACAACAACATCCTTTCATTTTGTATATAGTGTTTATCCACGAACAGTCTTACCGTTTCTAAATTGCATATTAGGGAAAGAAGCGCCGGCTATCTCATTTTCGGGTATCGCTTCTTCAATTTTCTTAATATCGTCTTCAGTCAGACGAATATCAAGCGACTGCAAAGCCTCTTGAATATGAGCCGGTGATACGGTTCCAATGAGCGGTATGATGTCTTCACCCTTGGATAATATCCATGCAAGCGCCAGTTGGGATACCGTCATTTGTTTATTTGCGGCGATCTCACCCAGCTTCTTGGCCAGAGCAACATTTTTTTCTATATTTTCTTCAAAAAATAACGGGACGTAGCCGCCTTTGCTCTTTTGGATTCGCTCCTCTGTCCAATTGCCGGCAAGGAGCCCATGAGCCACCGCCCCAAAAGCGACAACACCGACCCCCAATTCCCTTGCTATTGGCAAAATATCTTTTTCTATTCTTCGGTTAAAAAGCGAGTATTCGACTTCCACCAAGCTGATCGGATGCGTTGCATGCGCTCTTCTCAATGTCTCTGCATCGATCTGGCTGACCCCGATATGCTTGACATAGCCGGCCTGAACCAGTTCGGAAATGGCACCGATCGTTTCTTCAACAGGGATACCCAGATCGATCCTTGCAGGCTGATAGAGATCGATATAGTCAAGATGGAGTCGTTTGAGCGAATAGGTAAGATAGTTCTTAACATGATGGGGGGAGACATCCAGTCCGTACAGGGAACCGTCAGGCGCATTCAATACCCCAAACTTCAGCGAGATAAAATATTGATCCCTTTTATACCCCTTCAACGCTTCGCCAATGACCATCTCGCTTCGGCCTGCACCATAGAAATCCCCCGTATTAAGATGATTGATTCCACTCTCCATTGCGGTATGAATGGCGGCAATGCCGGTGCCTTTAACGGCTTCATCGGCATTTGACATGTGACCGCAACCGAGTCCGATTCTGGATAGATCCAGTCCGTTTTTTTGATAATTCATCATGATAACCTCCTAAATTATATTTTGTAAAATAAGTAGCCATCTACACAATAATTTAAAAAAATAAACGAATACATAGCAAATTCATAGCTTTGACAGCTGCTTTTCAACGTTTTCAAAAGCATGGGTCAACAGAGAAACAAACATGGCTTTTTCGTCATCTGACATACCTTGGGTGACCAATTCTTCAGATTTCGATAAGGCACCACTCCTCACGCCCGTCGGCAGGGTTACTATTGCGCGTGATAAATCCGGATTTCCCCAGACCGTTCATGTCGAACACACTTTGCATAGGTTTCCCCTTGGATTCGTGTAGATGTCTACACTATATATTCAGTTTTTAGTTTTGTCAATGAGAAGTTTCAGATGTGTCGTTGTGCTGTTGACGATGTTACCTCATCGTGTCACCTTAAAGATATGACACAGGAGAAGATGATGACATTGATTCGGATACCGGTCATCATTATTTGCCGATATCCGAAGTGGTGAATGCGATTTTCGCGTTCGGATGCAAGAGATTTGGGGCAATGCCACGACATCCTGTGCATCGGATTCTAAAAAATTCGGCGCATGGGATCAAAATCTTATGACGGAATGGCATATCCGGTACCGCGGCCGCGGCGTTATGATTTTTTGACACGTTGAGAAGAACTCGACAGTCGTTGGAAGTCTATTCAAAACTTGCAACTACCGATGCCCAGCAGGAACTGTCGTTATCCGACAGGTCCTTAGCAGTAAAGGCGGCCATGAAATTGGCGGTCTTATCCATCTGCTGTTCAAAAAAAATCGACAGGTCATCATCGATTACGTCACGCAACATCACGATTTCCATTTTACGTATTCTCCCGTTTGTTCAGTAAGAAAAAGCTGATCGGCGAAGATTAGTATTTGTCTCCGTTACAGTGAACAGGCAAGAAGTGATCAACATATTTTTCTTGTTCAGCGTCAAATAGTTACCGATTGCATCATCCAATTTGGGTGTACCAATTCCGGAATTCCAGAGCAAGTTCAGGTCTGCTCAATCGGGCAATCCATTCGGGTTCCAGTGCATGTGTGGTGTCCGATACGGCAAATACCAATACCCCCGATTCGTTCATATCAAGGAAAAAACCTTCCTTATTCAGCGAATCAAGCGCTGCCACACAGCACTCGTATACTTTCTCTTTAAATTGCTCGTGGCGTTCCGCCGATTTCATGCCCTTCACTTCGTTATACAATAGATTGGATATTTCCGAAAAACATTCGGCTCCTTCAAATTCATGATCCCATTCCCCCGGACTCCAGCGATAGTAAACGGCATCATCAGGGTCGCCGGCAATCATTTTGTTCAAGTGATCGGTTGAGTTTACCGCCGGACAAACGGTGATTGCGTCTGAGTCGGAATACAAGGCATAACCGCAAAAGCGCTGTCCTGGATATTTGTTTCTTACCCGTTCGAACGCCTCCTTGGCGGCCGCCTCGATTTTTGATTGCAGCACTTGAAAATCCATGTTTCTCTCCTTTGTTCTTGTTTAGTTTGCATAGTACACTTTACCGATTCTCCAAACTTCAAGCGAAGTCCTTCCTCCTGAAAAACCGAATTAATGTGAAATAATGATATAAATGATTCTATAAATTATATTATTTATATTTATTTGCGAATATATGGAAATTTAAAAATGTATTCGCATTTATGAGCGCGTTGGTATTATTTTTCTCGATTTCGGTAAGCGCATTTGCAGCTACTACATCTATTACAATTCCTGCTAATAATGTAACTGGAACACTTGGTTCCGTAAGTGATTCGCAAAACTATACATTTACAACGCCTACTGGATCCAAAAAGCATTTTTATTACAAAATAGATGGACCTTCTGACCAGATTTATAAAGTTTCTGTTTACAAAACAAACGGTTCCACAGCATCCGGCTCTGTCATTCAAAGCGCTGATTGCACTGATGATAATGTTCAATGCACTTGCCCGTTGGAGCTGATCTTGTAGCGCACGTTCTCGCAACTCGCCATGTTTGCCGAAGAAGATCGCTCTGGCCAATGCGTTCATCGCTTCCCCTTTGTTCAACCCCCGATGGATTTTTCGCCGAAGCGCCTCGCTCGATAGGTAATTCAGGATGAAGATCGTTTTCTCGATACGCCCCATTTCTCGCAGCGCGGTAGCCAAACTGTTTTGTCTTGCATAGGAACCGATTTTCCCCATAATGAGTGATGCTGAAACGGTGCCTTCCCGGATGGAGTGAGCCAGCCGGAGAACATCATCGTAGTTTTCCTGAATGATCTTTGTATGAATCTGTCCGCGCAACAGTTTCTCCAATTTAGGAAAATCGGAAGGTTTCCCGATAGCGTAGAGCTTGGAATCAGCCAAGTCGCGTAAGCGCGGTGCAAAGCGAAATCCAAGCAGATGCGTTAAACCAAAGACTTGATCGGTGTAACCGGCTGTATCCGTATAATGCTCCTCGATGGCCAAGTCCGTTTCATGGTGGAGCAAGCCGTCGATGACGTGTACGGCATCCCGAGCATTCGTATTGATGACTTTCGTGTAGAACGTGGAAACTTGTCCAATGACACAAAAGCTCCTTCAATGCCGACACAATAATGCCCTCATTCATTAAACAGATTCCCGATTGCCCGGACGTACCTATCTGCTGGAGATATCGTCATCCGGATTTGATGGTGTATTTGTGTCAAGCTCCCAGTCTGAGGGTGATTTCCTAACAGAAACGATTGACACAATTGTCCCCTCATTCTTCCACTAAGTCGTATAATGGGGCTAATTAATTTTAGGTTGGCAAGAACGACCAAACACCTCAAGGAGACTGCTGTTTTTGTGTTTAGTCTCGAGTGCACCACCTCTAATGTTCGTATTGTCTGATCATCTCCAGGAGCTTGCTTTGTATTTGTTCGCGGACAACTTGGGGACGCTTCACGTTTGCCTCCATGCCAAGGCCGAGGAAAAAATGTACCGCCCATCGTGCATATGATGCGCTCATCTTTGTGCGAATCGTGCCTGATCCGTCCTCATGCAGCTCAATCCCCTGGGTTAACCATAAGTCTGATCGGCATCGTCTCACACCCTCCGACGTCAAATCCACCTCAAGATCCAAGGTATCACTCTCATCCATTCGCATGATCCATGTCTGAATGTGCTCCTCAGCCATATTTAATCTCATGCTTTGGTCGGCCTCAAGCGAGAAATCCTTCACCCGATCCACGCGAAACACTCGATAATCCCCAGCCAAGAAGCAATAAGCCTGGCAGTACCATAACCCATTCATCGTATATAACCCGAGTGGTTGAATCATCCTTTCTCGGCGTGAAGAAGCTTCGTATATGATAGTGACGACGTACTGCTCCAATGCAGCTTCGAGCAGCTCCTTCAAGAAAAGAACTTCCATCTCATGTGGAGGTATCCAGAATACAAGCCGCTGTTGCATTCGTTCTATCTTTTGCTTTAGCTCACTCGACAGGAAATGAAAAAACTTGTGCAATGCGGTATCCACTTCATTATTAAAAGGAAGAGACTTGTAATTGTGTAACGATTGACAGGCAAAAAACAATGCGATTGCCTCATGTTCGGTAAAGCTAATGGGCGGCAGCACCTTCTCCCTCAGAACGCGATAACCGCCCCTGGGTCCTGCCTCAGAGTAGAGCGGCACACCCAGTTCACTCAGCTCCATCAAATCGCGAATCATCGTTCGGCGTGAAACGCCGCATTGGTCTGCCATCTCCTGTATTGTAAACTTCTTTCGTTCATTGACCAGCATGATAAGTTGAATGAGTCGCTGAGCTTTGTGCATGGACCGTTCCCTCCTTGTATTTTTTTAAAAAATAATAGTGTCACTACCTGGCACTATTATCCCGTATGCTTAATCTCGAAGTCAATATTTACACACCGAGGAGGATTCGGATATGCAATTCAGACTAAAGCATAACTATGGATGCATTCTTGGTCCTTCCGTCAGGGTAAGGGTTATGTGGCGATTACTGACTTTGATCAGTAGGTGTGAAGATACACTCAAATATGAAGACGGAGTGAGAATAAAAAGATGGAGCATAAAAATCAACAATACGTTATGGAAATTGTTTTGTTCGAATTGAGGGAGGGGACGGATAAACAACTCTTTCTCCAGGCAGCCGGCGCATTGAGTGAGGTGCTGCAAGCTGGCATACCTGGGTTTAAAGGGCGCACTTTGCTGCATACGCCAGACGAAATCCAATGGACGGACATCATATACTGGTCTGATATGGAAATGGCATTGTCAGCCATGGAGCAACTCAAGTTTGTACCAGCTTTCCAAAATTTTGTGTCGATGATTGATTCCAGGGAAATCACACAACGACATCTAATCCCTGCTAAGCTGAACATGTAGGGATTTTGTGGAGTTGGCCGGTTCCATTGCTCAATTGCCATCAAGATGATAAACCAAGAAAGGAGATGGAACATGGGAGATACATTTGCGGGTAAATATAATCTGGATTTTTTTAACCGATTTATGGTCATCGTCAAACTTAAATATCCTGCATTTGATTCAACAAAGTTTCTGAACTTAATTTACGATGATCGCTGGGAACAGGAACAATTGAAAGCGCGTATCCGGCATATAAGCACCTCTTTGCAATTGACCCTGCCTGTATCCTATAGCGACGCCTTAGCGGTCTTGGCCCAAATCGCTCCCCAATGTAGAGGAGTCGAATACTTGTTCTTTCCTGATTTCGTGGAAGTATACGGACTTGACGATTGGACAAATTCCATTCCTGCATTGGAACGATTCACCCCCTTTTCCAGTTCAGAGTTCGCCGTTCGTCCTTTTATTGTGCAAGATCCTGTTAGAATGATGGACCAGATGCTGCAGTGGGCAAGTCATCCCGATCATCACATCAGAAGGCTAGCCAGCGAGGGCTGCCGTCCCAGATTGCCCTGGGCAATGGCCTTGGATATATTCAAAGCTGATCCGTCGCCAATTGTGCCAGTATTGGAAAAACTCAAGCGGGATTCATCTGTCTACGTGCAGAAAAGCGTTGCTAATAATCTGAACGATATTTCCAAGGATCATCCCGAAAAGATCAAACAACTCGCCAGCGATTGGTACGGAGAGAGCTTGCAGACCGATTGGATTGTCAAACACGGATGTCGCGGTTTGCTGCGAAAAGGCGATCCAGACGTGCTTTCATTGTTCGGTTTTGAGATTTCACCGGATGTGACGGTAAGCGCTTTGTCGCTGGACGAAGAGACGCTGGCGATCGGCCAAACTCTCAACTTTTCTTTTTCGATCCGGACCAATTCCTCTGCATCCCAGAGGCTACGGGTCGAGTACGCGATTGATTTTGTCAAAGCGAACGGTACGACATCGAGAAAGTTATTCAAAGTAACAGAAAGCAACTACAACAAAGCAGAGCGGCAATACGTACGGACCTACCATTTCAAGGATTTGACGACCCGCAAGCATTATCCGGGCAAGCATAGGTTATCTGTAATCATAAATGGAAAAGAGCTAGCGGTAACGGATTTTCACGTTACCTCTACCACAGAGCCCTCGTGGTAACCAACGTAAGGAATAAGAACTTTATAACATGGAGGAAACAATATGAGTAAAGTATCAGTAATTGGTTTAGGATCAATGGGTGCAGCACTGGCTCGAGTGTTGCTTCAATATGGCTATCGAGTTACAGTATGGAACCGATCGAGCGCAAAGGCGGAGCTGCTCGTCAAAGAAGGTGCTATCCTTGCCCCCAGTGCGGCTTCTGCTATAAGTGCAAGCACGGTGTCAATTATCTGCGTCTCTGACTATAAGGCTTCGTACAGTATTTTGGATACAGAGGACGTTAGACCGGTCCTCGCCGGACGCGTTCTTGTCCAGTTGAGCACAGGCAGCCCCCAGCAAGCACGTGACAATGAAACATGGGCCCAAGAACACAATGCGGAATATCTCGACGGAGCCATAGCGGCTTCACCGCCCCAGATGGGTAAGCCGGACGCTACAATCTTCACATCAGGCTCCATAACCGCTTTTCAACAGAGTGAGCCGTATCTTAAATGTCTGGCCGGAAATGTGCCTTATCTTGGAGAGCAGGTTAGCGCAGCGTCTTCGACAGAATTGGCGTTTCTTTCATACTTATTTGGTTCGTATATCGGATTTTTCCATGCGGCACGTATCCTTGAATCGGACGGCCTACGCGTGGATGCTTTCGGGTCCATGATCGCTCAGGTTTCGCAGGTTGTCGGTAATGTCATCAAGTATGAGAGTGAAGTGATTCAAACAGAAACATACGATAATCCACAGAGTTCCATAAATATGTGTATGACGACAGTGGAGCTCTTCATGGAACAAGCACGTGAAGCTGGCATTAACGATGAATTTCCGGTATTTGCTCAAGGACTTTTCAGGAAGGCCTTGGATGCTGGCTACGGACATGAGGAACTCGGTGCCCTTATTAAAGTGATTCGATAGGATACCGATGATTCTAACGCCGCCTGCTCTAATTCGGAGAAACGTACAGCGAAACGAAGCTTGAACGAACGAAAGATGTTTGAAGCAATTATCCTTTCATAATCTGAAAGCGGTAATTCCTGTGCAAAGGAATTATCGCTTTTTTGCAAGTAAATTTCCTTAGCGTATATTTTTGTTAAAATGTTGGCGGTACCCCTTGTACAAGTGTACGGTCAGAATTATGTGGCTAGCTCAGATCATACGTTTTACATTACTGCTTACTACGGCAACTAGTAAAGCATAACAGGATCGAGAGACCCTCACCTCTTGACGCTGTTAAACAGAAAGAACCCCGCGAACCATTTATCTTTGGAGATCGAGTTATCGATACAAAGATTAAATGAGGAGTAGGGTTCTTTTTTTGTAAATCAAGGCAGTCTGGACTATCGACAAAAATGCCGTTTCAACGCGACAGAAATCACCACCTCTATTCAGTCAACAATAGTAAGCCCGGGAATTCTCTGCAAAAGCGCGCGTATTTCGCTCAAAGGCAAACCGCTTTTCTCAGCCAATGCACTGGCATCACCAAATACAGCGACACATTCCCGATCCTGATCCGCATAAATATCCAAAATCAGGCCGATCTTGTTCGGCCATTGTTGTGAGATTACAAAATCCCGCGCTTCCGCCGGATTCAACAGGTAAAAGCATGGCCATTTGGGAATAAGAATCCCGCTCATGTCACAGTTCAACATTCGGCATTCGTGCATGCGGGCAGATGAAAAATCGCACTCTGACACGGATGATCTGTCCATATCTTCCCAATCGCCAAAATCACAGCCGGAATAATTGCCCATGAACTTGACGCGCAAGAAATGTACGCCCTGAAAATGAAAGTCCTTCAAGGCTTTCTTTTGATCGAAAACTCCTCCATACATCCTCACTCCGGCAAAAGTCATCCCTCGCGTATCAGCCTCCGAAATTACGGTGCAATCATGCAGTTCCATGTTCGGGCCCAAAATAGTTACCTGATCCCGCTTAAGCTCAATCGTTTGGCTGGAAAGCACTTGAATATTCATCTTTTCTCCTTTGTCTTGCACCATTTATGTTGATAAATCAATATCTCCAGTATATTCTATCGTATACCAATTAACGGAAATTAGGAAGGTAAGACTCTCGTCAGAAATGAAATACTCCATACCATGACTATTTTCCATCAATAGGGAAATATTTTTTGCGTCATCAACTATCACAACATCGCACTTATTTATAAAGTTTTGCTCGAAAAATAGGAATGCAGGGGCGCTTTTCATGAATAAGGAAAAGGAAAATTCGTTCGCGTCTGCGGACACTTTATTTGCACTTTCACCGATGGAAAGGTGCCCTTCCGTCTTCCAAGGCTTATATTTTTCGAGTACCGTGAAAATATATTCGCAGCCCTGCTCCTTCGGAAGCAAGGCCGCTTTTATGGACATCAGCTCCGCGACGCGCATCAACTCTTTCGCATGACTAAATTTATGCAAATCCATGGCTTATCACCTCAGATATGATTTTTGCCGCCGCTTGCCCAGACCTGCAATTCTAATTCTTGCTTTATGCCCATTTCCATTCTCGTTCTTAATTGCACATACTTTTCCATCATCGGATGATCGTATCCAAAGAAAGTGCTGATTCTGCCTGTCAACGTGTCATCCTCATGCTCATTACCCCACTGAAACAACTCCTGGTAGAGGTCGATTACAGACTCTTGATTGAGCGGAGAAAACCTTACAGGGTGCGGAACATCAGCCAATTTGAATTCCAACAGATCGTGCAAAACATGAAGCCAGTGTTCCATCGTTCGTTTATCAGGGGTGTGGGCTTTGAGATCCGAGATGAGTTCACTGAACGTTAGCTCGACCATTTGCATGGACATGTAGCCCCACCAATGGCTCCCCGTTCCATTGCCGTACATTTCCCAAAACGGCTCCATTAATATAGATTTAATTTGCTTTTTCTGCGTACTGCCAAACATGGAGATGCCAAGGATCAGCCCCGCATTGCAATCCGTTGATGCCTGTTCTCCCCACGCAAGCAGCCTGGGAACGATTTGTTCATTAGCGAATTTAAAGCTCAGAGCGGGTAAAAGTTCAGGGAAAAGCGGCTGCCCGTATACCTTTTCCAACTCGCTCTCCAACCGTTCCCGATGCGATTCACAAGGAAGGTGCAGCAGCCCGAGACAAGCATCTGTACAAAGATGCCATTCGTTAACACCGATGCAATCCACCATATAATCGATATATTTCTCATACCCCAAATACCCCATCACATGAAGAACCTCGCTGGGCATTCCTTCCTTAAGCCGCCCCTGCTCAAAGCAAAAACGATCGATCTCCTCCGCCATGGCCAAGTCTCCGCATCTCATAACAGGGTCAAGCAGCAGCGTGTACCTGTAATCGGAAGGCTGCTCTGCGAACATTTGAAATAAAGCCGCTGCATCCTCCCGGGCTCCATACTTAGAGGTTATGCGGCAATAGGATGCAAGAACGCCTGCATCTATCTTTTGACCGGATCTCAACAGTTGAATAAGCTTTTCTGTGTTTGGAATCATCGCTACACTCCTGTTTATATGTATGACCTACCAGAATCGGCGCTCTTCCAGCGGTACCTCCCAAACGATTTCGTCGAGCCATGCCTCGTACCACTGCAAAAAGGACATATGGCCAAGATCTTCGCCTGAGAGTGTTTCAGGGAATACTCCGCCAAAATCTCCGCGGTAGTCGCTCCACACTTTTCCATATTCGCTACCTTTTACAACAAGTAGGCCCAGGCCACCGCCGCCCCAATCGCATACACGGATAGCACCGGCTATCCGGTCGACCGAAAAGTAATATTCCATCAAATCGTCTTTATTTGGGGAACCCTCCTCCATTGCGCGTCTTAGTGGCTCATAGTTCCAAGCCGATACATACGCGAAATCTTTTCCAGTATGAATGGTATCATGATTTCCTGCGGGTATCCGCGGGTCTATGATCGTTTCCGCGCTAAGCGGAACGATTCCACGGCCGGGACCAAACCCTCCATTCCCTATTTCGGACAAAAAACACTTGAAGTCATCGGGAATTTTAATATTCAATTTTTTCTCAAATAAAGAGATTTCATCAACGTTGAGCGTAGGATTAAAAGATATTGCTTCCTGCTGAGGAGGAAGCGTTATTTTTTTCTTCCTAATTTCATTTATTTTTTGCAAAATGGATTGAACAGACATCATGAGCACTAGCGCACACTCCTTTAGAAGCGTCTTATGACATCATTCTACCATGCAACTCTCTTTTGCAAAAATGATTGCTCGGCTATAAAAAAAAGTCCACCGAAAGGTGAATAACCTTCCATTGGACTTTTCCTTTCACTCTGCAGCTATTCGCTGCTCCATGTCACCGCAATCCACACATCCGCCAACTCTTTGCTTTCAAAAAACAGGTCCAGCTTGCTTTCCGCACTTTCCGGCACGGCAATCTCATGCACGCCGCCGCTGAACTTGCCGATGAGCAAATTGCCCATTCGCTTGTCCTGCACAAGCGTCGATTTCTTCGTTCGATCGGCCGTTTCGTAGACATCCAAGCTGGCGGGAGACGAATGCGGGGTGCGGACAATCAAATCGAATCGCTGCATGGTTACTTTCCCCCGGCTCCAAAACGGAAAGTGCTCCGCGCGAAAATCGAGCGAAAGATTGTAAAGCGGATTGCCCCCCTCCGGACTCTGACTTTGGCTTTGGCGCTGGAATTTCGCCCATTCCGTCGGGAACTCGTGGCGTACGGAGAACAGACGCACGGAGCCCGGGGCGAGCGCTTCCTTAATCAAAGATTTCAAGTTTTTGACGGCATCATCGCGTAACCGGGCGCCACCTTCGCGCGCCGTGTAGCGGATATGCAGGATGACGTCGCTAATCGAGTTGTAATCGAACTGGCGATGATCGCTCGGCAGCTCCAACTGCCATTCGCTGATGACACCGGAGTTCTCGAACGGCAAATACCGCTCGTCGCGAAGATTAGTTTCGAACAGTCCGCTGTCGTTCTGGGCCGTGCTCGTAACGATCGCCTGCATGCTCCCGTAGTAATCGCTGAACCGGTTGTCCTCGCCTTCCCGATTGCGCGCATAGCTGTCCCCCATGCCCGCGTCTTTGCGAATCGAGCTTTTGTTCAGCTTCAGGGTGCAATTCACCGAAGTGTAAGGACCGGCCACGCAAGGAATGCTGATGGCCACGTTTTTGATGCGGCGGAAAAAATGCCCAGGCCCATCCATATCAAAAAGCTCTTCAGGCAGCGATACCGTACATGTCCCTGCAGTCCGAAGCTGCAGCAGCGCCATCGGGTCCAATTGCACAAGGCTAACGTGCTTCGTAAGCTCGTATTCGCGCTGGTTCTGCTCGTGATAGGCCATCTCCATCCGCTTCAAATCGAGATAGAGCTTTTCACCGGCCAACAATCCTTCTTTGCCGGACATGTAGCCGAATTGCAAAAACGTCAAATCCGGCTTTCCCAGCTCGTGCTGCAGCGCCCGTTCGGCTTTCTTCGCGATATCGAAGGCGAATTGGAATACTTGCGCATACATGCCGCGAACTTCGCGCTTCAGCCACGTATAAAAGGCTTGGTTTGTTTTTTTGCCGTTCTTTTCGTTGGTGAGAAAGTTTTCGATTTCCTGCGAATGCTCCATTTGCTTCTGGTGATTGAGCCACTCGCGCTGGGCGATGTTCTCGCGAATTTGCGCGGCGCGCAGTTGTTTGAAAATTTGGTTGATTTCGCCGGCGGCGGCATTGCTCTGCTGCCCCCAGTCCTGCTCCCGGCGGGTGTAAGCGCCTATTTTGGCGGCGCGCCCCGCTTCATAACTCAAACGGTCGGAAATTGCGAGCGCGACGTTTGCCGCAAACCGGCTCACTTGCGACAGTTTGGAACCGCCGGAGATGTTGGTAGATCCTCCAAGCCCCCAGTAATGGAGATTAATTTTGAAATCGGGAATTAATGACAGCCCTTGTGCCGAAAGGTTCAAAAGCTTGATCGCATCCTGGATGCCGCGCGCCTGATCCGATTTGTCCAATTCTTCCGCCTCGTATTTGTTCACGATTTTGCCGCCGGAATCGCCCAGGTCTTGGGCAATGTCGATGTCTGCGGCGCGGTGCTGCAATTCCGGTTCGACGCTTTTGAACTTTAATTTGTCCAAAAGGCTCGTGTCCAGCGGATCAAGACCCGGAATTTCGATTTCGCTCTCCTGTTTGCCGAGCATCCGCTCATAGTAAATAAATCGATTGGCGGCATTGGCAAGTGAAGTTTCCAGCCCTTCGCGGCTTTTGATTGCCTCTTGCCATTGCGCGTACTTCACTTGATGGATCAGACCCATCATTTCTTTCTCGTGTTTGGCGCGCAGAATCGACAGCGCCTCGTTGTCCTCTTTCTCCATCGCCGACAGCAGGCTGCCGCCCAGCGATTTGACCTCTTGGCAAACCTCGGCTGCCTTTTGCACGAGCAGTTGAAAGCGCACTAATGGCAGCGGCTGGTTGACCCCTGCGACTACGCCTCCCGCATCAAGGCCCGAGGCGGCCGCGCGCGCCAGCAAGGCCGGGTCGATAGGCGGCTCGAACAGCGGCAGCTGGCGGAAAATGCCTTGCAGGTTCAAGCTGTTGCGGATTTTGAACAATCGGTCCGCTACCGTATCCCAGTAGCCCATCAACTTGTCGTTATGCGGCACGCAAAAATAGAGAGATGTGCCGATGCTGCTTAACGCCGCGAATTGGTCGCTTGAACCGCCCGCCTGGGGAAACGGCGCCAGGTCAAACAGGATCTCGCTTTCCATTTTTACCAGCGTGTTGCCGAGCTCATCCCATTTGTCGCGCACGCGAGCATAGGTGAGCGGCGCCAAAGAAGCTTTTTTGGGCACGGCTTGCGGACGCTCGCCCAAAATCAGCGCAGCAAGCACATAAATTTGCGTCGCCTCGTTAATCGACTCGCCGGAATCCTGGCGGAACAGATCGTCCCCCCATGAGATGAGATTGTCCAAATAAGCCATGACGGCCTTGTACATATACGCCGTCTGGCGGTAGCGCGCGACGAGGTGAGGGCGAAACGGCGAATCCTTCCATGCGCCGATACTGTTGATCGTATCTTGTTTCAAAAGCGAATCGGCCCCCGAGGACAAATTCATGAGGATGTCTTCGATTTGCTTGACTTCGGTGTATTGAAACGGCTTCACCTTCCAGTATCGCTCGGGAACCGCCCCGTCGCTGCTGTCCGTCGGATCGAAAATGAAATGGAACCAACGCTGGGCGTCCTCGTAGCGCTGGTTTTTGCTTAAATGAACGGCTACTGCCATCGGCACATGATAAAACAATTCCCAATTATAGATGGAATAGGCTCCGCCGGACGTGAAATCAAGATCGCGCACCGGATACGGCTGTTGAACCGCTTCGGTCGGAGTATATTGCGTTTCGGTAAATATATCCCGGTACAAAACAGGACGCGGCTTGCCTCCCAGCAGCTGTACATCGGTCCCGATCGGCACTTCCACGACGCTTGGCTCTGTAAGCCGGCGCAGCTTGCCGTCTTCGCCAATGATAACGACCGCTTCGGGCAAGGTTACTTTTGCGGCGTCCAACAACGAAACGATCTCACCGATGTCGAGATCGGCGGTTGTGCCGTCATTTTGCAATACGCGCGTGCCATGCTGCGAATCGTGGGCAATGACGCTGCCGGGCAGGACAGCCTGATTGCCGCCTGCAAGCTTGATTTTGACGCTGTCCGGCAGCGTTACCGCGACGCTGCCCTGGAGTGTAATCGCCTCCGATTCGGTCGGCCGGGCGGGTTTGGGTATCGTCAGCGCAAGTCCGATAGGCAGCGCGATCCGATAGCTGAACGGCAGCGTCTGAAAGGTGCCGTCGTCGTTCGCTTTGTATTCGGTGTCGGCAGCCTGCAATCCCGGTACCGATTGCTCGTTCAGCCGCTTGACCAGTTCGCCCACGTAAGGGTGAAAGTGCGAATAGAAGCGGTAACGCAGCGTACGGGTCAAGGTGATGATGTTGCGTTCGCCTGTCTCGGTTACGACGACATCCTCGGCGGCATTCAAATACCTCCGGGCAATGGAATCCATCACCCCGTGAAAAGGAGTCGTCACATCGTTTTTGGCACTATTCATATGAATTCTGCTCCTTTACCTTCTCAAATTAAAGCTACCGTTAACACTGGTGATGATGCGGGTATTCGGATCGGGATTTTGCAGCCGGCCTGCGCGTCCTACGACCGTACTGCCGAACATAACCGCAGTGTCGGGCTGGGCGAGCATATCCCGGTTCGGCTTGATCGCATGCAGCGCCGTCGGGTCAATCAGAGCAGGCAGCTTGTATTTGGGCGGAATGATCGGTACGAGCTGTTGCGGCGGGTGCTCGATAAAGTCCTTCCACTTGGGACGCTGCGATTTTCGGGTATGGCTGTAACCTTGCCACAAGTCGATTCTTGTCTCCGTCAGCGAAGGCTCGACAAAAAAAGTATGCAGGTCGTCGGCATAAAACACCGGGCTAATGAGCGGCACGAACTCCGCATTGGGAAAAGCCATGCGGTTGCCGCTCGGCAGCAGCGTATAATCGCCGATGTTCGACAAAATGGGTTGCGGTGCAGGCGGATCGGCTTTTGTGACGCCATCCGTCGTTTCCATTTTTTGCACGTACGTTACCGCCAAAGAACCCGTTCCCGTATAGCGGTTATACAGCTTCTCTTTGGCATAAGGGGAAACCGGACCGGGCATTCTTGGTTCTCCTTTAAGCTGGGGGAGGCTGTTTTTGCTAATGACGCGGAAGTATAATTTCAAGTTGAGCTTGTCCGCATTCAAATGGATCCGGATGGCGCCTTCCAAATCCGAATCCGGATTCTTTTCCTTAGACGCAGTCATAAATATTTGGCTTGGGTCGAACGGCGAGGATAAAGAAACGGTATAGTCAAGCCCGCTCGATTCGCGCACGGTCCAACTGCCTTGAAAGTATTCGGACCAATTCAGCTGGATGGACAGCTTTCGAGCCGTCACCCCCTGCGAAATCGCCGTCGCCGCCGTGACCAGTTTGTCGAAATGCAAGCCACCTAGTGCACCTTGTTCCGGCACCTGCGGCCCCTTCCCTGTTTCTTCCATTTTCTCCATGAACGTCAACCAAAATAAATGCAGTCGCTCGCGCCACATGACCGCTACGAGATGATCTCCGTCTATTTCGGCCGTCACGGGCTCCCACGGAGTCCACATCTGATGGGCGTAGCGGCGGTAAAAATATTGATGCGGCGACAAATAAGTGCGCCCGATGACATGCATGACCGGCGGGCCGAGCGGCTTCTCTTCGGCATACATCGTCACGATTTCCAGCCGCGCCAATTGGTCCAGCTTTTGCAGGTATACGTACAGCGCATCCTCGGCGAGCTGATTGGTCACATCGCCCTGCAGCAAACTACTCTCCAGTTCCTGGAATAAATGCGTTTTGTCATCGCGCCATTCCGTCTCCAGCCAATTTTCGGGAAACAGAAATATTTTGCGGTTCGCCTCCCACACCCGATAGCGTTTCATCCAGCTCCAGTGCTGCGCGTTCAGTACGGAAGGATGCACTTGCTTCTCCAAATTCAAAAAGCAGCGTTGAATGAACGTTTGCAGCGAAGAGATCGCCAGTCGCAGACGGGAAGTTTGTACGACAGGTTCGGTACCGGGATCGATCAGAAAATATTCGAACAGCTTCTCCACGCTGTCCAGCTCTTCGTTCATATGCATGATGCGCGCGACGAGCGCATCCCGCTGCCGCTGCCGCAAAGGATCAAAGACGGATTTGGCGATACGCTGCCAAGCCTCCGGTTCAAAGCGGGCCTTGACCGCATTGCGCACATTCATGGCGACGGGCGCGTCCGGACGCGGGGTCAGCCATCGCTTCAACGCTGCGGCCGACACGCCGAACCGCTCCAATATTTGCAGAGCATGCCACAAACTTTTCAAACGTACGACGCCGGCAAAATCGGCGGCTTCCGTCATCTTCAACATGGCCGCTGCCGCTTGAACTGCGTCAAGCCTCCGCCGCGTCATATCCGCTATTTTTTGGCACAAATCCTGTATGCCCGCGGCAATATCCGCCGTTGAACGATGCGCGGCCTCGAAAACGGCAATCAGGTCGTCGCCCCCGCCGGCCATCTCCTGCTTGAGCGCATCGTAATCCAGCAACCCCATTAATCCGGCGAAAAGCATGGCGGCAGAATCAGCGCTCTCATCGGCCTGCGTCGGCAGCAATCGCCAGTCCACGCTCCCGCAATCCGACGGGTGGGACAACATATGACGAACCTCCCGCTCGCTGAGGTTAAGCCCTTGCGCAAGCTGCAGCGCTTTGGCCAGCATAGTTTGCGAGCGCAATGCCCCGTCCAGCCCGGTTTGAGGAATCATAGCCACGAGCTGGTTGAGGGGCACTTTGGCCGTCGTCTCCCCTTTGATTCGCAATCGAAACGCTCCTTCTTGCAAGCTGCTTGCTTGCAGCGTCACTCTGTATAGCACACCTGACTTCAAGTCAACAAAGCCGCTTAGCTCAGCGCCGTCTTTTTCCGCCGTTCCGGACAAAATCGGTTCATCGGCCGTGTCGAATCGCATTTCGACCGCTGCGCCTTTCTTACCCAATATGGCGTAGAACCGGTAAGCGCCGTCCGAAGGAACTTCGATAGCGCCCTGCCACCGGGCTTCTGTGCATTTGTCGGCTGCCCGGATTTCGAACAGGCCGTCAATGTGCGGCTGCCCGGGAGCGGACGGCGTGAAATTCGCGGAGAATCCGCTCGCACCGAGCTCTTCAAACCGCGCTACAAGCGGCTCGTTGCCCGAATCGGGCAAAGCGAGAAACTCGCTGTTAGCCGTCAAGGTTTCGACGAGCACCGGATCGGCGCCGGTTTGCAGCGCCAAAGCCCGGATGATAGCCTGATGCGTCAGCTTCGCTTGCAAGAACGGCAAAATCTTTTTCACTAACCCGCTGCGTCTCTCTTCCCGCGTAACAACCGCTTCCCCGCCAAAAAAATCGTCAAACTTTAACAGCGCGTCATCAAAATGCTGGTCAAAGAACGCCTTGTATTGGTCTATCGATTTCGTCGCGATGTTATCGAGCAGCTCCGCAAACAATGCATGTGCGGCGGTGGCGGCCCGATCATCAGGCGCCGGTTGCGGCAATTGGTCCAAGAGCGCTTTTTTCGCCGCTGCGGTTAGCACGCCTGTATATGCTGCTTTTTGCAGCTCGCGCGTATCGTCATAAGAGACGGTTACTCCATTTTGACCGAATACCGCTGGGTCGAGACGATTCTCCGGAAGTACGTTTTCCTTTGTTGCGGTAAATACGACTTTATCCAGCAGCGTCTCCACGACATCGGGCGCAAACGCCATGGCCAACTTTTGCCGCAGCACATCATCGCTTATGTCGTTCCCGCCGCCAGGCACGGCAAAATCGCCGGCAATCGTCCGCAGTTCCGCTGCCAAAGTTCTGAGCCATGCCCCGTTGGCGCCTTTGTCCGCCCCGTATTTGCTGAGGGGATCGGCTTTGTGCCGGAATACGTACTCGAGATCCGGAATCGAGAATGCACTCGTTTTTAACTGCTGTGCGCGCTGCACGAATTCAATCGTATGCATGATCGGGTATTCGTTCCGCACATCCGCGCTTATACGGACAAACGGGTTCACGCCGCTTAACGTTTTCAATGCAATCAATTCGCCTATGGACAACTTTAATGCTTTCGCCAAAAGCCCGTAACGGTATAACAAGGAAACATTGGCGAGCGTGAGCGCCGCATTGCCGACATCGCCCTCGCCGCCAACATTGCCGTCCTGCAAAATTTGCGCAATCTCGCCGGCGGTTAGATTCAGCGCAGCTTGCAGAGCAGGCAGGTGATCGATAAGCGGCACATTGGAGCCGCCAAGGTAATGTCCTGATGGATCGTCGAAAACATCGTCGTCTTTCAGAATGCTGCGCGTTAAAAATAATTGCGCATACAACGAGTTTTTGCCCTTGACCGGCAAGTCGCCCCACAGCGTCAGAAGCTTGATTTTGCCAACGCCGATAAGCGCTTCGAGCTCTTTGAGCTGGGCAAGATGGACGACTGCCGTCCTCATCGCATTTCCTAACGATTGGTCGCTTACGACCTCGTTGTCGGGCAAGAAAAAGAAAGCTTTCAGAGTGCGATCCGTCTCCTCGATCGACCAGCCGAGCCGTTTCCATAGCCGAACGAACATATTCAGCTTCATCAAATCTATCGGCTTTACGACTTCATTCGGATTCGCATAGCTTAACTTCGTATCGTCGAAATTGCCTCCCGATCCCGAGTCCTTGAGCAGCAAAATGCGCTCGAATTTGCCATCGTCCCACGCACTATTCAGCCAACTTGCGGCATCGAATTGCGGCTGGAACTGCCCGGTCAGCAAATCAAGCCTCTTCTTCAATTCAGCCTCATCTTCCGGGGAGAGCGGTTCGTAACCTTCGTGTTTTTTGTAGCTGAACACCTGGCTTACTTCCAAACCGAGCTTACGCAGCGTTTCCAAAGCGCTCAGCTGCGGATTTACGAATTCCGTCTCCAACAACCGGACGAGTTCTTTGTAAGTCACGCCTAACCGATGCGAAAGCGTTTTGGCCGATAATAACGCCTCGATCGCTGCTTCGGCGGTGTCGTTTTCTTTGTCATAGCCGTATAGCTTCGGCCATTCCGCAATCCTGGGTGTCGTGTAAATGTCGTATTCGTTAGGGGAAATGCCGAGATACTCCGCAAAAACATGCTCGCGGTAATAGGCTTCCGCACCCGAATCGATCGGTGCGAAAACATCATCGCCGGTCCGGAACGAGTCCAGCACTTTCCAGAACGGCATGTCAAAATAGTCGCAGAAACGGCGAACGGTTTCCAACCACAAATCAAACGGCAAAGTTAGAGGATATACCGCGTTTTTTAACGTATCGTATACCTGAGGGATGATATGGTGCGGTTCGGCGATTAGCTCGGCCGACGGGGCTTCGCCCGTATCGTACACGGCGTTTTCGTCCATGCGATGATGGGCGACGTAATATTCCAAAATTTCGTTCACAAGATCGATGTAAGGCAGCGCCGTGTTCGTATTTTCGCAGGTCAACGGCAGATGCGGCAAATCCGGGCGGCGGAGAAGGAGCGCGTCATACGGTTTGAGGAAGTTATATTCGGGCCCTGTGTACTCCCGCTGATTGTGCCTCTCTTTCCAGTCCTTCATTATATGTTCCCAGTCTTGTTCCGCCGGATCGATAAAACGCAGCAAATCGACCATATATGCGGCCGGGCTCAGCACCGAGCGGCAATGCTCGCATTCGCAGTAATCCATGGAACCGAAAAGCGATTCCATCGACGGATACTCTTTAAGCAGCATTTTCAAATCTTCTTTCGTTTTTTGATGCCGTTCGATAGTGCCGGAAAGCGCCATCACCGGCGGGGTGCTGTCTATTTTTTTCGCCAGCGTATAGATGTTGAACGTGGAGGAATAAATTTGCATGCTTTTATCCCAGACGACTTCCGTTTCTGTGCGCGTGGCGAACTCCTCCCCGTATATTCTTACAAAATCCGCTTTCGGAATGGAGGCGATCTGGCTGGCCGACGTAAAACCGAGCGTGAGCAGCTTCGCCATCGTTTCGTCGCCGGGGGTCATCTGATAAACCCGGGTCAACAGCTTGGCGCCGTCCACGGCAAATTGTTTGTTTTCCTCGGAGAGACCTTCCAACACATCTCCATGCTGCTTCAAAAACGAATCCACCGGCGTTTGCCCAAGTTGAAACCCTTTATTCGCAGCACGTTTCAAAAACGATTGCACCGGCAAGTTCATCGCTTCACGCTGCGCGCCAAGCGTGAGGTCTTCATTTTCCAACATCCGGCCGATGACTTGGGTGGGGTAACTTTGCCGTACTTTGTGCGCCATGTCGCTTGCATACGCATCAAGGCGGTCAGCGGCTTCGCTTTGGGTATAGCCTGTCGGAATCAGCTTCGCTAACCGATCCCAATCCAGAACGCCGCTATCGGTCGCCAAGCCCTTGAGCCGGGTGATCCATGCTTCTTTTTTGTACAAATCTTTCTCGGCCAATTGCACCAAATTGTCCTGCGAGCCGATCTCATTTTGCAAGGACTCGATCAGCGGCGCGTTGTTCAATGTCAAGTAAGCCAATTTCCCCTGCAGCTGCAGATCGGCGATTTGTTCGCCCGGGATTCCGCTCGTCTTGGCTTCCTTCCAGAGGTCCTCGTCTTCTCCGTCGTGCATAAGCACCAGCTTTTCAAAAACCGCTTTATGCGCCGGCTCGATGCGCGCCCGGTCCAGCAGCTCTCCCACGCTGGACAACGTGCCGGGGACGATCAGATTGCGCCTCGTTCTCAGGGCATAGTCCGCGAACTGTTTGCCGGCTGCAGCCAGCCGCTCATTGTCGAAGGCAATGACGCCCGCCTCATTGGCGCGGGTCAATGCCGTCGCGAACGCATCCGGGCTCACCAATGCTAACGCTTCCGGATCGTCGGGCAATCCGGCGCGAAAAGCGCCATACAGCGCTTCTTGCGGAATGCCTGTTATGGCGTTCATTTGGACGGCCGAGGAAGCTCTGGCGATCAAGCGGGCATCCCAATCCGTGGATTGATACAGCATGGTCAAATCCTGCCGGTCTTCGCCCTCCGCAGCTTGGGCGAGCTTGCTCAAGTCCGCACCCGCGAACGTTTCCAAATCGGTCGCCAGCAGCGAAAATTCGTTGGCCAGGGATTTGACCGCGGACGGCGCGACGAGGTTCAGCACTTCGCTTCGGTCGGCATTAAATTTAGGATTGGAGAGGCGCACCTCGTTGTCTTGCCTATCCCACGTACGCACCTCGATATTGGCTGCCGCTCCGTTTATCTCGTACGGCAGCGCATAAAACCCGCGCTCGTCAGTCTCAATCTCGCCCAGCAGCGCCTCATCTTCGCCGAAGCCTTTGTTGACGATACGCAGCTTGATTTTCGCGCCCGGCAGCCCGTTATCCAGGACGATACGGCCTTCGACCCGTCTGGGATGGGCGGCATTGCCCGAAGTGATGGCAAGAGCGCTGCGCGTTGCGTCGTCAAACGCCCCGGTGCGGGCAAGATCGTATTTCGCTTGCAGCTGCAGCAGCGCATCGCGAGTCCCTACGCCGAAGATGCTCTCCGCCAGCTCGCTCTCCGGCAAAATAGCGCCTGCGCGGGCCAACTGCGCATGCAAGTCTTTTACGGCTTCGCCGCGCATGCCCAACGAAAGCGTCGGCGCCGGCGCCGGCGTTTGGCCGCATGTGCCGAGCTTCTCGTCGATCTTCGCCAAATAATCCGTACCGCGGTTAATAGCGGTTAACGTTTGGCTCTGCGCATTCAGCGCCTCGACTACTTGCGCCCAGCCGCCGTCGCCGAGCAATCCGGACTCGCGCAGCATGGCGTTGATCGCGCCGGCGGTCCGTTCGTCGACCGCACCCCCGCCTTCCATGCGCCGCTCCTCCTGAAAGATGCTGACCAGTTTACGGGTGGCATCCTTATAGACTTGCGCGGCGCGTTCGCGCTGCAGCTCGGCGCCAAGCTCCCGGCGGACCGCCTCATCGCCGGGCAAAATTTTGCCCCGGTCGAGCATCCATTGCAGCGCATCTTGCAAATCGGCCACTTCAGGGCCTTGTTTTCCCGGTTGCAGGGGGAAGATGATTGGGTTCATGATGATCCTCCTCGTAAAATCATGTTCTCCTTCGATTGCTGCGTATTTACCATCTATTGAAGCTTGCACCTCTGCCGGTTGATAAGTGAATATGGAAAAACTGATCGATGAATAACGCTTGAATAAAGACGCTTCGTTTAGCAGCTTCATCTCTTGCAGTTTCTAATTCCTTTTTGGCCGCAGGATTCACGATCCGGCTGAAACCCGCGTCTCCCGTTGTATGAATGGTTCCTTTATAATCCTTGTAAACTCGCGGAAGAATACTTTGGCCGCCCTCCGGTCTGTAAGGCGAAGGCGTCAAATTTTTAATTTTGCCGTTTGGCTCAATGACAGCAGGCGTTGCCTGTTCGCTGGAGGACAAGGAGCTGTTGTAATCATTCTCAAAAGCTTTATGCTTTGAATCGCTCTCGATTTTAGGGTTATCCAAAAAGGTCGCGGGATTCCGCGGCAGCCCAAAAGCATATTCTCCGGCGGGCAAATCGCCTATTAATTTAATTAACGCCTTTTGTGTTTCCTTCCATGCATTTTCGCTGCCTTGACTAATAAAGTGTCCGGCATATCTGCTAATATCAACTGCAAGAAGAGAACCATGCAGCCCTTGACCGCTTCTGAATAAACTATCGATGGAAAAAGTAATCAGCTGATCTTTCTTCTGATAATCCTTAGCTTTTGCCGCGAGGACCGCCAATGGCTGGAGAATATTCAATTCTTGCAGCTCAGTGCCCCTCCATTGCTTGTCTGTATAAGTTAATTTCTTGAGCGATTCTAATTGCGAACGGACGGACGGGTCTAAACTTACGGCGGCGTCCGATCCGGTTGCAGAATCCAGGATCGCTGCCGCATTTTTCTTAATGGCATCTATCGCTTTTACTCTGTCGTTAAATTTTTTATTTTGTTCAGCAGCATTTCGGGCAAATTCCTGTGCGTATTTACCCGGCTTTTCCTCGACCTGGTCGTCCGGGGGCTCTCCTTCGTATCCTTGCAGATCAGACAATACAGTAGGCCTATTATTTGTATATGCATACAAATTAGGCCCATCCGCCAGTCCCGCCGGATCGCAGCTGCACCACCTCCCCAGCCACGGCGCGTAATACCGCGCCCCGTGATAGGTGAACCCCGTCTCCTCATCGCGCTCTTTGCCCGTATAGCGGTATCGCTTCAGGCTCACTTCGGCGGCGCTGCGTCCGGCGCAATAAGCTGTGCTGCCATATGGCGTATATTCCTCATACGTGATCACCGCAGCGTTATCGTCCAGTTCCAGGCTGACCGAACCGAGGTGGTTGCCCAGTTGATAGCGCACAATCGGCGGAGGATCAACGACCGGTGTTTGCTCCCGGATCGTCTGCGTCTCCACCAGCGCCACAAGCTGCTTGTCGTCCATCACGTGCAGTGATTCGCGCTCCATTGCGACTGCTCTGCCGCTTCCGTATTCGCGATACACCTCATATCCGCCGAGATAAATGCGCTGCGTACCGATTGCCCCCGACTGGGTTTCGGTCACTTTGCGCACGCGTTGTCCTGCCGCATCGTACACATAGTATGTCGTCGCAGGAACAGTGTCCGGCGGCGGGCTGCTATTTATAACCGTCCCCGCAGCTGCGAGTAATTGGTCTTTGAAATCCCATTTCATCTGCGGCAAGTGCGGCATCGCTGTCATATTGCCGTGCACATCGTACGCGTAGCTCACGCTGTAACCGGGTGCGGCGGCATAATCCGGCAAAGCGTCGGGATCGCCGGGCAAACTCGTGGCCAGCAAACGATTGCTGTCCATCGCGTATTGATAGCGCCGGTCCCAAAGCGCCTGACCCGGCTGCTCCGGATTGCGGCCGGCATGATGCACCAGCTGCATGATATTGCCAACCTCGTCGTAGCGATACGTCTCGACATAGTTCCGGAGCGCCTGACCGTCATTTGGCAAGGTCGTCATATATCTCGGACGGTCGTTCCCGTCATACGGCTCGCCTGTGCCCTTGTGCTCGCGCCCGCTGGCCGCGATCAGACGATACAGCGCATCATAGCGATATTCCGCGCCCGGCAGCACTTGTTGATTGCTGTAAAACACGTGATCCTGAGCTTCGTCGACGATTTGGGTAATATTGCCCGCCGGATCGTACGTGTAGCGCAAGTCTTGCAGCACCGCCCCGTCGCTTGCCCGCGCAGTTTTCGACCGGTTCAGCCGAAAAGTGTACGGATCGTAATCGTACGACGTTTCCGCTCCATTGGCGTATTGCAGCAGCAAACGCTGCCCTTTGGCGTTGTAATCAATACGGCTCGCCACATGCCGGCTTGCCGAATCGGCAGCAAGCAGCGCCGCCGGTACGGCGGATTGGCTGAGCCACACATCCACCCGCTCCAACAAACCGGCTTCGTTGTAGACAGGTTGGGTGACCGTGATGCGCTGCGAATGATTCGCCAAGTTATGGGGTGCGACGATTTGGACCGGCCGGTTCAGCGCGTCGTAACAGATACCGGCGGCATAGCGCTCATCTTCCAGAGCCGGAATTTGCGACCAGTCGGGAACGGCCTTGTAATCGGCCGCCAGTTGGCGTATCGTGCGCATCGGGTTGCCCTTGAAGTCGTAAGCTTCGCTGGTCGCGATGCCCGCGGTGTCCATATGCTGATACAATTTGCCGCGGAGATTGTACTGCTTGCCGTCAGCCTGCCCTTCGCCATAAATCAGCTTCTCGAATTGAATCTCGCGCGCAGGATCGGCCGGATGAACGCCGGTGACGAAAGAGCCGGTCGGACGACGCAGCTCATCGTAGGTTATCCTCGTCGCGAACGAGCGGCTGTTCCAGGCGAACATCGGCTTGCCTGCCGCGTCGTTCAACATCCAGCGGTCGCCGGCGTCCATGCTGTGCTGAAAAAGCAAATTCCCTGCGATGTCGTAACAGGGTACAAACCCGCCCGGCGCCAAATTGCCGGCATCGTCGAACGGATGACCGCCTTCCGGCAGCGGCGGCATGATGTACTGCATCACGCGGTTGCCGCGTGAATCTTGCACCCACAGCGGCTTGCCCTCCGCATCGAGCCGGGTGAACGTAACATACCGCTCGTCCGCCGCCGAGTCAGCGGGTCCTACGCGGTTGTGAGCGATCGTGACGACTTCGCGCCCGAGGCTGTCGAGCACCGTCACCGACGGCGTGTCCGCATGTTCCGCAGCAAGCCGGGCCGCGCGCCGGTCTTCCGCCGATGCCGTCGGCGCGCTTTTTGCTTTAAACCAGGCATTGTCCGCTTCCAGCACCGTATCGTTCGCATCGTAGTGCACCGCATCCCACGCCGAAAAATCGACCCGGCTGTACGATCCGTCCGGCGACTCGGTGCGCCCGATCCGCCCGACCGCGTCATAAAACATGACCGGCGTTACGCCTGCTTCAACCGGTTCTTCGCAGCGATGCCCGGCTGCCGCCGGACTGAAATACGGCTCATACTGCTTGACCGGTTTGCCCTTGTTGTTCAGGATGACTTTGCCGCTCGCAATCCATCGCAAAGGCCCCCCGGCCTGCTCCGGCTCGGCCTGCGTCTTCTTCACGAGCACGCTGCCCGCCCCGTCCGAATACTCAAAAGCGCACCGTACCGGGCTATCCGCTTCGTCGGCCAAGTGCCGCTCCCGCTCGATGCTGCAAGCGCATGCGGGATGCTGCCCCCACACTGTGCCGCCCGCTTCATCCGCGGTTTCGCCCGAATAATACAGATACCTTATGCTGGCTCCGCTTAGCCAGCTTTTGGCCTCGGCCGCATCATAGTCCTCCAGGATGAAAAACTTTTGCAGCGCATCCGGATTCGGATTCAGCAGCGCCTCGCCAGGATCAAAGCCGCTGAGGCTGTCGGCTTCCGTACCTTTACCGAGCATGGCGGCGGCGGTTGGCCTGCCCAGCGCATCGAATCGCGCTTCCAGCAAATTGTCGTTCATATCTTTGATTTGACGCGGAGCCAGCGCATGAAAATCGAACTCCGTCACCTCGGTGCGGTTGCCGAGCGCATCGGTGCAGGACGCGATGTAGAGACCGTGCGGGTCGTAAGCCAGTGCAGTCAGGCTGCCAAAAGGGTCCGTATACCGTTCGGGCAAATAAAAATGAGCTGCCGGTGCCGCGTCCGCGTTAAAACCGGCAACGCCGGAACACATCCAGTATTGTCCCGCAGAGTCGGGCCCAAAACGCAAAGCCAGATCGGCGCCTGCCATGCAGCCGCTTTTACGCTGATCTGCAAGCGCGGTCCGAACATCCGGAGTGATTTTGTCCGCGAAGATCCGATCCAGAATGTCATCCGTCAGCGCCAATTTGTAACTTTCATACGGCAATGCCAAAGCATTCAGTTGGCCCAGCGTCAGCGGCTTATCCAACGTTTTATCGAAAAACAGCGTGCGCGTATGTTCCATGAGCCGTTTTTGAGGCGAACTGCGGTCAGGCTGCAGATGGTAAGCGATTTCTTTTACGGCCATGCCGCTGCTTTGATACTTGTCGCTCAACCGATAGGCGCGCAGATCCGCCAAAGTATAGTGACGATTCACCGAATCGGCGTCACGGAGTATGCCTGTCAGCTCATAAATCATGACCTCGCATGGCATGCGCAAGCGATAGTTGTCCGGATCGGGGTTAGCGGAATCCGGCAAGTCGTTGGTATAGCGCGTCTCGGTGTAGGACATCCGGAGCTCGTCCTGAAGCTGCCGGATCAGCTCCTGCGCGTCTTCCTTTAGCGTGGCGTCGGCATATTTGCCCAAGCGGGGGTACACCGCAGTGACGGACTGCCGGACGTTGCCGTACTCATCGACGTTCAGATGAAGCGCGTGCACGATGCGCGGATCGGGATTCAGCGAATCCGGACGCAGATCCAGTTCGTAATGATAAGTGACCGCCTCGCTCTCGGTAACGTGAAAAACCGCATGGAGGTTGGCCGCTTGCGGCTGTATACGGCGAATGCGGCAGTTGTGATACGCAGCCGAAAAAAGCTTGACCGGCACGTGCCTGCCGTCTCTCAGCGCATCCACATCGAGCTCGTACACTTCCTGGCGCAGCATCATGCTTTTGCACGCGCGCAGCGCCTCGCGCCACTCGTCCGCAGTAAGGTCCGATGCCTCGAGGTCAGGCTCGGGCAGCTCATTTTCCGCAAAACCGCCCGGCACTTGCAAGCCCGGCCTCCCCGCTTTCAGCGCGTTCGGAAAATATTCGTCCTTAAACCGCTCCAGAGCCGCTTTGCGGTTAAGAAAATCGCCCGTATGATACCAGGTCACGGTTTTGACTGGCGGTTGAAACAGCGTATGGTCGTCGGTCATGTAGGGGCTGCTTATGTTCCCCGATGCGAAGGAACCGTAATCTTCCACATCGATCTGCTCTACGCGCCCAAAACCGCGAAACTCGCGCTCCGGCCCATCGAAGTAACCATGATGATAGCTGTAAGCGGTTGAAAAGGCGGTTTTGCGCCAACGATCGTGCACCGTTACCTTCTCCACACAGTGCACCGGGAAGGGCAGCTTGGTGATCCAAGGCTTTCCCGCCTGCTTGTCCTGCAAATAGAACTTGGTTGAGGGCGCATACGCAATCGTCGTTTCCGCACCCAGATTGTTGGACGTTTGGATCAGCAAATGGGGCTTCTGCCCGCCCATCAGATCCAGGTAACGCAGCGGACGGCGGGCATCGCCCGGCAGCGGTGAGGACCAGACCAAACAGGCCGTGCCATTGCCCAATAGATCCAGTACCTGGACGTCAACGGCGTTATCGAGGGCCGGAAAGCAAGAAATTATCGTCGCTTCGCTCCAACTGTTGCCGGATTGGTTGAAAAACACACGCACGCCTTCCCTGGTCAAATATAGGAGGTCCGTCATGCCGGTGCCGTCGATATCCGCTAGCCGAATACGGCGGTGGTCGAATTGGTCGGCATAGTCAAACTGCGGAGCGCAATCCATCGTGACTTTGGCGCCAAAACGGCCATAGCCGAGATTCGGCCAATAGCATATTTCGCCGCTGCTGCGAATTCGGACGATGTCGGTCAGGCCGTCGCCGGACATATCCGACAAATAAATGGACTCGTCGCCGTCCGCAAAGACGATATGCGGCCCTTTTTCTTCATCCCAGGGTTTGTGGACGCGCTGCGCCGAATCAAAACCGGCCTCTCCCAGCGAGCGATACCACACAAAAGCATCGTGTTCACTAATCAAAATGTCAGCGTGGCCGTCGCCGTCAATGTCTATAAACTTGAGATTGGAATCGTCCCAATTCACATTCGGCAGAGCAGCCAGCGGCGTGAACGGAGTCCACCGGCCATCCGGGGTCCGCTCGTAAAAACCCGGATTCGGACCCGCGAATTGCACCAGATCGGGCCGCCCGTTGCCCGACAGATCGAGAAACTGCGCACGATCGGCCAGCGCTGCGGCGGGCTTAGGCGCAACGAGCTCCGCCGGCCCAAACTTGGCTTCGCTGAGCAACCGCCCATCGCGATTAACCGCATGAATCGGGCTGAGGTTGGATTTGTAAAACCATGCGCCGGCCTGCTCGGTCAATACACCCGCTAGCCCTTCGCCTTCCAGGTCAATCCACTGAAACCTTGCGCCGCCGATGCCGATGCCGGCCGGTAAATTTACTAAACCGTCCTCATCGCGCAGCTCGCACACTTCGGACTGGATGACGGCATCGCTATAGGCGAACGCAAGCGGCGGGAGCTGCCGGGAGATGCAGCTCCCGTTCGGTGTAAGCTGATAACCGCGCTGCGAGACCTCAACCAGCTTGGAAAACAACGGCGTCCGAGTGCTTGCGGCACCCTTCTCGTATTCGTAGGTGAAATCGGTCGAGCGGACAAGGCCGTTATAGCCTTTTTGCCCGCCGTTCGGATCGTCAGGGATATGGTGGAACATCAGCACTCGCCGGCACAGGCGATATGTACGCACCTCAAATGCTGCCCGATAGGAGGAAAACGGGTCCGGCCGGGACGCCCACTCACCCGCCTCCTGTGGCGTGGGGTGTTCGCGGTCGTGCTCGCCGTAGTCGAACACCGCTTCGAAGTGCCAGCTGTCGCCGTCAGGCGGCTCAGGCCATGGCCGGTCAGCTTCAAGTTTAGGAAAAAAAGGAGCGTGATTGCCGTATTGTATGCGCTTTAAATAGCGGTTGGCGGAACGGTGCGCGGCCGTCATCTCGCCGCGATTTTGCTCGTGAGCTTGCGAAAGATCTACTTGATCGGCGTTTTCGGCTTTATATCGGTAAGAAACGGCGTTTCCTTTGTCATCATGGCTCAGACAGATGAGCCAACTGAATATGCGCGGAGTGCTTTCGGGATTTGCAGGGTTAAGGTCGGTGGCAGTGGGGTCGTATATACGCGAGTTTTTGTCTCTTCCGTACCATGTTGTGATATTGTCTTTGGAGATCGTGCGCCAGAACATATCATCCGGCTTGGCGGCGTTCGTCCACCGCTCGATGCGGGCGAACAAACCTTCGATGCGTGGTCGATAGCGGTGAATAAAATAGATCGTTCCATTTACCGTTCTTGGCTGCGTTTCCTCGCGTATCCAATGCCCCTCCGCCTGCTGCTGGAGCGTGGGCACAAGATCTTCGGCGCCGGACAGGATGAACACATCCGATTCTTCGTCATCCAGATAGCGCGGCAGCCCTTTGTCCGTTTTACGCGTGATTGCAGGCAAGGCCAGATTCCACCCCATTCCAAACGGACCGTTGCCTGCCCCGGAGTCATACGAGAGCGAAAGCTGGGGGCCGAAGCCGGCGCGGCCAGGGCTGGTTGGAATAGGGACGCTCATGGAGCCTGTGGCCGTGACCGGGTTCGCGGCGAACTTCTCGCCGATCCCCCGGATGGCTCCGCCTCCCTTGGGCAGCGATATGGACGGAGTCTTTAAGATATGCTCGTCTTTGCTTGAAACGTTTGGCATGTCCGAAAGGGTCATAGGGAGCACCTTCCACTCGTTTTTTTGCATCTCAAAAAAACTATAGTATACCGATTCGGAAAAGTCTGTAGTTTCTTGTCGACCTGTGAAATCATTTCTCTTCGCGTCTCGTTAGAACGGCAACCAGAGGGGCACAGCCACTCCCCAGCCACTCCTCCCCTACCTGCGCCTCTCCCGCACGGATTTCGGTGCTGAAGAGATGGCGGAAAAGTGGCTTAACAGGGAAAAAACGGTTCATTTTGACGAAAATCCTGCGAAAGTGCGGGAATTTTCGATGGGAGCGCATCTCAGCCTACGTTCGCAGCGAAAAGCCTGCACAATTGCAGGAATATTTCGCTGCGAGCGTTTTAAAGGGCAAAAAGATGCATTTTTGCAGGTTTTTCTGATCACTGCTCATGATCCGTCAGCTCTAGCAGGAGATTTTTACGCGAACAACAGCCTCTGAACTTTTCTTCTTTCATTGGAAGAAAGTATTCCAAAAAGAGGCTAATGTCAATCCGAGAAGCAGAGTAACCATTCCCCAACCCCATATTTTTCCAAGCAGCTTGGTTATGTGTTCTCCCATTAACTTCTTATCGCTCGTCATCAATACCATGAAAATAAGCAGAGGCAGCATCAGAATACCACCAATGATTTGTGTGATAATGGAGATGAGATTTAATGGCAAATTCGGTATCAAGATGGCAAGTGCCGCAAGGACCAGGCTGCCGATATAGACTGCGTAAAACTTCGGCGCCTCCGTTATCTTGTCATTTAGACTTTTCGACCAGCCAAACAATTCCGCAATGCTCCAAGAAGAAGATAAAGAAACGGTTATGGATGCCAGGAAGCCGGCATTGAACAACCCGAGTCCAAAAAGGATTGCCGGCCATCTGCCTGCAACGTCAGAAAATGCGCCAATCAGGTCGGCCGGGCCTGCGTCGCTAATATTTTGTATATTGCCAAAGAGTGCCGCACCACCGATAATGATGCCTGCTGCAATGATTACCTGGATAATGATGCCTAATGCAGTATCAATTCGGCCCAGACGCAGTTCTTTTGCCGTAACACCTTTATCAACCGTACCGCTTCCTTGAAAGAAGATCATCCATGGAGCGACAGCATTGCCGATGGTAGCGATCACGAACCAAATCACACCGTCTTGCAATTCTAACGGAACATTCCACGTTGCAAAAGCATTTCTGATTGCAGCCATACTCGGGTGTGTCATGCCCGCCACCACTAAAAAGATAACGTTGAGCGCACCCAACAATAGAGCGATTCGCTCTTTTGTCCAATATCCAGTGAAGAGGACGAAACCAACGACAAGCAATAAACAAAGGATGGAGCTGATCCACAGAGGAAGGCCTAAGAGGGCGAGGCCTGCCGTCATGCCGATGAATTCCGTAATCAGTGTCAGCAGATTCTCAAAAGCAAGGGTCGAGATGTGATAGTACCCCCAAAACTTACCATAACGTCGCAAAGCCAATCTTGCAAAACCTTCTTGCGTTACCGCGCCAAGGCGCATGCTCATCTCCTGAATCGTAAACGTCAAAGGCGCAAGGCATAGCACCAAGGCAACAAATAGACCGATGCCAAATTTCGCCCCTGTTACCGTGTATGAAATCACCCCGCCTGCATCATTATTAGCAATTGCAGCAAGTAAACCTGGTCCCATAAGAACCCAAATGAGCCAAATGTAACGTCTCCATCCCTTCTTGCGATTTGTAACCATTTCACGAAACTTGGATTGATTTACATCCGGAGAGGTCAATACTGATTCCAATTTACTCATGTACGTACTCACACCCCATACGAAATTTTCAAATTCATCGTAGTGTATTACGGGGTGTTGAAAAATGTGCATGATCTTCAATACATGTTGAAAAAAAAGAAACTCTTCTCAACACTTTAGCATCATCTAAATATCCGATTGGAAAAACATAATCAGGGATAATGTCAACATATTCAACGGATTTGCATCGTGCTCATCATTCTCCATATGATATTTATCAACAGGAGTTGCATTTTTGTCAACACAATCTCAACGGACTTGCACTCATCTCAACATTTTACCATATGCTGGATTAAAAATAGGTTGGGTGGTGCAAATGGAAATCAAAAAAAGAGCTTCAAACAACCATCATTTGTTGTAACTTGGAAAAATAAGAAGACATGGAGTGGATATCGAATGTTGAAAAAAGTTATGAAGTGCTTATCTCTTTTCTTTCTTATTAGTGGTTGTGTAGCAATTGCCTATGAAGTAAAAGAAATGCAATCGGCTACCGTTCAAGTTACCCAATCTGACGGTCAGGACCGAGCGGCTCAGGCAGATGACCGGAATCAAGCGGCACAAGGGATAATCAAGATCACGTTACCCAATCTGACGATCAGGATCAAGCAGCACTGGCAAATGACCAGAATCAAGCAGCGCAAGCGGAAATCAAGATCAAGACACCCAATCTGACACAGAGCACACGTTGAATTTAATTCTAAAAAGAGGTGATTTAGTATGTACTATTGCATTGTTTGTTCAAGACTACACAATGAAAGTAACATCCGTGGCAAGGTTTTTGAAAAGGGGGTTTATATTGAACCGGGAACCGGCGCAAGGATCCATCTAGGAATGTGTATTGATGAAGAGGATCAAAGACAGATTTGTGATCCTATACAACGAACAAACGTTAAAGAAACTATTCTCAATTATCTACCCTCTCACGATTTTATTAAGAAACTCGATAGAGTCAGGACCTTTGTCAATAGAATGAACACTTAAAACTGAAAGCAAATTGGCTGCCGCTAGGTGAAGCCAAGAACGCTCTGGCCAGAGCGTTCTTTTTCGGTAAGCTTGGGGAACTGCGGGAACGTGCACTACAACCAGCTTCAACGAGCCAGCGCATAGAACATCGCGAAAAGCATACCGATAATGCTTCCCAAATGGATCGCTCATGATCCGTCAGCTCCAGCAGGCGATTTTACGCTCATTTCCGCGATCATGGTCCGGTTTCTTCCCAACTCTTTGGCTTTATACAAGGCCAGGTCGGCCATATGGATCAGTTCTTCGGCTGAATCGGCGTGTTGGGAAAAATGCGCGATGCCCTGCGACACGGTGATCGGCTGCCCGACGAGGTTGTCGCTATTTTCCAGGGCGGTACGGATTCGCTCGGCTGCCAAATAAGCTTCCTCGGCGGACGCGCGAGCGATAAGCGCAATGAATTCTTCGCCTCCGTAACGGCAGCACACATCGCCCGGACGGACGGATGAAACGATGATATTCGCGAAATGCTTGAGCACTTCGTCACCGGCCTGATGACCGTACGTGTCGTTGATCGATTTGAATCTGTCGATGTCCATAATAATGACGGAAAAAGGGATCGGCTCCGCAATCCATTTATGCATAATGGTCTTAAGCGTTCTCCGGTTAGTTAAACCGGTCAACGGATCGGTCATCGCATCATGCGTCAGTTGATCCGTCTGTTTTCGAATATCTGTCAAGGCGTAGCCGATCGCTTGCGTCAATAAGTCGGCCTCCCGGTTCCAGTGCTGCTTCCCTGCAGGGAGCTCGACTTTTTCTCTGCCGATTTTGCTGACCAGGTCGGCAAGGGTGACGAAAGGCCGCGCCAATTTGTGCGCAAGCCATATGACTACGAGCAGCAATGCCGCAAACGAAGGCAGCATATGCAGCAGAATTGAACGGATATGACTGTTCAGCTGTTCGTAGATGACGCTGATCGGCGATACGACGACTACGCCCCAGCCGTTTTCCGGAACTTTGACATATCCCGCCAGCAAGGATTCCCCCTTCAGGTTGACCGACTGTTCTTGTCCGGTTTGGCCCTGGATCAGCTTTTTGACAATCTGGTTGGCGCTGATATCTTCGCCGATCCGGTTTGTATCGCGGTGGTACAGCAAATGGCCGTTGGACCCGACGATGTAAAAGTAGGAGCCTATTTCATCGGCAAGATTGCTCCCGAAGATCGAGTTGAAGATGTTGTTCTCCTGAAGATAAAGAGTGCCTCCGATATATCCCCGGTATACGCCTTCCTTATCGAATATAGGCTCGCTCATGAACACGATGAGGCGGCCTGTCGGCGAAACGTAGGGCTGGGAGACGTAGGGCTTTTTCGATGCCAAAGCCGTCTTGGAAGCTTCCGTCGTAATCGCTTTTCCGGCTGTGCCGATCGATGCCGGGGACACATTTCGCACGATTCCCGTTTCATCGACAATCGCGATGGAATTAAAATAATTGCTGCTGTGACGGACTAATTCGAGATCGGCATTTATCTGCTCCGCGCTCATGGCGTTCATATTTGAAAAGATGCCTGAAGCATAATGCAAGCTGCTCCGCATAGATTTGAACAAAGAATCGATGGTCTGGCTCATTTTCTCGGCGTTCGTACGATTTAAAGTGAGTGTCGTATCGATTAGCGTTTGCTTGTTCGACTGGTAAGAGGCGAAAAGAAGAATGGTCACGGTCAAAAGCACGGATAGTGAAACAAGGCCTGTAAAAAGGGTGGCGAGGCTGATTTTGCTGCATTGAAATACGGTTTTGTTGCGCGGCGGAGACATCGGATGCCCTCTTTTCGACAAAATTCGGTAAAATTCCTCCTTTATTATAAACCAAAAGCCCCAAAAATGGGGAACGAAAATAAAATGCCGAAAAGGCGCCTTTCAAAAAGACGCCCCTCTTTACCCGTGAGCCCGCCGCTCCCGTATTAAGCACACGAACTCGCGGCTCACGCAGCTGCGGATTCCCCTCGTCCTGCTATGCCTTGTTCTGGCGGCACGCTTCCCAGTCTTTCCTGCGCAACCGCGGAGTGTTTATTTGAATCATGGAAACGGATGCGGATGCTGGTTGAGCTGTTCGGCCGTCAGCGGCTGCGCCGCATAGCCCAATTCCGCCGGTACGTTAAACAGCCGCTCCAGGCCCGTTAAACGGGTCAGATGATGCCCGAACGTCATCGGCAGCATGCCGGGTATGAGCACTTTGACACAATGCAGACCGTTGCGCGAAATTTCCGGCATCGTTTGATCCACGACGATCATATCGAGGTTCAAGCGGCGAAACGTTTGAATGAGCTCCTTTAGATCGTCGGTCAAATCCATATGCCTTGCCTGAGGTTGGAATTCTTGGCTGAACGTTCGCAGCGGACGCCGGGCATCCAGCAAAAACTGCAGCCGCTCCTCCGCTTGGGGCAGCCCGTAGAGCATGACATGATCTTCCATTTGCAGCACCTTGAACGGATCGCGAAGCATGGCCTCCAAATTCTCCTGCTCCGCCAGAAACTTGTCTTGCAGTATGAACATCATGCCGGCCAATTCGTGTATAGCGCTTTTCGCCGCCTTCACGGGGTCCAGATGGGCTCCCGCTGCGCAGAGCAGATTCATTTTTCCCGGACCCCCGCCGTTTTTGGCCAGCGCCCAAATGCTTGGTATCCCATTCTCCATCGTTATATTGAACAAATGGACATCGTATCCGGCAACCTGCCGCAGCCTCTCCACCATTAACTCCAATTCCCGGTCATCGGCGGAAAATGGGTCCAGCCGCGGGACGGGCAGCTGCGCATACCAGGTCATCAGGAACGCATCGCGCTCCGCCACTTCCAAAATCCCGTATAAAACGGCTTCCTCCAGACTCCCGCCCAACGCACAGCCGTTGGAGCCCTCCTGAACCAAACCGTCCCCGCCGCCGGAGCTGTAATAAACGAGGCTTTCCGGAACGAGAATCGGCCGCTCCTGCAGCAAAGAATAGCCCCACACCCAATCGACGTCACAGTCGGGATCAAACGGCTCGCACGGAAAATCCGGCAGCTCGTACTGCTCCTTCGCATATAACCCCGCTTGAACCGGATTCAGCGCTTGCCCGGCCAGACGGTTGTAGCTGTCGCGAACCACGGTGCGTCTGCCTTGAGGGGCCATGCCGCAGCGCCGTTCCAATCCTTCCAAAATCGCGGTCAATTCGCTTTCCGCATAAGAATGGCTGCGCCCTGCTGTCACCACGTCACCGGTCGCGAACGACGGCATATTCATGCCAACGGCGGCAAACGGCGAAACAAGGTCGTACATGTGTGCGTTAAAAAGCCCTGTTCGGGCATCCCGGTAATCTTGAAGCAAAACTTCCCGCAAGCCGATGAGCGAACGGGAGCGATAGCTGCCGGCGCTGAGCTTGGGTCTGGGCTGCAAGGATATACGGGCCGCTTCTCTTGAATCGTCGGGCAGACACCCGCATACCGGGCACAACGGATCAGGCAAAAAATGATGAACGGAGCTTTTCAGCGTTTTCAGGTTTATCAGGTAGACGTGTTCTTCGGTATACGGCCGTCCGCCTTGCAGCGCCAGGTGCGTCTCCGCCGCCAGCAGATGTGCCGTCTGCCGAATTCCCGGACGCAATGAAGCCGCCTTGGGGGCCGCCCCCTCGGGTTCGGCTGTGAGCCAATCCGGCGTCTCCCCGCTGCCGTGTCCTGCAATGAAGCGCCGGTTGTCGGCGCATTGGGAACATCCCGGCAAACCCGGACGAATCAAGGGCCCAACCACACCTTCGTCCGATAAAAGGAAGCCGCGAAGCCACGGAATGCCGGTCGGCCGCATCCGTTCCTCAATCTCGAAATAATCGCAGGAATGCCCGTTATCGTCCGCAGCCAAAACAAGTTCCGCCGCCTGCGGGATCCCTGTTGTGAAACCGGGTTGTCGAACTATTGTATAGTGGTCGGAGAGTTCCCCGCAGACGAAGTCCGCCAATAAACCTTCTCCGACAACGGCTACTACAGCTTTCATCAGGATAGCTCCTCCTCTCGCAGCAGCGTGGCGAACAGTTGTACCGGCTCATCATTCCCGAAGGGCTCAAGTCCGATGTCGTAAATGAAAAGCCACTTGCGGTTCAGTTCCAAAATTTGCATGGCTGACCGTAAAATATCCGCCTCCCCCGCCTCTTCCATCGAGGGAATGTCAAGGACGAGCGGCGCCAGGCCTTCCGCGAAAAGAGGCTTCGCTTGATCCGTGGGCGCTTTGCACGACTCCAGCGCTTCCCGCACGTTCTTCTCCTCAGCTTCAGCCTGTGCAGCACCCCCTGCTGCAGCAACTTGCGCTTGCTGCAGCGCCTGCAGCAGAGCGGCACGCAGCGCCAAGGTCGTAGTTAAGCCGGCGCATCCATGCCAGCCCCCGTCTGTCCCGACCCACACGACGGGGAAACCGGACAGATTCTCTCCCAAGCCGACGGTCGGCGTTCCTTGCAAAATAGTTAAGGACGTTAAATAAAAGCGGCAGCGGCGATCTTCGATTTTATGCAGCTGGATTTCCCGGACAGCTGGGCTTTGGTGCGCAGAGCGCTTGCCCAGTTCATGCGCCAAACACGTTTGCAATGCGCGGCAAACGCCTTCGGCAAACGTCACGCCGGCTCCGAAGCCGATAAATTCCAGCCGCCGGTCCTGCTCGTTCCTGCTCCCGTTCCCGGCAGGCGACGGCAGCGCGATCCAATCGGACATTCGCGACGCATAAGCTTCCATTCCGGCCAAACCGGCTTCCCTGCGCGCTTCCTCATGGGTAAAGCCGGCACACGTAACATCCGTCAGCAGCTCGGCCGGCCCTACCGACAGCGGGTCCGCCACCCGCACCCGGCATTGGGCAATCGGAAGCTGCCTCAAGTCCCCTTCCTCCCACGTATGAAAAATGCCGGTTACCGCCGAAGTCAATCGCTTAAAATAAGAAAACCACGGGGAAGGCTCGCCCCGGATGACCGAGTTTTGTTGCAGCCGCTGCTCTCTATGTTGGACTTGTACGCCCGCCGGGCGGCCGCTCACAAGCGGATGGGGGAACAACAAGTGTACTTCCCCCTCCAATGTTGCCAGATTCAGTATATAAATGTGCCCGGAAGCTTGATCGGACGCTTGCAGCATTGCAAATACAAGCGCATTCGCAAGCATCGCAGCTGCGGCAGAAGAGCAAGCTTGTGCGGACGGCTGTGTGTCAAACACCGATCGGTGAATCCGGCGCCACGCCGTTTCCCAGCAAATTTCGGAGTCCGGATGTATGAGCGGGCCTGCCAAACCTGTCTGCCGAATGCATACGGCCGGCAAAAAAAGCTTCTTTTCCTCCCGGCAAACTGAGTGAAGAGCGCGCAATTGTTCCACACGGTTTTCCTGAGATACATACAATATCCAATGAAACGGCCGAACGAGTTCCCGCCAACTATCCGTTCCTTCCTGTTCAGGGACGATCTCTTCGATGACGGCCCCGGGATCCGTCCGGCGGACGCGTTCCGCCATATTCCTTAACCGCTGCCGGTCGGCCGGCGCCGGGTCCGTCATCCGCACATGCACATGGGTCATTCCGGATTCGAGCAGCGACGCGACCAGCGAGAGCAAAATAGAACCGGCCCCGATTGCCAATATTTTGGCTTGCGGCGGGCATAATTGCAGCCTGTTCGTCCCGGCTTTGGCCGCCGTGCCGACTTCCCATTCCTCTGCCATGCCGTTCCCTCCTTCATTTATATGTTTAAATTATGTAACGGGAGACGCGATCGTTCCCTCCGGCACGTTGTATTTTGTGCCCGGAAAAGCAAAAAAGACGATAGCCCCAGGCGGGGATACTCCCGCGCGGTTATCGTCGCGATCTTATGTAACAGGGAACGCGAAGTTCCCTTGCATTTCTGCCAAACCACCCCGGCATCGATTGTCGGGACGCAGCCATATTTTTTATCCGAAAGAGTCTCATTTAGGTTGTTGTCAGTATTACCAAGCAAAAGTCACCGAAATAATAACCAGAAGGATGAAAAGAACCAAAATAGCAGCAGTGCTAGTTCCCATACCGTAACCTGCGCAGCTGCCCATGCCAGCTCCGTACGCGCCCATACCAAACACCTCCTTCTGCTAATGAATCACTTGCAATGGCATTATATGTCCCGGGCGGGTGGGTTGTTTGGACGTATGACTACTTGCAAATACCTAGACCCAAAAAATTTGCCGATTGGTTACATAATAATAATTATGTGACCATTTCTTCGGGCTCGGCCCTGTTTGACAATAATCGGGAACCACGAGATCATCAAGTCCGTTAGATACTCATCTAAGTAGAAGCAACTCGTAACCGAAATGGTTTTTTCGTTTCGCGGTCAGCTCCTCCGTTAGCGGCTTCACGATATAGTCCAGTACCCCCATATCAAACGCTTCGAAGACTTAATCGCTGTTTGAAGCCACGAAAGCAATAGAAATGTCTGGTCTGGAAGACTGGATGACATTTGCCAACTGTAGACCATGAATGCCGGATCTATTCATGTCCAAATCAATTAGCACAAGATCGACGGATGCTCTGGGCAACTGCTCCAGAAGCTCTCGGGGATTCGTGAAAAGAGAGCAAATCCACACAATTTCTAACGCACTCAGCACGGTTTCAGCATGACGTAAGGCGAATGGATCACCACTGACAGCCATTACATTAATCACGTTCTCATGCCTCCTATAACGCCTTGTTGATCGCCTCGATAACCCTTTCTTTTTGGATCGGCTTTACGATGAAGTCCTTGGCACCGGCAGTAATAGCGTCGAGAACCATCGCCTGCTGACCCATGGCCGAGCACATGATGATTTTGGCTTTCGGGTCGATCTTCCGTATTTCTCTGACAGCAGCTACGCCGTCCATATCCGGCATTGTGATGTCCATAGTCACGAGGTCCGGGCGCATCAAAGCATAGAGCTTTACGGCTTCGTGGCCGTCGGATGCCTCGCCTGCGATTTCATGCCCCATACTGAGAATAATGTCTTTGATTATTGTCCTCATAAATACCGCATCGTCAACGACCAGCACTTTTGTCATGAAGCATCCTCCTTCAGTAATCGATGTCGGTGTATTCCGTAATCTTCTAACATCTAAAGCAAGGGCCGTCCCTCAGCTTCATATCCGCTTTTGGACGGCCCCGCTCAGAGCTATCTATTACTTGGAATTACGGTTGTCGATCAATTTAGCCTTTTCCAGCATCCGCTGAACGATAGCCGCCGTTTCCGCTCTCGTGATGTCGCTCGTCGGGTTGACTCCGGCATCTCTGCCTTGAACTAACCCGCTCTTCACGGTCGCTGCAACTGCTTGTTTCGCCCATGCATCTACCGACGCACCATCCACAAACGTGGAGAGCATTGATTCCGCTTCCGCGCCGCTGACGCTTGCGTTAAGTCCCGTCCACTTCATCGCCCGCGCGATCATCGCCATTGCTTCTTCGCGGGTGATTGTTTTGTTCGGACCAAACGTTCCGTCCTCATATCCTTCAATGATGCCGTATTCCTGCGCTTTCGCCACCGCGCCGACGTACCATTCACCAGCCATCACATCGCCGAATGGAGAGATTTTCCCGTTATCGGCCAGTCCCAACGCGCGAACGATAATCGCTGTGAACTCGGCACGAGTGATCGCCATGTCAGGATTGTAATGCGTTGCATCGATACCGGTTACCACAAGGCGCGAAGCCATATCGTTCACCGCGTCTTTCGACCAGTGCCCTTCTACATCCGCAAACGTCATCGGGTGCCATATCAAGGCATAGGTGCTGTTGGTCAAGCTATTGATGTTCGCATAATACTTGCCATCGATCGCAACAACTTTGGTCGGCACATGGCGTACGGTTCCATCAGGCTCGACGACAACGCCTGTAGTGATCTTGTTCTGGTCAACGCCGTCCGGTATCGCAAGGGTGCGTTTCACAATGGTGTTGAACTTCGATACTTCGATGGTTTTTTCTCCGTAGGTGCCTCTCACCGTAAAGTTCAGCGGCGGTGCGACAAGCGTAAACGTTCCTTTGGCTGCTGCATTTTCAACAACTTTCAACGTATCCGCTGTCGGAGTCGCGATTTCGATTTGCACCTTGATGTCCTGCAACGCTACAGACTTGCCGATCTGAGCGGATATGGAGTCGATGTTGATTTGCTGCGCAGGTAGAGTATAAGTAGCAGTCTCCGTCTTTACTTCGACTACCGCCTGCTTATTCTCCATAGCTTTCACCATCTGCCCGTTCAATTCTCCGATAACAATATCAGCCTTCGTGTTCATCGGTATTGTAACGATCGCATGATTCCCTTCACTTTCCAGCCTTTGATTCAGTTTTTGCGGATCCACTGTGATTGTTGTTACCGACTTATTTCCTTCGTTCGTTGTCACAGAAGTTCCAGCACTTTCAACCTTGCCGTTCACAAAAATATCCACGCTTGTATTCCCCGCTGAGGGAGTGGCAGGCTGTGTAGTCGTGGTGCCGCTTCCGTTATTGTTTCCGCTACCGTTACCACTTCCACTATCACTTCCACCTGAGGAATTTTGTTTAATATCCGCAGAGGTTAGCGTAATGAGTTTGTAGCGTACAACTTGATTATTGGCGTTGACTTCGTACACCCCGACATATTTATTGGTTGCCGTATCGATGCCAGAAATGTTTGTGCCCGGAATGTATGGATTGGTGACCCCCGCTCCTGTCGGCACAGCATCTCCTTCATTCGGAGTGGCGATGCTGCCGGACGATACGATAACCACCAGATGGTTGCCTGCCTCTGGCGCGGCTGCAACTGCCGTTGTTCCTGAAGTTGTTCCCGGTGTTATTGTTGCTGCCAGTACGGCTGCTTGTTTATTATTGACGGTGCTTGTTGTAAGAACAATCTGTTTGAAGCCGACGATCTGGTTGTTTGCATTGACCTCATATACGTCAACAAATTTGTTGCTTGCCGCATCTACACCGGGAATGTCTGTACCCGAAATGTACGGATTGGTGACTCCTGCACCATTAGGTGCAGCATCTCCTACATTTGGAGTAGCAATACTGATGGGCGATACTTTCACGACTAGGTGATTGCCGTTTCCGTAAACTGCGGAAACTACCGTCGTTCCAGATGCGCCACCCGGTGCGGCCGAAGCTGTAACTACCGGCGTTGGCGCGCTATTGCTATTTACATCGCCTGCTCCCAGGATGATCTGCTTGAAGTTTACAATTTGGTTGTTTGCGTTGACTTCATACACGCCAACGTATTTGTTCGTTGTCGCATCGACGCCAGAAATGTTAGAGCCCGGAACGTATGGATTGATGACCCCTGCTCCTGTCGGCACTGCGTCTCCCGCATTCGGTGCAGCAATGCTGCTGGACGATACTTTTACGGCCAGATGGTTGTCGTTTCCATAAATCGCAGAAACTACCGTCGTTCCCGGCGCCGCTCCCTGCCCTGGCACGGCTGTCAGCACTGGAGTAGGATTGTTGATATTAGCCGCTGTCAGCGTAATAGGCTTGAAGCTTACGATCTGATTGTTGCTGTTCACTTCATACACGCCAACATACTTGTTCGTTGTCGGATCCGCTCCGCTAATATCTGTTCCCGGCGTATACGGATCTGTCACTCCCGTTCCTGTCGGCGCTGCGTCTCCCACATTGGGGGTAGCGATGCTGCTGGACGATACTTTCACGACCAGACGGTTGCCTGCTCCTGCGGTTGCTGCGACCTCTGTTGTCCCCGGCGCCGTTCCCGGCCCTAGCGCGGCTGTCAGCACTGGAGTAGGATTGTTGATATTTGCCGCCGTCAGCGTAATAAGTTTGAAGCTTACGATCTGGTTGCTGCTGTTCACTTCATACACGCCCACATACTTGTTCGTTGTCGCATCCGCTCCGCTAATATCTGCTCCCTGCGTATACGGATCGATCACTCCCGTTCCTGTTGGCACTGCGTCTCCCGCATTGGGGGTAGCGATGCTGCTAGACGATACTTTCACGACCAGACGGTTGCCTGCTCCTGCGGTTGCTGCAACCTCTGTTGTCCCCGGCGCCGTTCCCGGCCCTGGCACGGTTGCCAGCACTGGAGCGGGATTGTTGATATTTGCCGCCGTCAGCGTAATAAGTTTGAAGCTTACGATCTGGTTGCTGCTGTTCACTTCATACACGCCCACATACTTGTTCGTTGTCGCATCCGCTCCGCTAATATCTGCTCCCTGCGTATACGGATCGATCACTCCCGTTCCTGTTGGCGCAGCGTCTCCCGCATCGGGGGTAGCGATGCTGCTGGACGATACTTTCACCACCAGTCGGCTGCCTGCTCCTGCGGTCGCTGCAACCACTGTTGTCCCCGGCGCCGTTCCCGGCCCTGGCGCGGCTGTCAGCACTGGCGCTGGCGTTGCGGCGGCCAAGGCCACCGCCGTAGGAACCATGAAGGTTCCCACCATAAATGGACCTGAACTCAAACCTATCGTCTGAATCACGGTATTATTGGAGGTATCAATCACGCTCATGCTATTGGAGAGGTAATTAACCGAATAGGCACGGCTTCCATCTTTTGAGATACCCACAACAAAAGGCAAGTTGCCAACTATAATGGTAGCTGTCACAGTGTTCGTAGCGGTATCAATGACAGAAATATTATTGCTATTGCTACTTGCCACATAAACCTTACTGCCATCGGGGGTGACTTCCGTTGCGCTGGGTTGATTACTTATATTAATTGTTGCTTCCACAGCATTGTTAGCAACATTGATGACCGACACAGTATTGCTGGTTTGGTTTGCCACATAGATCTTGGTGCCGGCAGGATTAGCCGATAGACCAAAAGGGTGAGTACCCACCATAATTGTAGGTGCGATGACGGTATCACTAGCGACATCCACAATAAAAACACTATTTGAACTACAAGTGACATAAAGCTTCCCATTAACCACTACCATGGCAGCTGGACCAAGGGATACCGGTATCGTTTTGGTAACAGCAAGGGTATTTGTATCGATCACAGAGAGTGTGTTGCTACCATTGTTTGCCACGTAGGCCTTGCTGCCATCTGCGTTAAAGGCTACACCAAAAGGCGCGGAACCGACTGGTATTGTTCTAACCACCGTATCAGTAGCCGGGTCAATCACCGAAACGGTGTTGCTGCCCCTGTTGGTAACAAAGACTTGGGTGCCGTTGGGGTTAAACCCTGCACTATTAGGTTGGGTCCCTACTGTTATTTTGGCCTTTTGTACCGTGTTGGTGGTCAAGTCCACCACATCCACCACGCCGGTATTATAGCTTGTTATGTAGGCTTTGGTAAATGCGGCGCTGCCGGCTGCATGAACCGCCGCCGGCGGCACAGACAGCAGTTGAATAATCATACTGAGTATCAGTGCCCCTGCAAAAACAAGTCTTTTTAGTTTCAAATGCTGCTTTCTTGCTTTCATGGTTATATCCATTCCTTTCGCTTCGCTCAAGGCACAAAACGGAATGAAATCCGTTCGCCGTGAGCGATTTTTCTGTATTCTTGAGTTACAGGGATATCAGTACATTACAAATCACGTGGAGGTGAGTGGGCCGCCTCTTTTTACGGAGTGACCGCATGGTTATATGTGTAGATTGCCTTTCCAAGCACAAATAAGTGTCGCTTCGAGCACGCACCCTGTCTGTTGCGGAATCAACGTCTACAAAACCTTTATTGTGGCCTGCATCGCTTCCACCAACTTTGTTGTTGATGTCCAGCGTTTTTAGACTACGTTGTAGTGCTAACATTCAGCTTGGAAATGTGGTTTCGGATACCTTCAGCAAAAGCTCCTCCATGAACATCATTGACAAGCTCTTGGACAATCGTCCGATACTTCTTTTGATATCGAACCACTCATTCACAGCTCCATGAAGGAGAAACTTCCTGAACTGAAGCTTTCCCTTGCCGAGTCCTACCTAGATGAAATCAACTTGATCTTGACTGTTCCGTCCATGAAAAACCTGTTTTCCGCCATTACCGTGGTTTCGGAAATCGGTGTGAATATGGACGTGTTCCCGACATCCCCTCCCTATCTCTCCCTCCCATAATGAAACGTTGATGTTCCAATTTCCGGGACCTGTGACAAAGGTATGTCCTGCAAGAGCAGATGCTGAAATTCCGTATACAAATCGAACTTGCTTTAGCCATGGAATCGACGACTCCCGCTCAACTTCATCCACATTTTATCAAACGGTTCTCACAAAATTCTCACAAAACCGCGATTTCTGTCAAAAAACACAAAAAAAGCAGAGAGAATTGCTCTCTGCTTTAAGTCTTTATGCCTATTAGTCGCTTCATCCCAAATAGGACGCCATACGGCTTCTTATCTCCTGAGGTGGTTGCAGACCCATTTCCCGGTGATAGAAGGCTTCGTACCTCGCATAATGCCTGTTGAATTGCTCCCTGTTCCCACGACTTGCATACAGGTCCAGCAATTAAAGCAAATGTTTGCCGCGAGTTTATTAAAGCAAATACTTGCCGCGGCGGCAAAGTTTTGGTTTAACTCTCACACCGCCATTCTATACCCCGAAGATTGGCAGGGGGCGTGGGCATCGAACCCACCACAGTCTGCTTTGGAGGCAGACTCGCCGGCCGAGGAACATGGACCCCTACATAATTGGTGGAATCGAAAGGACTCGAACCTGCATTACATACATTAACAGTGCGTTTATGGAACCGAATTGGAGACGTAGACGGGATTCGAACCCGCGAATCCCTGTTCGAAAGACAGGTGTGTTATGCCGCTTCACCACTACGTCATATGGCCGGGATGACCGGACTTGAACCGATGACCTCTAGTACCCGAAACTAGCGTTCTACCAAGCTGAACTACATCCCGATGGTGGGAAAGGACGGATTCGAACCGCCGAGCCCCGAAGGAAGCTGATTTACAGTCAGCTGCGTTTAGCCTCTTCGCTACTCTCCCATATTGGTGCCGGCGAAAGGATTTGAACCTTTGACCTACTGATTAAAAGTCAGTTGCTCTGCCAATTGAGCTACGCCAGCTTGTGGACACGGTAAATCCTTGCTTGGAGCGGGTTAATCTCCCACAGATTTTTTACAGCTTGTGTTTCGTTCAACCACAACTCTGAACCCAACTCATGGTCGACTCACACTCTGCGAACCGTTCATTTATGTACTTTTTGGTGCGGCAAGTGGGACTTGAACCCACAGGTGAGCTTTCGCTGCACGAGCATCTGAGGCTCGTATGTCTGCCATTCCATCACAGCCGCATGGCTGCCCCTCCAGGGCTCGAACCTGGGATCGCGGCTTCAAAGGCCGCTGCCTTACCAACTTGGCTAAGAGGCAATATAGGGAGATCAACCGGAATCGAACCCATACCGAATGCTTGGGAGGCACCCGTTCTTCCGTTAAACTAATTCCGCATTTTGGTGACGCATGCCGGATTCGAACCGAGCGAATGCAGGATTGAAAGTCCTGTGGCTTAGACCGCTTGCCTAATGCGCCAAGTATTTGGAGGGTCGAGCAGGATTTGACCTGTGATCGACGATTTTGCTGATTGCCGAGTTAGCCGGCTTCACCTTTGGTCTTTTGAACCCTTGGAGGCGCTCGTTTTCAATACGAGTGCAATAACCCCGCTCTCAATGAAACATATGTTCGTTATTACGGTGTAGAAAAGGCTACTCGCCCATTGCGGTTCCACTTGTATCGTTTCGCCTAACCCGGTAGTCCGGAATTACGACAAACACAAATGGACCACTCGCCAAGGGTGCAAGTAGCCTTTTACGTACAAATCTATGGATCAACGGATTCAGATTCAGAACGGTCCGCGATTCATGATCACGTTAGCGCCGTTCCTCCTCTTTTTAGGATTGCACGGCCCAAACGTGGCACGTAAAAACTACTTTTGATTGGCTGGATATAGGCTTTAAGAAAGTTGCTAAATGCCCCTTTACTGCCGCTCTCGCGCCAAATATCGGCATGCTCATGAATGATCGATATCTCATGATAGCCAAATGGCTGTTGCTGATTAGACTGCTCGCATGGATTCATAAATAATGGCTTTCTCATGGCCTATCCCTTCCTTTCTTCGTAGTTTTTACAATGTTACACTTTTTTGCTTTCGCGCTTTATCACTTTAATGTTTTACCGCTTTACTGATTATGATCTTATCACTGGTTATTTTTGCTGTCAACCCTTTTTTTATTATTCCCCCATCGCCTTATAAAACAAAAAGACCGCTGGACTCCAGCGGTCTTTTCATATCCGGACAAATGCGTCAAAAATAACGCAATTTTGCCTGCAATTCCTCCCTGTCGTCAGGGAGATAGGGATATCGAAAAAAGGCCGCGTGGCGAGGTATAAGGCTTTGGGGCGTTTATAAATAAATGGTCGCCTTCCGATGGGCTCCACAGTTGAATGCGCTCATATCCAAATGCCTTTTTCATCCTCGCTCACGCTCCTTCCTACATACCTAAATTTTCCTCATAATAAATCAATAACAACTCCAGTGTCAAGCAGAAGTATGATTAATCGCGAAAAAGAATGAGATCATGTTCTTGTCACCCGATACTTATTGATGGTCCCGTTACTGTACGAGCAAACAAAGCACTTGCTACATCCTCATTTCCAGCACTTTTGGGAGCGCTTCGGCCGATTCGTATTGAGCCCGGCCGCCTAATTGCCTGAGCGCGCGGAGAAAGCCTGCAAAAGTGCAGGCTTTTGCTCGTTCATACGCTGAAAACGAAACATTCCTGCATTTGTGCAGGCTTTTCGCCACGCACAGGGGCTCAGATTCATTTTCAGCGAAAATTCCTGCACTTTTGCAGGCTTTTTGCCAAAATGAATCGCTTTCTCAGAAAAAACCTGCACTTTCGCAGGTTTTCTCCCCAAGCCGGCCATGTGGCCGACCGGCCCCCGTCATGCGGCGCAACACCGCGTGCGGAGAGCTGCGCGCGGTACTGCCTCTCCGGCGCGTAACCGCCCGCCGTGCAGCGCTGCAGCCCGCGCCGGGAGAGGCGCGCATGAGAAAAGAGCCGCTGCGCGATCGCCAGCACCGCCGTCTTTGGGCGGCAAAGCCCTGACCGCGTTGGAGAATTATGACGCCGGATCACCGACGTTCATCGATTATATAGGCAAAAAAGCCGCGCCCCCTCCATGCTGAGATGGAGGAATTGCAGCTTTTGCATTAATCAAAAAGTCGGCAGTATGCTCCGTAGCCTTCTTTTTCAAGATCGTCAACCGGGATGAAGCGCAGTGCGGCGGAATTGATGCAATAGCGCAGTCCGGTCGGCCCAGGCCCGTCGTTAAACACGTGTCCGAGATGCGAGTCGGCCTCCTGGCTCCTCACTTCGGTGCGCACCATGAAATGGCTTAAATCCTGCTTCTCTTTGATCGTGCCGGCATACAAAGGTTGGGTAAAGCTCGGCCAGCCGCAGCCCGAATCAAATTTGTCCCGCGAGCTGAACAGCGGTTCCCCTGAGACGATATCTACGTAAATGCCTTCTTCGTGATGGTCCCAAAACTCATTTTGAAACGGCGGCTCGGTCGCGCTATTTTGCGTAACTTCATATTGAAGCTTCGTCAAGTTGCCCCTGCGCGCTTCCTTGTCTTTGTCGGTGTTCCAGTGATTTTCGATAAAAGCGTCACGGCCGGAACCTTTCCGGTACATTTTGTAACGGAGCGGATTTTTATGGTGATAATCCTGATGGTACTCTTCCGCCGGATAAAATACGCCTGCCGCCACGATTTCCGTCGCGACCGGGCGATCAAAGCGTCCGCTTTGTTCCAGCTCCAGCTTGGACGCTTCCGCCTGCTCCCGCTGCTCCTCGCTATGGTAAAAGATCGCGCTGCGATACGACGAGCCTCTGTCATAAAACTGACCGCCGGCATCGGTCGGATCAATTTGCCGCCAAAAAATGTCCAGCAGCTTCTCGTAAGGGAACAGCTTCGGATCAAACGTGATTTGCACCGCTTCCGCGTGCCCGGTCGTTTCCGAACAAACTTCTTCGTACGTTGGGTTCACCGTGTGTCCTCCGGTATATCCCGAGACAACCTTCACGATGCCCGGCATCTCCTCAAAGGGGGTTACCATGCACCAAAAGCATCCTCCTGCAAATGTCGCCAGCTCATATCCGCCGGTTTCATGCGCATGCTCTGTCATCCTCTCTTCACCGCTTTCTTTAATTGGATATTGTACCTATGACCTATGATAACAAAGAAAGCGGAACTTGCCAAAAATATGCGGCACCCCGCCCTCGCGACGCTCTGTTGACTTGCCGCCTCCGGCGCGCTAAGGTTATTTGAAGAAAGAAACTGCCATCACCTTACGAAAACGGAGGATTCCCCATGTTCCAATCTGCCAGCTATACCGGATCGAGAGAGGACGACTACGAAACGCTCATCAAACAGCTGACCTCTTTGTTGGAAGGCGAATCGGACCAAACCGCCAATCTGGCCAACGCGTCGGCCCTGCTTCGCTCTTTTCTTCAGGAAGTGAATTGGGCGGGCTTTTATTTGCTGAAAAACAACGAGCTTGTGCTCGGTCCCTTTCAAGGTCTCCCCGCCTGCGTGCGAATTCCTCTCGGCAAAGGCGTGTGCGGGACATCCGCTCTCCAAAGACAAACCGTCCGGGTCGCCGATGTCCATCAATTTCCCGGCCACATTGCGTGTGACGCCGCTTCGCAATCGGAGATCGTCATCCCGCTGATCAAGCATAACGAGCTGATCGGCGTTCTCGATATCGACAGCCCCGTCAAGGACAGATTCGATGCAATCGACCAAAAGTATTTGGAAAAATTCGTCGGCGAGCTGATCCGTTTTATCGGTTAGCCGGCTGTCCCTGACGAGCCTCTGTCATCGCCGTACCACAATTCGCGGAAGGTGGCGCTGCCTTGCAAAAGCTCTGCGGAAGTGCCTTCCGCTTCAATTCGTCCGTCCTTCATCACGATGATGCGGTCGGCCCGGCTGAGAGCCGCTTTGCGGTGCGACACGACCAGGCAGGTGGCATCGCCCCTCAGCCTGAACAGCCGCTCCCAAAGCTTTTGCTCCGTCTCGACGTCAAGCGCGCTCGACAGATCGTCAAACACGTACAGCTCGGCGTCGCGCACGAGCATGCGGGCTGCCGCCGTCCGCTGCGCCTGGCCGCCGGACAGCTTGACCCCGCGCGGGCCGATGACCGTCTCGAGCCCGTCCTGCAAATGAGCGACGTCCTCCTCCATCACCGCGGCGTAGACCGCCCGCTTCAAGCTGTCCTCGCCGCCGGCCTGACCTAACAAAATGTTGTTCCGCAGCGTATCGCTGTACAACCGGGGAACCTGCGCCGTGTAGGCGCTGCGCGGCGGGATGAAGAACGATCCGGCATCCTCGACCTCCCTGCCGTTCCATTCCACCGTGCCGTTCGCCTTCGGCAGCAGGCCGAGCAGCGTGCGGACGAGCGTCGTTTTGCCGGAGCCGATCGCTCCCGTGACGACGGTGAACGATCCCCGCTCGAGGCTGAATGCCACGTCCGCAATACCCCTCCCCGTATCCGCGTAGCGGTACGACAGCCCTTTTACGCTAAGACGCCGCAGGGCGCCGGCGTTCGCGGTGCGATCGTCCGGCGCATCCGGGTCGACGCTTTCACCGCCGTCCGCAGCCATTCCCCGGCTTGCCGCAGCGAATCCGCCGCTTTTACGGAGATGCAGCGGCCTGACCATCGTCAGCACTTTGGCGGAAGCCCCCTGCAGCAGCAAAGTAAGCCGTTCGAGGGCGACGCTCATCTGCTTGAAATAAGTCAAAAATTTGCCGACATTGGAAATGAACTGCGTGACGAACGTCAAATAATAGACGAACAGCGCAAAATCGCCGACGGAAAAAGTGCCTGCGCGCATTTTTTGCCCTGCCAATAGCAAGATCAGCCCCGTGCCGAGGTTGACCGAGTTGGAAAAGACCGAATCGAGCAGTTCGCTCATCAGGCGGTCCTTAATCATCGCCTTTCTCCGTTCATCGCCCGAACGGGCAAAACGGCCGATGACCCGCCGCTCGGCGCCGGCCACCTGAATCGCCTGCACGTTCCCGAACATCTCGCTGATCTCGCCGGTCACGCGGGACGTCGCTTCCCGGCTGGCTGCGCGGTATTTTTGCAATCGCGCGGTGGCCAGTTGGGCTGCCGATACGACAAGCACCAAAGGCAAAAAGACAAGCAGCGTCATCTGCGCATCGATGCGAATAAGAATCCAGCTGGATACGGCAGCGAAACAGGTCATCCCGAATACGTCCACCGACCAGCTCGCCGCTTCTTCCGAATGGTCGACGTCATCGCGGAAATGGCTGATCGCCTCCCCCGGAGAAACCGGAATCGCCCGCGCTCCCGGCTGCTTGAGCACATGCTCCAGCAAGTTGCGCCGCAGCAGCATACCCATGCGGAAGCGGAAGTTTACATCCGTAATAAAGCCCATCAGGATCAGCATCATCCGGCCGAGCGCAGCGCCCAGGAGAAGCGCGATAATGCCCCATACGCCGAACCCCGCAGCCGATTGGCCGGCCAAAAAGTCGAAAAACTCCTTGGTCACAAGTCCGGGTGCGATCGGAGCCAAATAAATGACCGTCCATGCCGCCGCATTTATCCAATATAGAACGGGACGGTACATAATTAACCGCCACAAATATTGATGCGTCTTCATCGCTAAGCGAGCACCTCCTCAAGGCCGGTGGCAAGCAGCCGGCTGAACCGGGATGACGGGTCCGCAACCAACTGCTCGCGCCTGCCCGACTCCAGAATCCGGCCGTTTTCCAAAATGACGATCTGGTCCGCCCGCTGCACCGTAGCGAGCCGATGCGCGATCATAATGCAGGAGCGGCCGGCCAGCAGCTTGCCGATCGCTTTCTCGATGCGCTGCTCCGTTAGCGGATCGAGCCTTGACGAAGCTTCGTCCATAATGACCAGCCCCGGTTCCGTCAGAAACACCCGGGCAAAAGCGAGCAGCTGCGCTTCGCCTGCCGAAAGGCTTCCGCCCCCGGAAGCAAGCTGCGTGTCCAGCCCTTCCGGCAGCGACTCGTACCACGCTTCCAGGCCGAGGTCGCGCAGCACTTCGACAATCCGCCCGTCAGGCACGGTATCGTCGTAAAAGGTCAGGTTGTCTCTGACCGATCCCTGCATAATTTCGATATTTTGCGTGACCATCGCCACGCGTTGCCTCAAGTCGTTGAGCGTGCAGCTGCGAATGTCGACGCCGCCCAGCTCGATGGAGCCGTGCTGCGGATCGTAAAAGCGGAGCAATAGCCGCGCCAGCGTCGTCTTCCCGCTCCCCGTCCGCCCGAGCAGGCCCAGCACTTCTCCCGGACGCAGCGTTACGTTTAGCTCCTCAATCGTCGGCGCTCCGGCGTCGCTGTCGCTCTCGTAGCTAAAAGTCACATCGCGAAACGCCACGCCCAGCGGCCCTTGCGGCAGCGGCGCGCCGGGACCGTCCGCGATCCGCGAGCGCGTCTCGAAGAGCTCGCGGATGCGGCTGATGCTGGCGTCGGCTTTTTGCAAATCTTCCATTTGCGTCCTGATTTTCTCAATCGGCTTTGCCAGCAGCTCGGTGTAGAAGAAAATCAAATACACGGTGCCAAGCGAAATATGCTCGGTGTGCCACAAGTAAGCGCTAATGCCGAATGCAAGCGCATTCCCGAGAACAAACACGAGAATCGACGTGTTCCACATCGCGCAAAATCCAAGGAACGCTTTGATGCGCAGCGGCAGCATCCGGCGAAGCATCGCATAAAAGCGTCCCATCACAAATCCGGCGGCCCCGTTGGCCCGAATATCTTCGGTGCCTTCCAGATGCTCCCCGATAAACCCGTAAAACTCGGCGCACGCCTGCCTCCACCCCGACCATACGGGGACGGCGAATTTGCGAATCCGCTGAATGATAACAAACGCAAAAAGCACGAACAGCGCCATCCCCGCGCCGATCATCCAATTTTCCCGGAACAGCAGGACAACAATCCCGATCATTAAAAGCAAATTGCCGACCAGATGAATCATCATGCTGGAAAAAAAGTTGGCCAGCGCATTCACATCGCCGTCAACCCGCTCGATCAGCGCCCCCGGCGTATGCGATTTATGGAAAGACATATCCAGAGACAGGCAGTGAGCGGCCAAATCCACGCGGAGCGTATTGGTCGTTTTCCACCCGATATTTTCGCTAAAATACGTAACTGCGACGGAAATCAGCTGATGCGCGAGAGAAAACGCGATAAATAAGCCCGCGGCAGTGTATAGCGGCGTCATTTCCCCCTGGGATTGCGCCGTATCGATAAAAAATCGGATAATTTGCGGATTGATAAGCTGCATACCGATGGAAACAAAAAGCAGCAGAGCAAGCACGGTCAAAGCTTTCCGCTGCGGTAGCAAGTATTTTTGCAGCATGTTGGAATATTGATGAAGCGAATTTACGCTTTTCGTTTGCTGCATGCGAATCCTCCTGAACATCGAAAAAAATAATTCCGGCGTTACGAGCGTATGCCCGTTTCAAAAGCTTGAATCATGCCGTCCATCCACATATTCCAGGCGTCATCCACCATACAGCGGTGCGGGTCCGCTTCGAACCAGCGGATCGTGCGCTGAATCCCTTCGGCAAACGGGACAGTCGCCGCATACTCCGGCACGTACCGTTTGATTTTGCTGTTGTCGAATACGCTGCTGACCGCTTTGTCGCCATACAGCCCACCGGCCAGCTCCGGGGAACGCGCGCACAGAAAATCGGATGAAATATGTATAAGTTCGGGCTCCACGCCTGCCGCCCGGCCAATCAAGCCGTAGATCTGATTCCAGGACAGAACCTCATCGGAAGTAATGTGAAACGCCTCCCCGATGGCCGCTTCATTGCCCAGCAAACCGAACAGACCTTTGGCAAAATCGCTGTTATGCGTCATCGTCCACAGGGATGAGCCGTCTCCGTGCACGATGATTTTTTTGCCGCTGCGCATGCGGTCTATGAGCGACCACGGATGCTGCCGGCTGTTCAGCGCCGACGGAATCATCGTATTGCCGTACGTATGGGACGGCCGCACGATGGTCACAGGGAACCCGTTCCGCCCGTACGCTTCCATGAGCAGCGTTTCGCAGGCGATTTTGTCGCGCGAATATTGCCAGAACGGATTGTCCAGCGGCGTTTGCTCCGTGACGAGATAATGCTGGAGCGGTTTTTGGTACGCGGAGGCGGAGCTGATGAAAATGTACTGCTTGGTCTTTCCTTGAAACAGCTCGATATCCGTTTGCACATGGTCGGGGGTAAAGGCGATCCAATCCACGACAACGTCAAAATCGTAGGGCTGCAAAGTCCGCGAAGCGGCCGCGGCATCGCGAATGTCGCCCGTAATGATGTGCGCTCCTTCGGGAACAAAGCTGCTGCGCCCTCCCCGATTGAATAAATACAGCTCATGCCCCTTCTCCACAGCTAACTTGGAGACAGCTTCACTAATGAGTCCGGTACCGCCGATGAACAATATTTTCATACCTATTTCCCTCCCAAAATTTCTAGTTCATTCCTAAATATGCAGTACCCTCAATGATACTAGATTAAGCCTCTGCCGACAATGCGGTATTCATCGGACAAGCCTGGAGAAACCGGGGAAACTTGACGTTCCTCATCGAATACTTTCAGAAATTCAACTATTGATTTTAAGGATATGCAGCTTTTATAATTAATTTTTTGAGTAAAATTGGAGAGGATGTGTAAGCGTGTATCAAATCGGATTAATTGGCGATTACGATGCGGAAGTCACGGCACATGCAGCTATACCTCAAGCGATCCAATTGGCGGCAAATGATCTGGGTGTCTCCATCCATTTTGAATGGGTTCCCACCCCTTCGCTGGATCAAGATTGCGAGCGGAAGCTTGCCAAGTATCATGCGCTTTGGGTAGTTCCTGCCAGCCCTTACCGCAGCATGCAAGGCGCCCTCAATGGCATCCGGTTTGCCCGCGAGCGCCGGATTCCCTTTTTAGGCACGTGCGGCGGTTTTCAGCATATGATGATTGAGTTTGCCAGAAATGTCCTGGGACTTGCTGAAGCCGATCACGCCGAGGAAAATCCTTCCGCTTCTTTGATACTGGTTGCTCCTCTCACATGCTCGGTCAGTGAAAAGATACATACGTTTAAGCTGAGCCCCGGTTCAAAAGCGGCAAATATTTATGGAACCCATGAGATTGTTGAACAGTATGGGATTTGCAATTACGGCTTGAACCCCGAATTTGGCCCTATGTTAGAAAAAGCGGGCTTGCGCATTGCCGGAACAGATCTTGATGGTGAAGTTCGCATCATGGAGCTCGATCAGCATCCTTTCTTTATGGGGACGTTATTTCAACCTGAGCGTTCGGCTTTGAAACATGTCAGTCATCCATTGATCGCAGCCTTTCTTCGTAAAGCCATCCAAACAGGTGGAGCTAGAGGGGACGCTTAATTAGGGCGCACCGGGTGCTGAGAGCTGTGCACTGTGGGCTGACGGCGTCGCATGACGGCGGCGGTCGAGCGCACCGCGCGGCTGGAAGCCGCGTTCGTTACGGCGGCGCTACCTGAGTCGGGCTAGGCGCGTGTTGGGCAGGAACGGTTGCATTTCGGCGAGGTGGCATGAGGCACTTGGCTGGCTGGGCCGACCACTGGCTTTGCAAACAAAACCCTAACTGTGGGATGAAATCCATATAAAGGTATTCGTGATGAGATGGCACGCATGTAGTTGAGTGTCGTTTGGTTGCAATTTACTATAATTCGATATATATATAA